>CAKZLA010000345.1 GCA_937124525.1 uncultured Desulfobacterium sp.
TTGCCGCGGAGGTTGCAAAACAGTCGGGCAAACCTGTAAAATATCAGGATTTGCCCGAGGCTGAGTATGCTGCAGCACTGAAAAGTGCTGGGCTACCGGAAAGTCTGGCAGTCATGCTGGCCGAATCTGAAATCGGTGTTTCCAAAGGAGGGCTGTTTGATGAGGGCAAAACCTTAAGTAAATTGATTAACCGGGGGACAACCTTGCTGGCAAATGTGGTGAGCCAGGAATTGACAGAGTAGGCTTTATGGAACTCCCGCAGATGTCAAACTCCGGGAGTTTCTCCGGCAAAGCCGGGGGTTCAATCTTTAATTAATTACTTCAAAATATCGCACCAAGGCTTGGCAGTCTTTCCGGAAATATCCATGTAAATATGCTTGGTCATGGTATATTCTTCAAATACCATCTTGGAAAGATCTTTTCCCCATCCGGATTCCTTGCACCCTCCCCAGGGGGTATCACAAAAAATAATCAGATGTTCATTGATCCAGACGGTTCCAGCCTTGATTTTTCCGGCAAGGGCCACGCCCTTTGCCCCATCTCCGGTCCAGACAGATGCAGCCAGACCAAAAGGTGTATCGTTGACCAGTTTAATTACCTTGTCTGTTTCCCGGAATCGACACAAACCCACCACCGGTCCAAAAATTTCTTCCTTCATGAAACGCGCATTATGATCGCAGTCTCCGAAAATGGTGGGAACGACAAAAAACCCATCTTTGGTGTCCGACGTTGATGGTCTTTCGCCTCCTGAAAGAAGCGTGGCACCGCTCTTTTTTGCATCTTTGATATAACTTTCTATTTTATCCCGGTGGCCGGCGTAGGCCACCGGTCCCATGACGGTTTCCATATTAAGGGGATCTCCGTAACGAAGTGTTTTAGCGGCAGCCACAAATTTTTCGGCAAAATCGTTGTAGATTTTTTCATGGATGTAAAAACGACTGGCAGCCGCACACACCTGGCCTGAGTTGAAAAAGGCACCGAATATAGCCCCTTCCACCGCTGCATCCACATTGGCGTCTTCCAGCACCACAAAGGCATTTTTCCCCCCAAGCTCAAGTCCCACCGGCTTAACAGATTCACTTGCCATAGCCATAATACGCTTGCCGGTAACGGTATCGCCGGTAAATCCGATTTTAGCCACCTTGGGATGTTGTACCAGTGCTTCTCCTATTTCGGCACCTGGCCCGGGGACCACATTGACAACACCGGCCGGGGCCCCGGCTTTTGTGAAGATCTCTCCAAGCTTTAACGCTGTTAATGGTGCGATGGAGGGAGGTTTTACAACACAGGTGTTTCCCATCACCAGGGCAGCGCCCAGTTTCCAGATAACCATCATGGCAGGAAAATTCCATGGGGTAATGAGCCCTACAACGCCAAGTGGTTCATGTACAGTGGTGGATAAACACCAAGGCCCCACCGGGATACTGTCACCTGTCATTGCCCGGGCCGCACCGGCAAAATATTCGAGTTGTTCTGCACAGAGAGGCACATCAAAATTCATTGTTTTTCTAATGGGGGAACCGTGTTCAAGGGTCTCCAATTCGGCCAACTCATGTTGTTGCTCCATGATCAATCTTGACGCTTTCAATAATACTTTGGAGCGTTCTCCCACTGTTTTTCCGGCCCATTCCGGCCCGGCTGCATGGGCTGCATCCACTGCAAGATTCAAATCCGTTATGTTGCATTTGGCCACTTTTGCGATGATTTTTCCATTGGCTGGATTGACTATATTGGTTGTCATGCCGCTTGAGGCATCGCACCATTTGCCGTTTATATATGCTTTGTATTGATCCATCATGCTTTTTCCTTTAGGAATTGTTTGAGTTTTTTCAGTCATAGATTTTATAGTTTACCGTTACATACAATATCCGATGTTTTTTCCATAATCTGCCTCCTTTTTATAATGATTTACTTTCCATAATTGAAGTTCATCACGTTAACGGAACCGTTTTGTCGTGAAGATCGAAGACGGATTTTTAAAAACCTGGCTCTGCTGGCGAAGGTCATGGCCTGAAAAGCGATAGAGGGTTACGCATTTTTTGGTGATACCGGCAATTTCAATGCCGCCGTCACCGTCTATGTCACCGGCAACAATGGACAAAAACCCTACCATGTAACCTCTCCATATTGCCAAAATTAATTTTGGCCCACGTTGGATTCCAGGGAAATTTTAGGTCAACTTTCCGACTTATATTATCAATGGCAGAACGAACTGGTTCCGGGAGAACCATTCTGTAACGCACTGAAAAAATTTGAAATCCAACATGAGCCTTGATTTCAATAAAACACATTTATTTTGTTCATGATCAGAAAAACAATACCATTGCAAATCCGATCTCTGAGACAGTTCCATGATCCTGTTCAACCCCATCAACCATGGCGGAATCATCAAAATCGTAAATTCTAATCTGGGGAGCAATTAAAAGATTGGCCAGGGCCATATAGTGCAGGGTCAGGGAATATCCAATGTCTGTTACATCCAGCTCCCGGTTGGCAGGTGCGTCATCGTTTTTAAAAGTTGCCATGCTCACTGCGCCACCGATCTGGGTTTTTTCATTAAGTGTGTACATTAACTCAAAAAATCCACCATAGGTGGTGGTGTCGTAAATCGTTGTTCCTTCCAAAATAGAGCTTCCCTGGTATGCATAGGGGCCAAAACCATCGGCACCCGTATAATTACCATCACCCAGGTTTTCTCCATAGTACCCTTCTGTCCGGATCATAAGGGCATCAAGGCGAATTTCAGCGCTTAAACTGGCAGCCCAGATATTAATCGTATCGTCATAACCCGTGGGCAGGTTGTCATAATTCTGGCTCAAAAAGGTTACAGCAGGGATAATACTCACCGAGTCAGTTTCATATTGCAGCGAGAAATCAATCCTTGGCATGATATTTTCTTCTTTTGCCCCGGCAACGCTGGCCAGGGAATCATTGTTATCACTGTCGGGATCACCGATAAGAAAGGAGGCCTTAAGCTGATTAGATAATTTATAGTCAAACCGAAAACTTGCAATTTCGTCGTAAAAAGACAGGTTCCCCACATTGGACAACCACACCGGACCGTCACAATCCCTGGGAGAAAAGGGAGCAATCAATGTATTTTGTTTACCAAACTTAAAATCCATGGCATCGTTGACGTGCCAGTTAATGGAGATCTGCTGAAGATATAAATCGTCGGCAAGTCGCCAGGAGTTACTGCTATTGGTGGGCTGGTCTGCACGCTGGCCATCCAATTTGATCATGGTATGAATGGTTATCGCTCCACTGTCGTCGGCGTAATCCACGTTAAGTTCACCCAGCAGATTTCCCCCATTGAGCCACACTTCATTGGTCTCATCCCCCCCCGCCATATCTTCACTTGTGGTGCTGTACCATGCTTCGGCACCCAAAACGCCTCCCACCTTTACCCCGGCATGGCCAACACCACACAAACATAGAAAGAGGAAACCACCCATGAAACAGCCCGTTAACATTTTTTTCATCTACTTTACTCCTTTTAAGTGATGTATGAATAAGCCAACCACTTCTCAATGAAATGGTTAACAGTTTTACCCTGAAAGCCCTTGGAAAGGATGGGTTTGGAATAATCTGCGAAAAATTTTGAACAAATTTTTTCTGATGGGAAACTACTGCCCTTTACTGACTCGTGGGTTGTCCAAGATATGCTTCGATGACCTTGGTATTTTGTGCAATTTTCTCAGGTAAATCGTCGGCAATTTTACAGCCGTAATCCAACACAATCACCCGGTCACACAGATGAAAAATGGCGTCCACTTTGTGTTCAACCCATAAAATTGAAATTTTCCGTTCATCCCGTGTGCGGTTGATAATCTGGAGCATCTTTTTAGTTTCAGACGGATTCAACCCGGCCATGGGTTCATCCAGAAAGGTGACCACCGGGTTTGATGCAATGGCCCGGGCCACCTCCAGCATGCGCCGGTCAGAAAGGGTGAGGTGGGAGGTGATAATATCTTTTTTATCGGACATTTCCACAAGATCAAGGGCTTCCATGGCGGCTTTTTTAGCAGACTTACCCCGCAGACGGTTACCGTTGACACTTCCCACCAGAACATTTTCAAAGGCCGTCATGCTCAAAAAAGTTTTCACCAGTTGAAAGGTTCGCGAAATACCCATATGGCATATTTTATGGGGAGGCTTGCCAGTGATACGCTTGCCTTTAAGATAGATATCACCGGTGTCGGGTTTATAAAATGATGTGGCCGTATTGAAAAGAGTACTCTTACCCGCTCCATTGGGACCGATTACACCGATGATTTCACTGGGATTTACGTCTATATTCACATTATTCAAGGCCTTGACCCCTCCGAATCGTTTGCTGACATTTTCCAGACGGAATACGAATTCTGATGAATTGGTGGGCAATGTTGTATACTCCTTTTGAAATTGAACTGTTACCTGGTAAAGATTATTTTTCGAAACGGGTTATGCAAAGGACTAATACAAGAGTTGTGCCAGTCACTGACGTCGACTGGACAGAATTTTCTTAAAATAGTATTTTTGACGAAAAACTCCATTGATTACCATGTAAAAACAGTTCAGTTTTGCTCCATCGACACTGTTCTCTGGATTTTGAGTATCAAATTCGATTTTCAGCAAAGCTTTTCAATGTAAAGACCTCCTTGAAAAATATTCCCCTCCTTGTGTAAAAGAATGTGTTTCGAATCGACACGACTTTCTGAAATACAATGGCTAAAATTTTGATAAAAAACTAAAAAATATTATTAATTCAGTTAATTAAAAAAATTTGGTCCTAAAAGAAACACCCCTTAACCCCATTGTTTCGAAAAGAAACATCTGTGTGTTTTTCTTTAAAGTCTAAATGATGATGAACGATGATAAACTCGGAAAAAACAACACATTTAAAATATGAGGCAGAAAGAATCTCCTACGGGATTGAGAACCCTTTTCTCCCCGTGGCAGAAATTGTGGATGGAAATAAAATCCCTTTACAAAAATTATTGCTCTATTGTATGTTTCTATCCTTGTGTCACAGCAAAGAGGGGCGAAAGGTAATGGCGGACATCACACAATATGATTAAATCCATGTACGATAATGAAAACAAGCAAGATCCAACGGCAACCATTGGGCTGTGGACATTTTTAAAAAAAGGCTTCTACCGATTTTCCATACCATTAAAGTTATTGATTCTCATCCTTCCTCTGGTCTGTATTCCCATAACCATAGTCGGGTACTGGTCCGTTGAGACCTCAGTGGAAAGCGTAACTCAACTATCACGGAAATTACAATTACTACAGGCAAAGGAAGCAGCCAGGCAGATTGATTCGATCTTTCAATCCGCCTTCAACGATCTTGGAATCATGACACGGCTTATTACCTATTCCTATTCCATGGGAAATGTGGAGGGCAAGGCATTACTCTGGGAAAAAGACACATTCGCAAGAAATGTTCGGTTTTTAATGGACAGCTTCATTAAGAATACCCCTTACTATTTTCAAATCCGTTTTGTAAATCAGAAGGCTGAAACTGTTGTGGCAGTTTCCCACTGGGATCAATCGAACGATAAAAGTCCTCCTGCTGATGATATAACCATCTGTAAGGAAACCCCAAAAAAACGAACCGCTGTTCATATCTCACCCATCGTCAAAGATTCTGAAGGTATCAACTACTTTATCCATTTATCCAAACCGATTTTTGATAAAAAAAACCGTTTCACCGGAGCCATTATTTTTGATCTGGATTACACCCGGGTAATGGAACTGGTTCAAAGAATTCACGTGGGCAACCGGGGTTCAGCCTTTCTGGTGGACGAGCGGGGGCGCACCATTGCCCACCCCGCATTTGAACCCTATGAGTATGATCTGAACAGATATGATGATCCCCGATTGCGGGAGTTTATCATCCACATGCTGTCTGGAAAGACCGGGTGGATGACCTTTTACGAACAGGGAGAAAAAGCTGCCGCCTTTGCACCAATTCCCAGTATGAACTGGTCATTGGCCGTCAGTATTCCCATTGATGAATTCAAACAAAAGGCAAATATACTTGCTTCCAACACGGTTATGGTGGTGATGGTGATGATCCTTCTCTCCACCATCATTGTCATATTACTTTCCTTCCGCATCATCCGCCCCATACGAAATCTTGTCATGGCAACGGAGCAGGTGGCTTCCGGGGATTTGAGCCGTGAAATTCCCATTCAATCAACAGATGAACTGGGATTGCTGACAACCTCGTTTAATCGCATGATTATAAGCCTCAGAGAAATTCAGGCCGAGCTTGTCTCATCTGAAAAATTGATCTCCATGGGAAGACTTTCAGCGGGGGTGGCCCATGAAATCAGAAATCCCCTGAATGCCATGAAAGGTGCCATTACCTACCTGAAACGACGCAGATCCAAGGACGCCCTGGTAATGGAATACTCTGAAATTGTCTTTGAAGAAATTGAGCGGTTGAGCGAATTTGTAACCGAATTTTTACTTTATGCCCGACAATCCAGCCCACAGAAAATAACCACTGACCTAAATGATCTGCTCCGGACGGCACGCACGCTTTTTAACAATACGTTCCAGAAACAGAAATTTAATGTGGTTGAGCAACTGGACATTACCCTTCCCATGATACCGCTGGACCCACAGCAATTGGAGCAGGTTTTTTTAAATCTTCTTATCAATGCCGGTCATGCCATGCATGGGGGAGGAACTCTTTGGATTTCAACGAAAATTACGCCTGTGGAACGTAGGAAAAAGGGGGAGCCTGCCAATATAACGGTGACCATCCGGGACAACGGCACAGGAATTGATGAAGACGATCTTAAATACATATTTGATCCATTTTACAGCACCAAGGAGTCAGGAACGGGCCTGGGATTACCCATCAGCCTAAGCATAGTGGAAAACCATGGCGGACATCTACGGGTTTCCAGTATTAAGGGTCGAGGGACCACCATAACCATTGAATTACCTGTTACTTGATGATTACCCCCTTAGGGAGTCAGAGCAAATCAATTTACCTGCAAATCCCATTGAAAAATGGGATATATCTAAGTCTGGAAAAATAAGTGGTAAATTGAAAACTTCTGACTCCCTTAGATTTTTGTCTCTGATTTTCGTGTTATTTTGGCAAGAGAATCAGAAAACCTTTTTGGTTCTGGCTTGTCCAGGTTGGGAGATTTCAGTTGAAAAAAAAGGTTCTGGTTGTGGACGACAAAATAAATACCCTTAAGGTCGTGTGCGCCATTTTAGAACATGAAGGATATACTGTTTTAAGGGCAAGAAATGGTAATGATGCTCTCTGCATTTTCCAGAATGAACAGCAAATTGATGCCATTTTGTCGGACATGAAAATGCCCGACATGGGTGGCATGGAACTTTTTTTTCGAATCAGAAGCATGAAATTTAAAATCCCGTTTCTCATCATGACCGCCCATGGTTCGATTCAATTGGCTGTGGAGGCCATGGCCCGGGGAATTTACAGATACCTGGTCAAACCGTTGAATTACGATGAGTTATGCATTGTACTGGAACAGGCCATCCGGGAAAAAAAGACAACTACGGAGCTTGAAACCGCAAAACGGCAGATCCGGGGAAAGGTTGCCGTAAAAAATATCATCGGTACCCACAGGTCCATGGAACCTGTGTTTGAAATGCTGGAAACCGTGGCCCCCACCGACACACCTGTACTGGTGTGCGGAGAAACAGGCACAGGAAAGGAGCTGTTGGCCCGGGCCATCCATTGCTCAAGCAATCGCCATGATCATCCCATGGTCTGCATTAATTCGGCTGTACTTCCGGACAATCTGCTGGAAGCAGAACTCTTCGGATACAAAAAAGGGGGCTTTACCGGTGCAATCACTGGATCAAGGGGACAAGTGGAGACAGCCAACGGTGGCACACTTTTTCTCCATGATATCCATCTTATGAGTCTGAAAATTCAGACCAAGCTGTTGCATTTTCTTAAGGAGGGGGCCTTTGATCCGGTGGGAGGACTCAAGACCTGTTATGCGGATATCAGGGTTATCGCCTCCACCAGCAAAAATCTCCATGAAAAGATCAAGGCAAACCGTTTTTTAAATGAGCTTCTCTGCTGCATTAACGTATTTACCATCACCCTTCCCCCCCTGCGGAGCAGGGGAGATGATCTGGTGCTGCTCATCAACTATTTCATTGAAAAATATGCCCGGAGATATAACAGAACCATCAAGGGAATGGCACCGGAAGCGATGGAGGCTTTGTCGGAATATGGCTGGCCCGGTAACATCCGGGAACTTGAAAATTGCGTGGCCCGGTGCGTTATCATTGCCGGAGAAGAGATCATTCAACAAAGTGATCTGCCCGAAAAAATTGTAATTAAAAAAACAACGGCTATCCCACCATTTCACTGATCTGAAAAATGGGTTGAATATCAGTAAAGTTGGGCAGATCTTCACCCAGATCAGGGTCATGGGCCTGCATCCCTTTTTTCATCTCTTCCATGGAGTTGAACACCAGGTGCCCCACTGCAACATAGGGAGCAGGTTTCCCTGGCGGGTTGGACCCTACCCCTTTGTCAATTTCGGTGCGTACCAGACCATAGGGCTCCAGCAATTTATGGACCAGCGCCATATGGGTCCGGGCATAATAATTTAAATCAAATTTTCCACCGTCGTTGGGATACATGACTGAAATGCGAATCATTTTTGTTCTCCTTGATATTTACTGAGAGATAAGTTCATTTTCGGAAATGGGAACCGTTCGGTCTTTTTTCCCTTTACCATCATGGATAGTGAGAACACCGGCATCGAAATTAAA
>CAKZLA010000346.1 GCA_937124525.1 uncultured Desulfobacterium sp.
TTGGGCGTTGTGGGGGGGGATTCCCCCCCCACGCCCCCCCCTTTTTTTTTATTATATTTTAATATACAAGGATGCCAGTCAAACCGTCAACAATGCGAATGACTCCATGAATCAGCTCATGATCTCCATGGAGGACATTTCCAAGGCAAGCGGAGAAACGTCCAAAATCATAAAAACAATTGATGAAATAGCATTCCAGACAAACCTTCTGGCTCTGAACGCTGCAGTGGAAGCCGCCAGAGCAGGGGAATCCGGGGCAGGTTTTGCCGTTGTTGCCGATGAAGTCAGGAATCTTGCCATGAGGGCGGCCGATGCCGCAAAAAACACGTCTGGTCTTATAGAGGATACCCTGAAAAAGATAAATAGCGGTTCAGTGCTTGTGGCCTCAACAAATAAGGCTTTCACTGAAGTAACAACCTTCACCGACAAGGTCGGCCAGCTTGTTGAGGAAATTTCATCCGCCTCTCATGAACAGGCCGAAGGCATTGAACAGATCAATAAAGCACTGGCTGAAATGGACAGGGCAACCCAACAAAATGCTGCTACTTCCGAAGAATCCGCCAGTGCATCAGAAGAAATGAATGCCCAGGCTGTGACCATGATGGTGTCTGTAGAAGAATTAATAACTTTGGTCCTGGGTTTAAAAACGACTAAAATCATCTCCCTTCCCCCGTCAGAAAATGTACTGGGTGACATAAAACATGACATTATCTAAATTCCGATGCGGCGTTAATGCCTGATGGGCAGAAGGCAGTTGCCGGAGGATATTTTCTTGATTTTACCAGGCCCTGGGATGACTTGGGGTCTGGGTGCAAACTGCGTTTGTTTGTGAGGCCCACGGTGCTGGTCAGCACCGCGTTACAAGCAAAAAGGCCCTGCGATGATAATCATAACAGGGCTTTTTGAAGAATAACCCGGCAGCGTTCTACTCTCCCACACAGTCTCCCATGCAGTACCATCGACGATAGAGAGCTTAATTCCCGTGTTTTTAGATGGTTAGGGGTGTGCCTCTCTGCCAATACCACCAGATTAAATCGGCTGGATTTGGAACTTTAATACCCTGTGCCTGTAAATTTGCGGTTAATAATTAAAAATTTTCAAATTCATCATCATCAAATGGGATCACCTGGTTCGGCCGGACCTCTTTTGTATCATGGGTCAACATTTTTTTCTTTCCGAAACCAGATGGCTTAGAATGGCGAGAAGCCGGTTTCATTGTTAGGGTTCCACCTGTACCGATACCCTGGGATTGTTTACCGGTAACAAGCTGGACAAGGTCAGCCGCATAATCCCTGAGTTGTTCAGCCTGGGCATTCATCTCTTCAGATGCTGAGGCTGATTCTTCCGCATTGGATGCATTCTGTTGGACCACTTTGTCCATTTCTGAAATGGCAAGGTTGACCTGCTCAATACCAGAGGACTGTTCTTTTGAAGCCTGTGATATTTCAGCTACAAGGGCTCCTACCTTACCAGTACTTTCAGCAACCTGAGCAAAAGCATCATTGGTGGTTACTACAAGTTTTGATCCATCGTCTACCTTTTTAACCGTTCCATCAATAAGTTCAGCAGTGTTTTTAGCCGCATCAGCCGCTCTCATGGCAAGGTTCCTGACTTCATCTGCAACAACTGCAAATCCTGCCCCTGCTTCTCCTGCTCTGGCAGCTTCAACAGCAGCATTCAAAGCCAGAAGGTTGGTCTGAAAAGCAATCTCATCTATGGTTTTAATAATTTTTGATGTTTCCTCACTGGCTTTTGAGATATCGTTCATTGATCGAATAAGCTGATCCATGGATGTATTTGCATTAGCAACAACTTGATTCGCTTCCGCCATGAGATTGTCTGCATGGCCTGCATTGTCTGCGTTTTTCTTTGTCATGCTAGACATCTCCTCCATTGATGAAGATGTCTCTTCAATGGAAGCTGCCTGCTCAGAGGCACCTTCTGCCATAGACTGGCTTGAAGAAGCAACCTGACTGGATGCTGAAGCCACCTGGCCTGCGCCTTCGCTCATTCCTTGGGTAATCACATTAATGGGCTTGGTTATGGAACGTGTGATATAAAAAGCTATCAGTATTGCTAAAATGGTAATACTTCCAAAACATGCAAGCAACAATTTTATAGCTTTTGAGGCTTCGTCTGTGGCATTCTTATCAAACGATATTGCTTTATTATCGGCAAACGTTTTGACCTTGTCTAAGGCTTTTGTAAGTTTTGCCAAATGTGGTGCGCCTTCCGTACGTGTAATCTCAGCAGGGTTTACAGTTACCTGTGCTATTCGCATTTTAATAACTTTGTCCCGAATAGGTTTCCAGTCGATAAACAATTTTTCAGCGTCATTTATTTTGGATTTATCACCGAGAAAACGCTCTCTCAACACAACAAAATTTTTAAGGGTTTGGTTTGCTTGAGCTCCTACAGCTTTAGATAGTTCAGTTACGGCCTCTGGTGTTTTGGCCACTGACAAATCCTTCATATCCTTAAGGATACTCATGGTATCACCTTTGATTGCAATGGCTGTGGTGGCTACGGTGTAGGGATGTTTGTAAAAATTATCTACGATAACAGCAGCGTCAGAACCTTCACCCCGAACTTGTGCCTTTTGATTGAACTCTGCTGCTTTAGTGTTTGCAAAATCTATTAGATCATTAATAGATTTCATGATTTTAGCAACATGGGGTGCACCTTCTGTTCGGGTCACCTCATTGGCATTATTTTCAATCTGGATGATACGTTGTGCAATGACCTTCTCTCGAATGGGTTTCCAGCCTGCAAAAAGTTTTTCAGCCATTTGAATATCAGTCTTACTCCCAAGAAAGCGTTCATTGAGCAGTTCAAATGCGGTTTCGGCTTTTTGGGCATATTCTTCCGCACCGGCCTGGGCTTTTTTTAGCTGATCAATATCCTCTGCCATGGCAACATCTTTCATGTTCCGATGAATTGCAATAAGATTGGTATTAATGTCGCGTATGCTTGTGCTGACTGCCAATGGATGTTTATAAAGTTTGGCTGTTAAATCAGATAATTTTAACGCAATAACGCCACTCCAGGTACCGCCTATAATCATCAGAGCGGTAATAATTCCAAAACCCAACGCCATTTTTTTTCCTAAACCTATATTTTTCATAATGCCTCTTTATTAAATTATTATTTTTGTCTGATTCTGAATGTAAAAAATCAAAAATATTTTATGCTGTTTTCTCAAGGATTGTTTTTTCTTCACTGCTCAAAATTTTGCTTATATCCAATAACATTTTTACTCCGCCTTTCATTTTGGCCATCCCAAGGATGTAATTCGTGTCGAGTTTTGTTCCAAATTCAGGAGAACCTTCAATATCCTCCTCTTTTATGTTGAGAACCTCTGATACGGTATCCACTACAATACCGATAAGCACTATTCCTGATTCTAAATCTATCTCAACCACAATAATACAGGTTCGATAAGTATCTGGAATGGATTCCATTACAAATTTGAGTCGGAGGTCAACGACGGGTATAACTTTTCCACGCAGGTTGATAACACCTTTTACAAAATCCGACGTCCTGGGAATCGATGTGACTGGCATCATCCCGATGATTTTTTTTACTTTTAGGATACTGATTCCGTATTCCTCTCCCTTCAGGGTAAATGTCAGATATTTACCCACTTTAACGGCAGCGGCTTTAATTGCTTGATCCATTATTTCAGCGTCACTTGTCATCTTTGATTTTCTCTTTTGATTTCCTCTTTTTTTGTTTCATATTTGCAGCCATTATTTAGATTAATTCGTTGAATTTCATGGATAAGCTCTTCAATGGTAAATGGCTTTGCCATATAACTCTCACAACCATTATGAAATGCTTCACGCATTAATTTTTCGTTCCCATTGGCGGACATCATGACTACTGGTATCCAGGAGTAGGTCTGCTTAATGGCGTTCACCAGCTCTATCCCACCCATTTCAGGCATGGCATTGTCTGTAATAACCATATCAATAACGCGGGCGTTGCAATTTAGTTGTGATAAGGCCTGACTGGCATTATACGCTTCCAGAACCTTGATTCCATGGGGTCTCAAACCCAAACTAAGACTTTTAACTTGATTTTTTTCATCATCTACAACAAGGATTTGCATAATATTCCTCTATCATTTGAATTAATTTTCAAAAATTCATATTGGCAATTGTTAATTTCCGGGTTAGGCCGGGTATCAAATTAAAATCACACGATCCAGAATCAAATATTCCAAATAGTGAGCAGTCAATAAAAACATCTCTCAAATTGGTTGGGAGGTTTGTTTATGAACTTGGGCCTTAGCGATGCCAGATCTGTACCATTACGTTTTAATTGTCTTAATTAGCTGATATAATAATGTTTTTATGAGAAATACGATTGAACTACCAGCTCATAAAACCATGTTGCGTTTTATAACACTCTGACAGGCTTTTTGCATGAAGGAACCTAATGGATTACGTCAGTGGAGCGATAAAACAAACCATGACACTGTTGCAGAATATAACAGCCTTTCTTTTAAAAAAAACAAATGAATGATTAAAAAAAAAGGTTTTCTCTCTGCAAAATCAAGAGAACATATAGGAACTTTAGGTAAGATTATTTCAGGGGAGGGTTTAAATGTCTTATCAGTCTTTGTCGGGATATGCCGAGCATTTGGGCTGCCATTGACTTGTTATTTCCAGAGCGTTTCAACGCTTCCTTCATTAAAAGATACTGGGCTTCAGCCATGGTCGGTAATGTTTTAAAGACTGCAAATCCGAAATCTGTTGACATGTCTGATAGGATTGCTCCCTTTTTAGAAAGGGATTGATTTTGGTTCATATGTTTTTTAAACATATCCATGGATAATTTTTTTGATTTATGAACACTTACAGCATCAAAAATCATCCCTTTTAATTCTCTGATATTGCCGGGGAATTGATAATTATTCAATAGAGTTAGGAGTTCTTTTGGAAAAGAAGGTTTGGGTTTTTCATAGACCCCTGATGCTTCTTCCAGAAAAAAATCCAGGAGCAGCGGCAGATCATCCAGTCTTTCTCTAAGCGGGGGGATGTCAATGTGATGGGCGCTAAGCCTGTAATACAGATCCTTGCGAAATTGTCCGGATTCTTTTTGTGATTTTATATTCTGGTTTGTGGCTACAATGATCTTTGTATCCATAATTTTGGGAACATCCGATCCAAGGGTAAAATATTCATGTTCCTGTAAAAGCCTTAAGAGCTTAATCTGAGAATCTGTTTTAAGGTCTCCGATTTCGTCAAGAAATAATGATCCACCAGAGGCCTTTTCAACCAATCCTAATCGTTTTGTATCGGCACCGGTAAACGCCCCCTTGGTATGTCCAAAAAGTGTATCGGCAAAGACATTGTCGTCAATCCCAGCGACATTGACTGAAACATAAGCACCCGGCTCACATGAAATCTCGTGAATTGCCTGGGCTATCAGCTCCTTTCCTGTGCCGGTCTCACCTGTTATCAAAATGGGTTGGGGACTTATCGCAATGGATTCAACATATTTAAATAAGGTTTTCATCTTTTTGTTATTTGTCACAATTTTTGCGAAGGCTTTATGATTTTCCAGCTGGCAGGAATATATCTGGTTTTTAAGCATCTGGTTTTCATATTCAAGCTGTCTGATTTCAATGGCCCTTTTGACACCGGACACCAGGCGACTTTTTTCAACCGGTTTTATCATATAATCAAAGGCATTGTTTTTCATGCATTTTACTGCCACATCCACTTCATTGTTAGCCGTGATCATGATAACGGGTATGGCTGGAAATTCACTGCTGAGGATCTCTAAAAGTTTATCCCCGGGGATATGTGGCATGCAAATATCTAAAAGAATGACGCTGACTTTTTTTTCTGAAAGAAGCGGCATCACTTTTCTGGCATCATTGATCAACAGCGTATGATTAATCCCATTCGAGCGCAACGCTAAGTCATAGGTCTTTAGCATACTGCTTTCATCGTCCACGATCATTACTGGATTTAAAGGGAAACATCGTCCTTTCATGAACCGGTCTCCAGGCAATGATCAATGGTTTTTAACAATTGAGGTGTTTCAATTGGCTTTCCCAGAATTGTATTAAATCCCATATTTGATATCTCTTGTGCTTTTGCTGAATTAATAAAGCCTGTGGTGATGATGACTTTAATTGAGGATAATTCAGGTTTGTTTTTAATCAAGCGGCAAAGTTCGGCACCATCCATATCCGGCATGTGAATGTCAATGATAAGCAGGTCTGGTTTGTTATGACCGATTTGGAGCAAGGCTTCGGCTCCATTACTCGCTTCTTCCAGGTTGAAACGGCCGGTTCTACCAAGTATTGATTTAAGAAGCTTTCTTACACCTGAATCATCGTCCACAACCAATAGCTTATAAGGGTTTTCATTACTATAAAGTGGTAGAAAGACTTTAAAAACACTTCCTTCGCCTTGGCGGCTGTCAATTTTGATGGTCCCCCCATGTTTTTTTATAATATTGGCAGATATGGATAGGCCTAAGCCAGTGCCCCCGCCTTCTCGTCTGGTTGTAAAAAATGGGTCCATAACTTTAGGAAATACATGTGGAGAAATTCCTTCTCCCTGATCCCGTACCTCAATAATAATCGTATCTTTTTTTTCATTCAAGGTCGATAGAATCGATACTTGCTTTTTTTTGCTCTGAAGTGCCTGACAGGCATTTTGAATCAAGTTGATTATCACCTGTTCAAGCTGCTGCCTGCTCCCCTGAATAGTGGGAATATCCTGATAAAGCTCACTTTGAAAGCAATCTGTGGAATCTTTGATTAATTTTTGAGTTAGCCTTACGGCTCTTTGAATCACCCGGTTAATCTCAACGGTTTCATCCATTCGGGTATCATCGTTTCGTGAAAAAGCTTTTAGGTCCATGATAATTTGTTCAATTCGGTATGAACTTTTTTCTATACCTTTCAGCAATGCGGGAAATTCGTTTCGCATTTCACTGAAGGGCAGGCCACCCATGCTGAAATCGCCATTATCCTTGTAATATTGATCCAGGATGGGCACAATGCTTTGCCATGAATTTAATAATAGTTGAGCATTCATCATGATGAAATTATTGGGGTTGTTTATTTCATGCGCCACACCAGATACCAGGATGCCAAGGGAAATCATTTTATCTGCGTGGGAAAGCTCTTTTTCAAGTCTTCTTAGTTTAGTAATATCATTAATTCTAACAATGAAATAATTATTTTTTGAAATAGTTTTTGATATAGGATGGTGGGTGACCAGCTCAATCCTTTGTGAATCAAAGCACCCTCTTCTTTCGTAACAAAGATATTCATTATGTTTTAAGGCTGATGGAAGTTTGCAACCCTTACACGGGGTTTCTCTTTGTTTGAAAGCCCTAAAACAACAAATATCTTCAAAAACAAATTCAGATGAAAGACCGTAATATTTTTTTGCTGCGTTGTTGATCAGTTTTACTTTCATCTCTTTATCAAACATTATTAACGGATCTGAAATTCCTTCAAAAACAGATTCAAGGATATGCTGTTTTTGCCATATTTTTTTTTCCGATAATTTTAGATCGGTGATATCATGCATGGCATAAAGAAATTTGCCTTTTTGTACCTTTACGGATTTAACATTGATCAATAAAAAACGTTTTTGCCCTGATCCATTTCTAATGGACCATTCAATATTTTTAATTTCTTTATGCTTTCTTACATCAGACAAAGGGCAGATTGTCCCTCCCAGCATGTTTTGAATATTTTCCAGGCGATAGACTTCATTTTGGGAAAAACCAAAAATCATTGTTGTGTTGGGACAGGCATAAACAATTTTTCCATCATCATCAGTGATAATTACTGTGTCTGAACTATTCTCCAAGGCTATACGACTCAGTTTTTCTGAAACTTCTATCTCCTGTAAGGACTTTGCAAGTCTTTCTTTCTCTTTTTTAAGTTCCCTAATTTGTTGTTCTAATTCTTTACAGGATTTTTTTTGATTCATCATTATCCCAAAATATTATATTTTTTTGAAAATTTAATAGATACGAAAAGCAAGGACTACAGCCACTCATTTGATTTTCAATCTTTATTATTATGGAAACTCAATCGAGTCGGGCGATTAAATTTTCGACTTGTCCAGACTATCTCTTATAGTTTTAGCCAATTCTTTTATTAACACCTTAGCCAATTTTATTTTGGCTTGGATTGCAACCCATATACGGTGGTTAGGTAACCAATGTTAACACAATATATAGTGCTATGATTACCAAATTTTAAATAGGTTTTCAATTTGGCAAAGGTATTGAATAAAGAGATAACAATATGAGCATTGTAGAGGAAAAATTTCAGAATGAACAGCAAAAAATATCTGATAAAAACGCCGAAGTCTTGAGCAATTTTTTTAGGTGTTTGACCATGCTCGAAACAACACTTGAGCGCTTGGCAAGGCATCGCTGGTATCGCAAAAATCAATATCCTGAGATTTATTTTGAAATTCTTTCAACCATATGTTGGCTTCGCACATGGGCTAAAGATTATAAAGTTTTTAGTGGTATCTCAATAGTGGATAATTTTTTGAAAAATGTTAACTTATCCGGTTTGTTCAAGGGGGAATCCGCCGGGACATTGCCTCCCCATCCCTTTTGTAAATAAAAACCTGCCAGGTTAGACCCCATGACGGTGACAGATATGCAAATCACCGGCGGCAAATACCACCACCAATAACCGTTGATAAGACCGGCACCGGCAAAAACCCCATGGAGCATGCTTCCCCATGTCACCTGACAGAGATCTTCGAGTCCCAGAAAACTGATGTACCCGGCCATGAGGTCATGGCAATGACAATAATAACGTTGAAGAGCCCGGGTTCAAAGAACGAAACCAGTACAATCACCAGGGGGATGTCGGGAATGAGTAGAAATATATCTGCAAGCCCCATGATGACCCGGTCGGCAATACCACGGTAATAGCCCGCCACACATCCTGTAAAGGTGACAACCAGGGTGGCTGTGAGGGCAGCTGCCATGCCCACCATGAGGGATCTGCCACCGGCAGAGATAAGTTGAATAAAAAAACTTAATCATCGGGTTAGAAAATAAAATCCACCTGGGCGGTGAGCACCGTTCCAGGATCTTCATACATATAATAACTTCTGTAATCCTCCCCAAACACATTGTCCACGCTCATGGACAGATCAACGCCTTTCATGCCTCCAAAACTGGGTTTTAAATGCTTGATCACCTTTACATCGCAGACAAAGGACTCGTCCATGACAAGACTTTCACCGCTGGCATTGACCCTGGCGTTGGTGTCGCTGACAAATTGTTCTCCCAGGTAGCGGCCCATGAGGTTAATGGAAAAATTTTCGGCTCGTTCATAGGTAATGCCGATATTGGCCTTGTTTCTGGGGGTGAAGGGCAGGTAATTGTCCTCTTTTTCAAGAGCTGAGGGATTTTCCTTGATGGTGGCGTGGGTATAGGTGTAATTGGCGCTAACCGTCCAATTGTCTGACAGGTAAAGGGCAAGAGCCAGTTCTGTACCATAGGATTGGGTTTCTCCGATGTTTTTATTCACCCACACATTGCTGTCATTGAACCAGGATAAAATCTTATCATCGGTGATATTATAATATCCTGTGACGCTTGCCTGCATGGCCCTTCCCATCCATTTTTCCAGTCCTATTTCCCAGGATTGTGTCTTTTCAGGTTCAAGATCCGGGTTGGGTTCCCTGGGATTACCACCCGAGGTTCTGTCATCGTAGAGTTGGGCAGATGTGGGGGGCGTAAAGCCTGTACCATAGTTGACCCAGCCGGACATCTGATCGGTGAATTGATACCGCATGCCTACCTTGGGACTCCATTGGCTGTCCGTTCGATCTTCCAGATTGGGATTAGTATAATTACTGAAAACATTGTCAAAGTTTTTCCAGTGATCGTAGCCGCGCATGATGAACGGGTAGTCGGAAATCGCGATCGGCCCGTAATAGCGTTCGACGAAGCTGGGGCCGGTATAGATGATGTCGACGGTGCCAAGCGAGAGAGCTTCATTGAGGTCCGTTTCCTTGCCGAGAGACGAGGAAGGATACACATTGATCTCATATCGGCCGTTGGTGCGCTTCTTGAACTCTTCAGCGGCCCACTCGGCTTCCTTGTTCAGGGGATGCCCCGTTTCATAGACGTGCGCGAATTTGAGCGTCTCCACGGCCTGCGCCGCAGGCGAGCTTACCCATACTGCGAGCGCCGAAAACGCAGCGCCCATGACCAACTTGCTGTATTTCATACTATTTCTCCCTTTTTCCATCTTATGGGTTCAGATGCTTCATCAGGCGCCGTTTTGGGGCGTCAGGTATTTTTCGGCGACTTCAAGCCGCCGGCTCGTCTGCGTCTTCGAGCTTCGCCCAGTCGAATTCGACTCCGATCCCCGGCGATGAGGGCGCGACGAGGCGGTGGTTTTCCAGGACGAGGCCATGCTTCGTGTAGTCGCTGATCGGAAAGCTGTGGACCTCGACCCAGCCCGCGTTCGGTTGGGCGGAGACCAGACTGACATGCAGCTCCTGCATCCCGTGGCTGCAGACCGGAATCCCGCGCTCCTTCGCCATCGCCGCGACCTGAAGCCATCCGGTCACGCCGCCGCAATTCGAAGCGTCGGGCTGAATGTATGAAAGTTTCGCGTCGTCGAAGGCGTAGCCGAATTCATGGATGGTGTGCAGGTTTTCTCCCATGGCGAGGGGGATTCCCGTCGCCTCCGCGATCTCGGCGAACCCTTTGTAATTGTCGGGGATCGTCGGCTCCTCGAACCAGAGCGGCCGGAACGGTTCCAGCGCCTGCGCCAATTCTTGCGACGATTCGAAACGGTTTTCCGGTTCGCGCGAAATACATTTTTCAATGATTGCTGTAATTGGCATTTATCTTCTCGTGATTGAAAACATTCTGTTCCTAATAATTTTTTTGCATACTCTTTGATATTTAACTTTTTGACTTTTTTAAAAGAGCTAGAAATATT
>CAKZLA010000347.1 GCA_937124525.1 uncultured Desulfobacterium sp.
AAACGGTGACCGCCTGGTGGGTCAGACCGCCAAACGACAGGCCATTACCAATCCGGAAAACACGGTGTTTGGCGTAAAACGTCTGGTGGGCAGAAAGTTCCAGTCCAAGGAGATCCAGGGCGACATCAGTGTCCTCCCCTATAAAATTGAAGCAGCATCCAACGGCGACACACGGATCAACCTCCGGGGAAAACAGCACAGCCCGGCGGAAGTTTCCTCTTTTATCCTTGCCAACATCAAAAAAACAGCGGAGGAGTATCTGGGAGAAGAGGTGACAGAAGCCGTTATCACCGTTCCTGCATACTTTAACGACAGCCAGCGCCAGGCCACAAAGGATGCCGGTAAAATTGCAGGCCTTGACGTAAAGCGTATCATCAATGAGCCCACAGCCGCATCCCTTGCCTATGGTCTGGACAAAAAAGGTGAAGAAAAAATCGCTGTATTTGATCTTGGCGGCGGTACCTTTGATGTCTCCATCCTTGAAATCGGCGATGGTGTATTTGAGGTAAAGTCAACCAATGGTGATACCCATCTGGGTGGTGAAGACTTTGACCTGAGGGTTATCGATTATATTGCCGATGAATTTAAGAAAGATCAGGGCATTGATATCCGCAGCGACAAAATGGCGCTTCAGCGTCTGAAAGAGGCCGCAGAAAAAGCCAAGATGGAGCTCTCCACCGCCGTTGAAACCGATGTGAACCTGCCATTCATCACGGCAGATGCAAGTGGTCCCAAACATCTGGATGTCAAACTCACCCGGGCTAAATTGGAATCTCTGGTGGCCGACCTTCTGGACAATCTGGCAAGACCCTGCAACCAGGCCTTGAAAGATGCCAAACTCAAACCCAGTGATATCAATGAAGTGGTGCTGGTGGGTGGCATGACCCGCATGCCCGCCGTGCAGAAACGGGTGGAAGAAATTTTCGATAAAAAACCCCATAAGGGTGTAAACCCCGATGAGGTTGTTGCCATGGGTGCAGCCATCCAGGCAGGTGTGCTCCAGGGTGATGTTCACGATGTGCTCCTCCTTGATGTGACCCCACTTTCCCTTGGTATTGAAACCCTGGGCGGTGTCATGACAAAGCTCATTGAAAAGAACACCACCATCCCCACCAAGAAGAGCCAGGTATTTTCCACTGCTGCTGACAATCAGCCCGCTGTGTCCATCCATGTACTCCAGGGAGAACGGGAAATTGCCACCGGCAACAAGACCCTGGGTCAGTTTGAACTGTCTGAGATTCCAGCGGCACCCCGGGGCGTTCCCCAGATTGAAGTGACCTTTGACATTGATGCCAATGGTATTGTACACGTCTCTGCCAAGGACAAAGCCACCGGAAAAGAACAGTCCATCCAGATCACGGCTGCCAGCGGTCTTTCCGAGGAAGACATCGAAAAGATGGTGAGAGATGCCGAACTCCACGCCGATGAAGACAAACAAAAGCGTGAGCTGGTGGATGCCAAAAATACGGCTGAATCCCTCATTGACCAAACCACAAAAACTCTGAAAGAGCATGGTGACAAGATTGATGAAGCCACCAAGAAAACCATTGAAGATGGGATAGAAGCTCTCAAACAGGTCAAAGACGGTGATGATGCCCAGGCCATCAAGGAAAAAATTGAAGCATTGACCCAGGCCTCCCACAAGCTGGCAGAAGCCATGTACCAGCAGGCAGCCCAGGAAGGTGCGGCGCCTGGTGGAGAACCAGAGGCTGGGGCAGCCTCCCAGGAAGATGATGTAATGGACGCTGATTTTGAAGAAGTAAAAGACGACAAGAAGTAATATCTGCTTCGGCTGGATAGTTTTTCATAAAAATCCCGCTGTGCACCTGGTGCACAGCGGGATTTTTATATATACTCTCTGCATTTACCAGAATTGATCACAACAAACATCTTTACACGGTGGACACATTAACCCTGCCACACCACCAATAAAATTCACACAGGAATCCCACCATGATCATCACCGAAATCCTGGCAAGGAACAGCCGACTTTATAAAAACGACATTGCCCTGGTTGAAAGGTCTCCCCAGGAAAACATACGCCGGGAAATCACCTGGAATGATTTTTACCAGGACGCCAACCGCATGGCCAATGCATTGGTGAAAAAAGGCATTCAAAAGGGAGATGGGGTTGTCCAGCTCATGACCAATAGTCTTGAGTGGCTTCCCATCTATTTTGGCATTCTCAGCACCGGTGCCTGGGCTGTTCCCCTTAATTTCAGGTTTGAGGCCGATAAGATACGACTGTGCACTGAAGTCTCCGAGGCCAAGATATTCATTTTCGGTGAAGAGTTCATTGAAAGACTGGAAGGCATTCGAACGATTCTTGAAACCACCGTGCACACCTGGATTTTCACAGGGCCTGTGGACTTGTGCCCCGATTACGCCATTCCCTATGGCGCATTTATTCAATCTGCCAACCCGGAGGCCCCTCCCCAGGTCCCCATTTCCATTGAAGATGATGCTGCCCTTTATTTTACATCAGGTACCACCGGTACCCCCAAGGCTGTTCTATTGACCCACAGAAACCTTGAGCATGCCTGCTACATTGAAAATAATCATCACAAACAGACCCGGGAAGATGTGTTTCTGTGCATCCCGCCTCTGTACCACACCGGGGCAAAAATGCACTGGTTTGGCAGTTTTCTGGTGGGGGGCAAATCTGTCATACTAAAGGGTGTCCGTCCAGAATGGATAATGGAAGCCGTGTCCGATGAAGGTGCCACCATAGTATGGTTGCTGGTGCCCTGGGCCCATGACATCCTCATTGCCTTTGAGCGGAACCTCATTGATTTTTCCACATACAAACTGGATCAATGGCGACTTATGCACATTGGTGCCCAGCCGGTTCCGCCTTCTTTGATCAAGGAGTGGAAAGAATATTTCCCTGGCCATAGCTATGATACCAACTATGGGCTCACGGAATCCACGGGTCCGGGCTGTGTTCACCTTGGCATGGATAATGATCACAAGGTAGGCGCCATCGGAAAAGCAGGTTTTGACTGGGAGGCTCGCATTGTGGACGGCTCAGGCAATCAACTGCCCCCCGGAGAAAGTGGAGAACTCATTATCAGGGGCCCCGGTGTGATGAAATGTTATTATAAAAACCCCGAAGCCACGGCAGACACCCTGAAAAACGGATGGCTTCACACCGGTGACATTGCCAGGAGGGACAAGGATGGATTTATTTTCCTGGTGGACCGAAAAAAAGATGTGATCATCTGCGGCGGAGAAAATATATTCCCCGTTGAGATTGAACATTTTTTCATGCAGAATAAGAAAATCCAGGACATTGGTGTCATAGGCATTCCCGATGAACGGTTGGGTGAAATCCCCGCAGGAATCATTGCCATCAAGTCAGGTATGGAACTGACAAAGAATGAAGTCAAAACCTTTGGGCTGGGATTGCCACGGTATAAGCGGCTGAAAAAAATTATATTTGCAGATGTTCCCAGAAACGCCACGGGTAAAATTGAAAAACCAAAACTTAGACGTCTCTATGCCAAGGATACCCGGAAAGATATCAACAAATTGGTCCGATAAAAGAGGAAAGGGATACCATGAAAAAAAAAATATTTTTTCTCATCCTGTTGCTTGGTTGCTTCATTGGCATCAATGATTTTCATCCCAAGGAGGCCCGGGCTGACACACCGGGGACCCAGGAAATCCTGAATCGCATGGAAAAAAAATATGCGGGTAATGATTTCAGTGCAGATTTTCATCAGGTATCCACCCTGACGGCCCTGGAAATAACAGAAACCGCTTCGGGAAAAGTCTTTTTCAGCCATCCCGGTAAAATGCGCTGGGAATATCTTGTACCCACCCAGCACCAGATAATCTCCAATGGAACCAGTCTGTGGATTTACCGTCCCAATGAAAACCAGGTGGTCAGGGGAGATGCCCAGGCCTTTTTTAACTCAGGGGCAGGGGGCGCTTTTTTATCCAATATCTCCCTTGTCAGAGAAAGATACAACGCTCGCATTGAAAACAATGGGGCCGATACCGATCATATCACCTTGATTTTGGAACCCAAAAAAGAATCTCCTGATATTAAATCTATTCGTATTCGAATTTTAAAAATAAATGACCACATTGTACAGGTCACTACCTACAACCCCTACGGTGACACGACCACATTGGACTTCTGGAATATTGTATTTAAAAGAATAGACATGTCAATGTTTGAATTCACCACTCCGGATGGCGTGGATTTAATTGAGATGAATTAAGATTGGGGGAGAAATAACCTGAAGATGTAAACCCAAGAAAATCGTTTTTTTATGTTCACAGACATTGGGGAGGGGGGCAGCCCCAAAAACTTGATGATCCAATAAATAGCCATTCAGGAAAAAAGCGAGGGAATCAACCGGGGGACTTGAATAAATGCCTTCAAGCCCCCTAATCAACAGCGCTTGTTAATGGATCACCCATCAGATCTTTTTGATTGATGAATTTAACTACATGGCATTGAAAACGTCATCGGAGATGTCAGCATTGGTATAAAACTTTTGGATATCATCACAATCATCCAGGGCCTCCATGAACCGGATCATCTGCTCCGCCTCTTTTCCTTCCAATTCTGTCTGGGTCTGGGGAATCATGGTTACTTCAGCCATATTATATTTAATTTCAGCCGCATCCACCGCCTCTTTTACCGCCTCAAAATCTTCCGGCTCTGTGATTATCTCAAAGCAATCCCCTTCATCCTTTACATCTTCGGCACCTGCTTCCAGACCCACCTCCATGAGTGTGTCTTCATCGGAATCTGATTTATCCACCGAGATCAAACCCTTTTTATCAAACATCCAGGAAACACAGCCATCGGTTCCAATGTTTCCGCCTGCCTTGCTGAAAATATATCGAACATCGGCAATGGTTCGATTTCGGTTGTCCGTGAGACATTCCACCAGCACAGCCACACCCCCCGGGCCATATCCTTCATAGAGGATCTCTTCATAATCCACCCCTTCCAGCTCGCCTGTACCCTTTTTAATGGCCCGCTCCAGATTATCCTTGGGCATATTCTGGGATTTGGCTGCAGCAACGGCAGTTCTGAGACGGGGGTTGGAATCCGGATCTCCCCCCCCCATTCTGGCAGCAACGGTGATTTCCTTGATGAGCTTGGTAAAAATCTTACCGCGCTTGGCATCTGCGGCCCCTTTTTTATGTTTAATGGTCGACCATTTACTATGTCCTGACATGATTATCTCCTCCTCAACTATTATTTTTTATTCAAACCTATAATATATATCTCTTTACTTGATTTTCTGCAACTTTCCGGCTTAAAGATTTTATGCTGTTTAAAATGCTGCTGTACCTCTTTTTCAAAAACTTTAAACTCCCCGCCCTGGAAGATTTTACAGACAAAATGACCACCGGGCCCGAGCAGCTCCAGTGCCTTTGAAAGGGCAGCCTCACACAGGGCCTGGGATCTTAAGGCATCAATGTCTTTTCGACCCGTGGTGGCCGGGGCCATGTCACTTAATACGGCATCATAGCTTTTCCCTTCAGGGGCAGCAATATTTTCATCCATGTCAAAAATATCCCCCACATGGGCCACGGCATTCCCTGGAAGTGTAACTTCAACGGCTTTAAGGTCAATGCCATGGGCTCTTCCGGCATTGCCCACTGTTTTGGCAACATATATGAGCCATGAACCCGGGGCACACCCCAGATCAAGCACGGTATCCCCTTTTTTTAACACCCTGAATTTTTTCTGTATCTCCATCAATTTATATACAGAACGGGCCGGATAATTTTCTGCTTTGGCCTTGTGGGTGAGATGATCTGCCCATTGGGTGCCTTTTTTACCTTTAGTCTTTTTTTGTACC
>CAKZLA010000348.1 GCA_937124525.1 uncultured Desulfobacterium sp.
TCGAAGCCTGCAGACGTGGCGACCAGCGACCAGCACGTCTCGCCTCGTTCGCCCGTCAGCGAGAGCAACGCAGCTGGCGCCGCACGCAACAGCCACGGCTGGACCTTCATCGACACCACGCAGACCGGATCGGCAAACAGGCCGGTACCAAGGGCACCCCAGATACCGCACACCCCATGGACACCGAAAGCATCCAGGGAATCATCATATCCTGCCTTCTTTTTCAGGACAGATACGCTGAAATACCCGATGACACCAGCCACAGAACCCAGGATAATGGAGGCAAACAGCCCCACAAACCCGGCGGCCGGGGTAATGGCCACAAGTCCTGCCACCACACCCGATGCAATGCCCAACACCGTTGGTTTCCCACTGAATTTCCACTCAATGAGCATCCAGGCAATGGCACCGGCGGCGGCAGAGGTGTTGGTCACCAGAAAAGCAGAGGCGGAAAGCCCATCTGCGGCCAGGGCGCTGCCAGCATTGAAACCGAACCAGCCAAACCACAGCAGTGCAGCCCCCAGTGCGGTGAGGGCGATACTTGAAGGAAACATGACATCTTTGCCATATCCCTTTCGTTTACCCAGCATCAAAGAGAGCACAAGACCTGCCACACCTGCGTTGATGTGCACCACATTGCCCCCGGCAAAATCCAGGGCACCCAGGACTTTATCCATCCATCCGCCCCCCCACACCCAATGGGCCACGGGGGTATAAACAAAGGTGAGCCAGAGTACGGAAAACACCAACCAGGAAGAAAACTTCATACGATCCACCACGGCCCCCAGAACCAGGGCAACGGTGATGCAGGCAAAGGTCATCTGAAATACCACAAATACAAAACTTGGAATGGTACCGCTCAGGGAGTTGATGGTCATGCCCTTTAGAAAAAGAAGATCAAAATTTCCGATAAAAGCCCCCTCACCGCTGAAGGTGAGGCTGTATCCCCAAGCCACCCAGACCAGACTGCCAATGCAGTAGGCCACAAAGGTCATGGCATAGGTGTTCAACAGGTTCTTATACCGGGACATGCCACCGTAAAACAAGGCAAGTCCTGCGGGGGTCATCATCATCACCAGGGCCGTGGCCACAAGAATCCATGCCGTGTCCCCTGCATTCAATCCTGTAGCTTCTCCGGCAAAGGCCGTTCCTGACAAAAATGTACCCATCAATCCTGCTGCACTTATCACTTTTAAAAACATGTTAATCCCCCTATCATCAAAAGACCTGTCAATCCGTTTGTTAGCATTGGCTTAAGCCATATTACCCTGAACTATTTAAGATTCTTTCTTAAGGATAATCAAATTTCATGCCATCGGAACGTATTTAGGAATAACATCATGTTATTAAAGCACAATTTGCACAGACAAATAAAAATATCCAATAAAACACTGCCATAACCGACTACATTTATGTCATCAACACAAGATTAATAACATTTTTGTATAACCATTACAGACAAATTGGTAGGGTCCATTCCCATTTTCCCGGTCGGAGGCTTCATTAGCGATGGATCAGGCTTGCGCTATTGGCATTATCGGTGGTTTTTGGAGTTTGAACAGGCTTTAGTCGATAACGACCATAACACACGCCTGAGCCCGTTTACCTGAAAATCAGATCCATAGAATGGTATGATGATGCCGGGAAAATGAGAATGCGCCCAATTGATATGTGGATCTGAATTTAAGCACAATAAAAATTCAAAACAGTACTATGCCGCCCCCAGCAGCCACCCTGCCTGTAACGGGAACGTCGGAGGATATTTTATTGAATAAATTGAACGGACTCGTTTAAGGGGACCCTGTCAGTACGGGTTCTATTCACATCGGCATCCCTATCTTCATACCCGAAGGACATGCCAAAAAGAATTCCCTGACTCTCTGGAAGATCAAGAAATGTCCGAATCGGTCCAGGAAACTGTCCCAATGAGGCCTGTATGCAATTTGAAATCCCTTCCTCGACCATTAACAGAGCCAGAGACTGTGCATAAATCCCCAAATCCACAGCCCCCATGAGTCCTAAATATTTTTCCATCACAAAAAATGCCACATGGGGGGCATCAAAGAAAGACCAGTTCCGAAGCATGGCAACGGCCCTGGCATCCCTGTTTTCACGCTCAATTCCCATGGAGTCATACAGGGCAAAGGCAGACCCAAACTGTCGATTGCGGTGAATGCCTTCATATTTAATTCGCCAGTCAAAATCCGGATTTGGTGTTATTTTCGTGGTAACTTCTTCCAGGAGCAGGCCTTTTAATTCATCCTTTTTTGACCCTGAAACAACATAGGTTTGCCAAGGTTGAACATTGCAGTTTGAGGGAGCTTTCTGGGCCTGGGCAAAAATTCTCTTCAATGTCTCTTCCGGAATCGGCTTATTTAAAAAAGCCCTGACCGAAAGTCGTTTTTGCATCGCCTCTGCAACTGTCATTTTCCACCTCCCATTTTAAATTCTTATTTAAGGGTCAATTACCGTAAACCACCTTGGGCAACCAGGTGACAAGGCCCGGCCACATGGCAATAATGGTCAGCCCGATCAACTGCAAAATAACAAAGGGAATTATTCCCCTATAAAGATCTGTGGTTTTGATCTCCGGGGGGCACACCCCCTTTAAATAGAACAACGAGGGGCCAAAGGGCGGTGTCATAAAGGAGGTCTGGAGGTTCATGGCAAACATGATGCCAAACCACAATGGATCATATCCGTAATCAATAACAATAGGTGCAATTATGGGAATATGGATATAGGTGATCTCGATGAAATCCAGAAAAAACCCCAATATAAAAATAAACACCATCACCATGGTCACCAGCTGCCATCCGCTTAAATTCATGCTGTCGATGAATTCCCGAAGCAGATCATCACCGCCAAGCCCCCGAAAAACAAGGGCAAAACAGGTGGCCCCCATGATAATGATAAACACCATACAGGTCATTTTAATGGTACCCTGGGCCACATCATGGAGAAGTTTAAAGGATAATTTTTTGTTAAAGGCCGTTAAAATAACTGCACCCAGAGCCCCCATGGAACCTGATTCTGTGGGGGTGGCAATGCCTGCAAAAATGCTCCCCAAAACGGAAAGAATTAAAAAAAGCGGCGGCACCAGTGCTTTTAAGAGTTTGATAATAAAGGCCTTGTTAAAGTCCGGTCCATGGCCATGGACCCGGGGTACATGCTTGGTGCTAAAAAAGGTGGAAGCCACGATGAAAATGCAATAAAGCCCCACCAGTAAAAGCCCGGGTATCACCGCACCAATGAACATGTCCCCCACAGGCACCTCCATCACCGGTCCCAAAAGCAACAGCACCAGACTGGGGGGAATAATCTGGCCCAAGGTGCCCGAAGCTGCCACGGTCCCCGATGCAAAGGATTTGGAGTAATTATGCTTTAACATGGTGGGCAAAGACATCAGCCCCATGGTCACCACCGTGGCCCCCACAATGCCGGTGGAGGCACCCAGCAGGGCGCCCACCACCACAACGGAAATGGCAAGCCCGCCCCGGACATTGCGAAAAAGGGTCTCCATGGCTTCCAGAAGCTCTCTTGCCAGGCCCGATTTTTCCAGGGCAAGTCCCATGAAGATAAAAAGGGGCACGGCCATGAGCATGGTATTGCCCATAATTCCCCACATTCTCAGGGGTAACAGTTCAAAAAAACTTGCGGGAAGCCCCACAAGTCCAAACAAAAAGGAGGTTCCCATCATGGTAAAGGTGACGGGAAAGCCTCCCATTAATGCAATGGTCAACACCAGAAAAAGCCAGGCAGCCAGATAATCGGCAATCCAGAACGGTAAAAATTCAATTAACATCTTAATTCTTCTATCCCTGAATCTTCCAGGGAATTTCCTGAAAGGATGAGCGCACTTTTTACACCGAGCAACAGGCCCTGGAGCAACATTAACAAATATCCCGCAGGCAGGGCCGCTTTGATGATAAATCGTGCGGGAATCCCCCCGGGGTCTATGGAAACCTCCCCCACCTCATAGGCATCAATCACCCAGGGAATGGAGGTTGTTAACACCAGATAACAAGACGGTATCAAAAACAAAAATACCCCCACAAGGTTCACCCAGGCCTGTTTTCTTTTACCCAGAAGGGAATAAACCACATCCACCCGGACATGGGCATCATGGAGCAGGGTAAACCCGGCCCCCATGAGAAAAACAAAGGCGAACAAATGCCACTCCAATTCCGCCATAAACACAAAACTTGTGTTAAAGGCATACCGCATGATCACATTGCTGGCAATGACCAGGATAAAGGTAAACAATGCTGTGGTTACCACCACACTGCCCATCCACTGGTTGATTTTATCGCAGGTCCTTACTGCTTTTTTAATTTTCTCCATGTTCCCTGGTATCAGTTTAATATTTTATAATATAACTGCCATGGGCCGACCCTGTATTGCACCTCGGTGTATTGCACCTCGGTTTGCCCACAACAAAAATTGAATATGCATCTTGTTTTACCCACGACATGGGGCAGAAATAGATTCTGCCCCTACGTTCTTAAACATTGATTTACCCATAACAAATTTTTAAAATGGTATAATGCCGTTCCGGCAATTTCCCAGCCCGGAACGGGAATGTCAGGGGAATTTTTGTAAAAACAGGCTCAGGCCATGGTATCCCAATAGACCTTTTCAGACATCCTGCCCCACACCGCTGTTTTGGCCTGGAACGCTTTATAATCCTCATGAACCCTCTGGGCAAAGGGATCTTTTTTTGCCTCGGCCTCAATGACATCCTTGGAGATGGATTTAATCTTTGCCATGACGTCTTTGGGATAGACCTGTACATTGACCTTGTATTCGTTGACCAGCTTGTCCAATGCCGCACTGCTCTGGGCATCAAATGCAGCCAGGGTTCTGATATTGATGTTGGCAGCCGCTGTATCCAAAATGCGCTGGTAATGCACAGGCAGTTCATTGTAGGCTTTTTTATTAAAGAAGATATCCAGCACCGGACCGGGTTCATGCCATCCCGGGGTATAGTAGTACTTGGCCACCTTATAAAGGCCCAGCAGGATATCATGGACAGGCCCCACAAATTCAGCGGCATCCACCACACCGCGTTCCAGGGAAGGGAAAATTTCCGCCGGGGGCACCATCACCGTGGTAACGCCCATTTCCGAAAGCACTTTACCGGCAATGCTGCCAATTCTCATTTTCAACCCCTTGAAATCCTCCAGGGAGTTGATTTTCTTTTTATACCATCCCCCCATCTGGACACCGGAATTACCCACCACCCGGGGAACCAGATCAAATCGGTCGTAGAGCTCATTCATAAGGGTCTGGCCATTTCCTTCATAAAACCAGGCATTGATGGACTGGCCATTCATGCCAAAGGGAATGGAGCCAAACCAGTTGAATGCCGTGGATTTACCGGCCCAGAAATAGGGAGATCCCGACCCCATCTGCACGGTTCCCTTGGATACAGCGTCAAAGGCACCAAAGGGGGGTACCAGCTCACCACCACCATAGAGCTTAATCTTAAAATTGCCGTCGGTCATCTCCTCAACATTTTTGCAGAAAGCCTTGATGCCGTCGAACATGATTCTCACCTTGGGGTTCCAGAAGGATGTGGCCTGCCAGCGAATTTTTTTGGGGGATGCAATAACAGCCGGGGCACCAACGGTTAGGGCAGCAGCTGCCGTTGCCGTACCCACACCCGCTTTTTTTAAAAATGAACGTCTTTCCATGGGATCTCCTTTAATTGAAAATGGGCAAAATATTTTCCGCAAAGGGAATGATATATCCTTTGCCGGTGAGGGTTGAAACGTAGTATTCCAGAGAGTTGGTGTACTTAAATCCAAGCTCCCGGGTCTCCTGGGGGGAGAATTCGGAAACCAACGTGATATCAAACCGTTTTAACAAATCCATCACCCGGAAGGCAACGTAGGAAGGCATGTTAAATTGTTTCACCAGCCTGGAACCTATTTTTTCCGGACACCCGTTATATTCTTTGAGCATCTCACCAAAAATTGGATTGCCAATGCCATCCCGGGCCTGGGCCACAAACAAAATCTGCCCCCCTTCCTTGACAGCATTAACAGCATTAACAAGGGCCTTGGTGGCCTGGTAAAGCTGACCATCGGTTTTGTGCCCCCCGGCGGAAATAAGGGCAAAATCGGCCTGTTGGTCAATGGTGACGGTACAGGCACGGTCAACCTGGCGGCAGCCCTGCTCAAAGGTTTCTGTCACAGGGCCTGTACTCGTAAAAAAAATCTCACCCATCCCATTGGCAGCCACGGTGACATAGGTGGATGTTTTTTTGGCAAAAAAGAGCTGGGCGGCTGCTTCCATATCTTCATGGACAGGGTTTTTCAAAAGTGATGCCTGGCGCACCATGGGGTGGGGAGAACCATCTGCCAGAAAAGCCAGGGAATGGTTCTGCTGGATGGCATCATATCCGGCAATGCCAGGCAGGATATATTTTCGCCCGCCACCAAAACCGGCAATGAGGTGGTGGAGCACACCGCCAAAGATAATAACATGATCGGCATCCCAGGCTTCCCGGGTGGTGGAAACCCTTGTCCCATGATCTGTTAGGCCAATATCAACCAGGCGATCCTGATTTTTATTGGCTGAATTCAAAATTTGAACCTTTCCCACACAGGCCTTCCCCACCAGGGCAACAAACCCCTCTGGCTCAACGTCGGCATGGGTGCCAAGGGCAATGAGGATGGTGATGGCATGGGCTGGCACCCCAAGACCCATCAATGTGTTGACAATGACAGGCACAATCATCTCCCCCCGGGCCCAGAGACGTGTGTCATCGGGTACAATAATGGCTACTTTTTTATGGTGAATGTCCCTGGGTGTCCATTGTTTTATACCGGCTGCAACCTCCTGGCAGATGATTTCCGGGGGCAGCCCGGGAAGATCTTCACCCATTAGGGTTCCCATTACCATGGAATCCGGTATTGAAAAAACTTCGGCACTGTGACCTTTTTCAAGTCTTACTTTCGACATTTTTCATTTTCCAGTTTACTCTTGTTATAAACAATGCTCCCACTTTTCGGGAATTATTCCCCCCAAAAATGTAAAGTACTTTGGGGATGATATGAAGGATGCCCTTGAGTTGATTAAATGGTAGATAAAAATAGCTGAAGCTGAGGCCCCAATCTATTCAAACCCCAAAGGTTAATTCAGGCTTAATCCAAAACGTTATGTTAAACAGAAACAATCCATGCAGAATTATACAAATATTTTCTGTTTGTCAATTTCTATCAACAATTATAGATATAGGTGTGCAAGCTTTGTTGCGGACGGACCTATATCAGCATATTGGTCCGCCCGTGGGGGGGGAATATTTAATTTCACTTAATGATCTTATCTGGATCAATGCTGTCCGCTGTCTTTTTTTTATCCTTGTCTGCCACCTGGCAGGCATTTTTCATTCATGTGGAAATTCCCATCTTAGGAAGAATATATGCCTGTAGCAGTACATAAACGCCAATGAATAACAGCACCCAAACCATCTCTTTCATATTCGCCTCCAGATTTTTGTTAAAAGTTGTATGAATTTTTAAGTTAATTACTAAATAACTGAATGCAAATTTAAAGCAATGCCCAAGCATTTATGATATAACTGCCACGGGCAGTCCTCGGAGGCTCTGCTGGCGGGACTCTGCTGCTACATTTTTTGGCATCCTTGATATGGGCCCCAAAGTACTTTACAGTCCTTTGGGAAAAGCCTCTACAAATAGGGAATGATCAAAAAAAATGTGAAATAATTTTAAAGTCATATATAAAATCTGTGGAGAAAAAAATGGGCAAATGCAAATTTCATCCAGAAATGGAAACCGCTTATAAATGCATGAAGCATAATTATTATCTATGCAAAGAGTGCCTTGAGTGCAGAGATCCTGACATATACTGCAAATTCAGATCCTCCTGTCCCATCCATTTCCTTTCCAAAAAAGATTTTGAAACCACTGACAATAAAGTCCGTGAAAAAATAAAAGCATAGGGTGCTGGATACGGCCAGTCCCAATTATTCAAGGAGTTATTCATGAGTCTATGTCCATGTTGTTCGGAAAAAGAGTTCAGCCAGTGCTGCGAGCCAATTATTAAAGGAGATCAGTTAGCAGAAACCCCCGAAGCCCTTATGAGATCCAGGTATACCTCCTATGTAAATGGCGAAATTGATTACTTAAGGGAGAGTACCCACCCCGATGATCGTGGGGATTTTGACAGCCAGTCCACCCGGGAATGGTCAGAAAAATCCCAATGGCAAAAGCTTGAAATTATCACCACAAAGGGCGGTGGACCCGATGATACCGAAGGGTTTGTGGAATTCATTGCTTTTTTTGCAAGGGAGGGCGTTGACCAGAAGCACCACGAACTGGCATCTTTTAAAAAAAATGAGAATCAATGGTATTTCTCCGACGGGAATCCTGTAAAACCAGCCACCGTTAAAAGAACAAGCCCCAAGGTGGGCCGCAATGATCCCTGCCCCTGCGGAAGTGGTAAAAAATATAAAAAATGTTGTGCCTGAACCATAGCATAGTCAGACGTCACTTCCATTAGGTTTCTTTACCCTATTTTTCAGGCCTTATAATGATTTTTCACTCGACAGGCTGTTACGGAATGCATGATCTCACAAATTAGCAAATTAGGGGACAGACCACGTTTTTTAAAATACAAAAAAAACGTGGTCTGTCCCCTGTTTTTCCTGCCTGTTTAGGCCATTACCCGTGCTCTTTGCCGGTATCTGCCTGGATCAGGTATCCGTATAGTTCAATTGCCAGCGCAGGATCTTCCTGTTCAAGGAGTTGCCTTGTATCAAAGGAAAGAAAAGCCGTCCTACAGTCCGAATCTGCCATGAATGTTGATTTGCAGATGAAACAAGGTGTAAACGCAGCCGGTCCGGCAATGACACAGCCCGGTTCAAAGCAGCTTATCCGCAGTCCTGATTCAGGATTTGATTCAATGGCATTTCCCCAAGTGATCAGGTGGAGGCCGTTAATGATTTCTCCTTTTTCCATAATGATGCTTCCAGGGGAGTGGCGTAAGGAGGTTACCCGACTTCCAAGGCGGTCAACAAGGGTTTCAAAGTGCTCCTGGCGTTTAAGATGCTTCATGACATCGTCCACCGAGCGGTCAAAAAGGGCATCCCGAAGGTTGGTTTCCGACTCTATGCTGGCCTCTATTTTTTGAATCAGACCAGTTTCGCACCATTCCAGGCCGTCATTCAATGTGGGAAAAAATTGAATATTTTCCATGGCATCCCCGGGAATATTCCTTTGGAGTGCTTCTGCAAACCGTTTAGGGGCTGTGGTGATCACCAGGGTGGCTTTGGCGGTTTTGGCAGCAAAAACAACCCGTTGAAAGTTATTTACCGCCGAGATATCGAATCCTGTCACCTGTTCAAGGTCAAGGATCATGAAAAGAGGAGACGGATCCGAATCAAGGGCCTTTTTCAAAGAATCTGTCAGGGAGGAGGCAGATCCGAAAAACAGGTATCCTGTCAGCACATAGCCGCAGATTTTATCCCCTTCTGTCTGTAGGACATGGCGGTGGGGAAGAGAGCGAACCGTCATGCTCCTTCTTTCCAATGCAGTGAACCCCTGTTTCACCACAGGAATACGGCTGAACCGGAATACAAAAAAGAGAATGGCGGCAACCAGGCCGAATGCCACGCCCTCCATGAACCCGAATATTCCGATGACCAAAAAGATGGCAATGAGAATGAGCCAGTCAAGGAGGGGTAGACGCTGTTTTGTGACAACAACCCAGTCCCATAGGAAAAACAGCCCCAGAAGAAGCACCAGTCCGCCTAAAATAGATTTTGGAAAATACTCGAGGATATTGCCTCCGAAAAAAAGCACAACCCCCAGGATCAAAGCGGAAAAGACGCCTGTAAGCCTGGAATCCGCACCCGTCTTATAGCCGAGGAGGGACAGGGAAATACTCGGGTATCCGGGTACGGAGCCGCAAAATCCGGCAAGCATGTTTCCTGCGCCTGAAACCATTAATTCCCTGTTCATATCCAGCTCGCTTTTGGCGGCAAGTTCAATGCCACTCATATTGAGGAGCATGCCGATAATTGAGACCAGTGCCACGGTAAAAACGCCGGGAAGCTGCTGGAAAACAGTCTGCCATTGAATAAGGCGAAGATCGGCGATTGAAAAGGCTGGCCAGAGTCCCCCCTCCGGGACCCCTGAAACCAGGAATCCTGCTGCCTTGGCCTCCTGGATCGGTGTTCCGGAAAGGGTGAGGACACCATAAAAAATAAGGGTCGCTGCTGCAAGGCTTCCCGGGAGAATAAGAAAGTGGGATCGTTTCTGCAAAACAACAAAAAGTACCCCACCGTAAATGACACCTGGCAGCCATTTCATAAGGTTTTCAGGTGTGGCAAGAATTGTCATGTTCCCCATGGAAAGGGAAACATCGCACATTACACCGATGCTTCCGGCAGACAGAAGCCATCCGGTTCCTGCCAAAAAACCACCCACCACAGGATAGGGCATAAAGCGAAACAGGTTGGCAAGACGGAATTTACCCACGCACAGACAACAAATACCGGTGAAAACAGTCGATATGAAAAGAACGGCAGTTACAGTCATGAATTGTACCCCAGGGGATACATCCGTACCCAGTGCTGCAACCACTGAAACAGCCATGGCAGAAAGGACGGCTGTGGGTGCATCCTGGGGCAAGGCGATAATGCCTTTAAAGGAACCGCTGAAGGAGCCGATAAGGCAGATAAAAAAACAGCCAGCAAGGGTTAATCCTGCTGCACGGCTTGCAAAGGGAGCCAATTCACCAGAAAAAATTATTGAAGCAAAGGACATTTCAAAAATGATCATCAGAATCCCCAGAACAACACTCATGCTGATAATGGGTATGATCTTGGGTGAAAAAAGATCATCAAACAGTCCTGTAAAGTAGATTTTTTTCATGACCTGCCTCCGACTATGGGGAATGAATTTCAAGTAAGAGCACTATATCAAAAATCAGTTTTTTTTCTCAATATTTTTACAAGACACCTTAATTCTCCCCATTCGCTTATTTATTTTATGTATTTATTAATTTCAACACCACAATATATTGTTGTTGATCGATTTAAAAACATGCTGGTTTTTTACCCACATTTGTGGTGCTTGACACCCTTTCCATCCTTGATGTTGCCCTTATTTCACTTGTGGTTTCATCCCTACTGGGATCGGTGATGCTGTGTTATGCATTCAGCGCATCCCGGGCAAGACAGCTGTTTCAAAGCAGAACCGCCCGGCACAATATTAATAAAACCGCTGGAACCGTCATGATTGGTACCGGATTTGTATTGTTGTCCAAAACTTGAGTAAAGTAATGTGGTAATCGGGAATTACTGCCACCACACGCAGTCTCAGGGAGACCCTGGGCGTGCGGTGTCATGGGACCCCTGGAGCAAAGCTGTCACATCCATGGCAACGAGATTTTCCAGATAATAGAGGTGCAAGAGGTTAAACCGGGCTTCGGCATAAAGCAGGTTAAAGTCCCCCATGCGGGTGAGGGTCATGGTACCAGCACCGTATATAGCCCTGGCATCCTGATAATTTTCATGGGAGAGCTCAAGATTTTTTTCCTGGAGTTCAATGCGTTTATCCAGGCGATCCACCTCTGTATTGAGCTTGTTCAAGGTTCCAGAAAGCGTTCGGGTCACCTGGTTCAGGTAAGCCCTGTCCGAACGAATACGGGCCTGGGCCAGTGCAATGTCCGCCCCCCGGGTACCACCATCCATCAATTGCCAGGTCATTCTGGCACCAAAGAACCATGAACTCTCAAAATCATTCTGTTTCTCACCACCATAGTCCCCCCCTGCCACCAGGGCCAGGGTGGGCAGCATCTCTCCTTTGAGCATGCCCAAATGGTTGTGTGAGGTGTCCAGCTGTTTTGCTGCCCGTTGCAGGTCTATCTGATTTCTGTCTTCATAAATACAACCAAGGCGATGCACATCTTCCCTGAGCTCAGGAGCCCTTGCAAGCCTTCCCTGGGGTATCACAAGATCTTTTGCGGCACTCTTACCCAAAATCACATTAAAATCAACCAACGCGGTGTGCTGTTCGGTTTCGCTGGCCCTTAGATCATCCTGGGCTCTGTGAAGATTCAATGTGGCCTCACGCACATCCAGATGGGTTACCATGCCCGCCTCGAAGAGATCTTCGGCATCTTTTTTTTCATCCCGTCTCTGGGTTACCCGTTCCTGGAACACCTTAAGGCGGGCTTGGTGATACAATACCGTGACAAAGGCCCTGGATATCTCCCGTTGAAGGTCTGACATGTCGGAGATGGCTGTCAGCTCTGCCAGTTCCCTGAGTTGAAGTCTCAGGCCATGGCTTGCAGTAATGCGGCCCCCGGCCCACAGAACCTGGCTTGCCTCAAGACTTGCCTCCATGTAACGGTCCGGGGTGGGAACAAATGGATTAGTTACAGCGGTGTTACCCATTTCATAGGCGCTTATTTCACTGTCCAGCCAAGGCCGGGTAAAGGCCACGACCTTGTCCGCCTCACCCATGGAACGGTTCCGGGTTTCACGGATAATTTTGGCCCCATCGGATTTTTCCAGGGCTTGCTCAATGGCCTCTTTAAGGGTGATGGCATCTGCCATGGCTGGGGTCAACAAAGGTACAAAAATGAGCACTACAGGTAAAAAAGTATGAACACATCTCCCCCTTGATATCAGGGGATCAGCAGAAATCAATTTACCTGCAAATCGTAAGTTCGTAATAAGTCCAGGTATTCTGGATAAAAACTTGATATATATGAATTTTAAAAAAATAAGGGGTAAATTGAAAATTTCTGCCCCCCTGATTTTTCGGTATCCTGTATGCTTCATGATGCACCCCCCTGCCTTTCCCCCGTATTTTTCAATAACGGCATCTCTCTTCCTGCACTTGTTTCATCAGCCTTTTGTGTTCCCGACGCTATTTCCGAAGCGGAAAACCGGCGGGTCCACCAGTGCTTAATCTCCTCAATGAGTTCATACTCCACAGGAATGATAAGAAGGGCCAGAAGGGTGGCACTGACAAGTCCCGTGGCAAAGGCCGTGGCCATGGGTGCCCAGGTGATGGATTTTCTGGGAATTCCCACGGCCATGGGCAGCATACCCATCATGGTGGTGGCCGTGGTGATGAGCACCGGCCGCATGCGGGCACTGCATGCGCTCATCACAGCCTCCCGGATGGCCATGCCTTTTTGGCGCTGTTTGTTCATGAAATCAATGAGGATCAAAGAGTCATTCACCGCCACACCGGAAAGGCCCACAACGGCCAGAAAACTGCCAATGGTAAACACAGACCGGGTGAAAAACATGCCAAAGACCACACCAATAAAGGCAAAGCCAATGGCCGACAAAATAATCAAGGGTTGAAAATAGTCATTGAACTGGGAGGAGAGCACCAGATAAATGGCCATCACCGCAATGAGAAAGGCGAACATCAACGAAGTGTAAGCCCTTGAGGTACTTTCAAATTCTCCGCCATAATTAAGGGTCACCCCGGGATGATCCAGGGTGATTTCTTCAAAAAAACGGGAACTGAGCCGCATGACCCGACTGGGGGAAAGCTTGGAACCATCCCGGATATCCGCCGTGATGGTGAGGGTGGGTTTCCCATTGTACCTGTTACGAACGTCGGGCTCCAGGGAAGGAACCACCTTGGCAATATCTCCGATGTACACAGGTATTGCACTGTGTTCAATAATGGCAACTCCCAGGATATCCGATGGGGTATCAAGCCCCACTGCCAGTGTATTTCCCACATCGCCCTTCCGGGCCAGGCGTACCAGAAGATCCATCTCTTCCCCCCCGGTGCGGAAACTGCCCACGTTCATACCGTTGAGGGTGCCGGCAATCAGGGCCGTGGCCGTGGCCATGTCCAGTCCATATTCCAGGGCCTTTTTCCCATCCACCACCTGACGGAATACGGTCTGGAGATCTGCCCTGTCGTCATCCAGGTTCACCAGATCCACTAGAGCACCATCCTTTTTTAAAAAATCCAGCATGCGATCCGACACCCTTTGGGCATCTTTTATGGTATCCCCCGAGATGCGGATATTCACAGCCTTGCCCGTGGGGGGGCCGGTATTTTCCCCGAACAGATCCATCACAGGATGTCCTCCCCAGGCCACCTGATTTTCATCCATAAATGCATCAATTTTGTCCCGGACAAAATCAAGGTAGGCCCCCACCTGGTTATCCGGAACCCCGGTAAGGTTACGCTCCTCCTGGGGGGGTAGCTCCACAATCACCTGGCCATAATGCTGGGCCCGGTGACGTTGATAATCTTTACTCTCCATCATCCCAGAGGTGGCAGACACACTGCCCACCTCCCCCGGACCAAAGGAAAGAATATATCGGGTAAGATCCCTTGATACCCTGTCCGTGCCCTCCACAGAGGTGCCAGGAGGCATCTGAAAGGTGACATGGTACCGAAGATAACTGTCCTGGAAAAATTTCACCTTTATCAGGGGAACCATACCGGTCACCGACAGGAGCATCATGGCAAGGGCCATGACAAAAACCCCGGTAATTCCTATGATGCTCAAAATTTTATGGTTAAGCAGAAAGGTGACAACTCCTTTGTACCGACGCCACATGAAATCAAACACCCTGGCACTGAGCCCCTTGAAGCGTTTCTGGCTGTTGGCGTTTTCCCGTCCATTAACAACGCCAGTGTTGTGCTGCCTGGCCTGCAATAACCGGGACAAATGCTTGTCTCCGGGTCCATTAACAACCTCAGATTTGTGCCGCCCCCCGGAGATGATCCGGGCCCGGGGACCCCAGTCCAGCACATGAACCGGCAAAATAAACAGGGCCTCCAAAAGACTTGCCACCAGGGCAAAACTCACCGCTTTGGGAATGACACTGAAAAAATCTCCGGTGGACCCGGTCATGATGAGCATGGGAATAAATGCCAGAATGGTGGTCAAAGCCGAACTTACCACCGGAAGAAAAACCTCAGCAGTCCCTTCTACCACAGCATCCAGTCGTTTTTTCCCCATCTCAAGATGTCGGAAAATATTTTCCACCATGATGATAGCATCATCCACAATAATCCCGGAAACCAGCACAAAGGAGAAAAGGCTGATGGTATTGATGGACTGCCCGGTCTGGCGCACAATAATCAGGGTGACCAAAAAGGAAAAGGGAATGCCAATGGCCGTTAACATGGCATTCTTAAAACCAAGTGTAAGCCATAGGATCAACACCACAAAGGCCATGCCAAGGATCATGTTTCCCCCGAGGGTTTTAACGGAATCATTGATCTCTATGGTGGAATCAAAGGTCATCACCGTGGAAAGGCCGTCCTGGTGATGATTTTTTTCAAACTCAAGGGCCATGGCCTTGGCCTTTTCAGCAATGGTCACTGCATTGGAACTGTCTTCCTTTTTCACCATGAGCTTGATGGTTGTCTGTCCATTCACCGACTGGATGGTATCCGGGTCCCTGTGGCGAACCCCGGCGGCAATGACAAGGTCCCGGACATGGATGAAATTACCATCCCCGTCCCGGCGCACCACAATGTCCAGCACACCTTTCTGGGAGGAAAGGGTATCGCCTGTGTCCATGAGAAGATTGTGGTTGCCCTTTCTAAAACGACCGGTGGGAATCCTTGTATTGTGGGAACGAATGGCCATGGCCACATCGTTAAAAGTGACCCCCAGATCCCGGAGTCTGGCCGGATCAACGGTGACATGGAACTCCTTTTCATACTCACCGGACAGGGTCACCTCCTGGACCCCATCAATGCGGATGAGGTTGCTTTTGAGCTCATCTGCCAGCAGTTTCAAGGTCTGGTTGCTTAAGTCTCCCATGAGATTGACGACAATGACCGGTATCCACACCTTGGTATCAATGTAGGTAAAAATAGGGTCATCGGTGCCCTGGGGTAATTTGTTCCGGATATTTAAAATCCGGTACCGCAATTCATCATACTGACCCTGATAATCTGTGTCATCCAGGAACTTCACCTCCACAGAGGAGGCATTACGCCGGGATCGGGATTGGATATACTCCACATTTTCCAGGCCATCCAGGGCATCCTCGATCTCATTGGTCACCAGATTTTCCACATCATCGGCCGAAGCACCATAATAAATGGTGGTTATAAACACCTTACCAATGTCCACAGGAGGCATGTTTTCCACAGGGGTATTCAACAAACTGTAAACCCCGGCCACGGAAAAAATCACAAAAATAACATTGATAAAAACCGTCTGTTTCAGGGTAAATCGCACAAAGGTCTTCACGGCGTTTTCTCCCCGGGATCAACCAGGACAATTCCCGGTTCCACACCTGGGGTTTCAGCAATAATCAAAAAAGCCCCCTGGGTATCAAGGATGGTGATTCCCATGGACTCTTTTTTTCCCTTTACAAACACCCGGGGGTTGGCATAGCGGTTCACCACGGCGACGACGGGAATTTTTAACCCTTGGATACGGGATAACACCGGCATCACAAGGCGTAGCCCTCCCCTGTGGGGCATTCCGGCATCCGGGATGATCAACTGAATCTTTATTTTCCTTGTCTTTTCGTCAAATGCTGGATTTATATGATCCACACCCACCATAACCGACCGATTTTCCAGCATGCCCGTGAAGGTCTCACCCTTTTCAAGAATTCCACCAAGTTCATCATTGGACACGGCAAGGGGGACCACCAACTGTCTGAAATCCTGGACAACAGCAAGGGGCATGCCCGCCTGGATCACCTCCCCTTCCTCCACTTTCTTTTCTGTCACCATCCATTGTTCCGGCCCCCATACTCCGTGCCTTGCCTTTGTCTCTCCAAGCTGTGCCAGGGTCACTTCCAGGGACAACTTTTCTTGTTTTATGGTTTCAAGCTCCAACTGGGCCTGGTCCAGCTCCTGGGATGCGGCATCCCGGATCACCTCGGTGGTGCGCCCCTTGGAGAACAAGGTTTCCTTGCGTTGGAACTCCCGGGTGAGGTATTTAATGCGGGAGACGATTTTTTTGGATTGAATCTTGATCCGGGCCAGGGCCACACGGGTGGCTTTAATCTGAAAATTCACAAAGGTGGGGTCTATCTGGGCCAGTTTTTTCTTCCCGATGACATCCCCCACATCATAGTTGAGGTGCAGTAGCTTTCCTGTTACCTCAGCAGAAAGTACTGCCGTTTTGATACTGCGGGTATAGCCCTGGAGCTTCACCTCTTTAAAGGCTTTTTCCACCTGCCAGGCTTCTGCCAGGACCGGTGTTGAAATGGCAAGAACCATCCCCAGCAGATAAAAGATGCACAATAAGAGCCCTGAAATGGTGGCAAGTTTTGTAAAAGGATCGGCATCTTTCCCAGGTTCAAACGATCTGCCTTTTCCTTGGTCACTCACATGGTGCCGGATGATCTGTTGAATGCTCATACTGTTTCCTGTTTATTTCATTTCAAAAATTCAGGTTTTCAAGGGGACTTGTGATGCGGGAGATGTCTTTATCCATCAAATGGAGGTAGCGTTCCGTTGTTTTTACGTCTCGATGACCCATAAACTCCTGTAACATTTTGATATTGATACCATTATCCAGCATGCTGGTGGCAAAACTATGCCGCAGGGTATGACAGGTAACCCTTTTATCAATACCGGCCCTTTGTGCTGCTCTCTTCACCGCCTTTTGCAGCCCGGATTCCAGAACGTGATGCCGCCGTTCACACCCCAGCCGTGGATCAATGGACCGTTTTTTCGATGGAAAAACATATTGCCATTGGGTCTCCATGGCGGCATTTTCATATTTTAGGCCAAAGGCAGCCGGGATGTAGACCTCTCCAAAGCCTTCTTCAAGATCCTTGCGGTGCAATGCCTTTACCTGTTCAATATGGAATTTCAATTCACGAATAATCGGTTGGCCAAGGATGGTACTCCGCCACTTATCTTCCTTACCCGGCACATGAAGCCGTTGTTGGTCAAAATCAACATCCTTGATGCGCAGCCTGATACACTCCATGAGTCTCAGGCCTGAACCATACATTATTTTTGCCATCAACGCGTGGGTCCCCTCTATGTGCTGAAAAAATCTTTTGATCTCTTTTTTGCCAAGGATCGTGGGTAAAACTGCCTTTCTTTTGGAACGTGTGGGCAGACGTATTCCTTCCAAAGAAAGATCAAGCACCTCGCGGTAAAGAAAAACAATGGCATTGAGTGCCTGGCGCTGGGTGGAGGCGGACACCTCTCCTTTAACCACCAGATCTGACAGAAATCGCTCCACATGGTGGGCGTTGAGATCACGTGGATGGAGGTTATCACCGGAAAAACGGATATACCGCAATATCCATTGGCAATAGGCCTGTTCAGTCCGATAAGCGTAATGATGGTATCGCAGTACCTCGCGGATCTGGTCCATTAGTTTTAATTTTGGATCGGGATGAAATTTGATTTGACTTTCCATGTTAAAGGTTATGGTATCATGATAAGTGGAAAAATGGAACTCAATATGTCATAAAAAATTTTCTTTGTTTGGAGCTTAATACCCTGATAGGGTGGACCGCTGCACGCTCCACCCTATCGGGCCGGGCTGATCAACGCCGTGGACAGGTTCCGCGCTACGCGCTCCACCTATCCACGGCGTTGAAGCCGACTGCGATTCTCAGCCTTTAAAGGAAATAAAAAGCCATTTCCTTTAAAGGCCTGCGAGTCTCGCGGCTTAACAGCCCGGCCCGATATGCCACAAAAATTTATTAATTTCTATGAAGCTGTTAACAGGGAATAGAATGACAAAAAACTCGGTACAACAACATCCCAATCCATTACTGAAAGTCAGGGTGTCAGACTATGAGGCTGAACCGTGGTTAGTTGCAATGTGTGCTGGCTATGAAAGTGGAGAATGGAGAGACACACAATTAGTTGAACATGTAATGGAGTGGCTTCCAGAATTCGCTTTAAAATACAGCGAATGGCAATCTCTTGGCGCAGCTAATGCCGTTAAGCTAATTAAAAAAGCTGCGAAAGCGTTATACAATACCGAAAAATATAAAAGCAGAGGCGAATTTGGTGAGCTATTTCTTCATATGATATTGAGGCAAGTATTTGGCACCCTACCTGCTATATCTAAAATGCATTATAAAGATTCCAGAAATGATACAGTGAAAGGTTTTGATTGCGTTCATGTTGTTCCTGTTGGAGCCAATTTAGAACTATGGATTGGTGAGGTTAAATTTTATAAAAATATTACAAGTGCAATATATGACGTAGTTGAAGAGTTAGGGCAACACACCACAAGAGATTATTTGCGTGATGAATTTGTGGCGATTACAAATAAAATTGATGAAAAATGGCCATATGCTGAAAAAATAAATCTTCTGCTGGACAACAACACTTCGTTAGATGAAATATTCAATTCAGTTGCGATACCTGTTTTACTCACATATGACAGTGAGGCAATAAAATCACACAACAAAATAACTAAGGAGTTTAAAGAACATTTTGAGAACGAGGTTCGCGATAATTGGGGGAAATTTTGTAAAAAGAGAATTCCTGAAAACATCAATGTGCACTTAATTTTGTTTCCCTTAAAATCTAAAAAGGAAATACAGGATAAATTACATGAGGAGTTGCAAAGATGGAATTAGGCCTTCTCAAAGAGAAATTACGTGTCGATGAAGAAATAATAGAAAACCATTTTGAAATTGCTAGAGAAATTGCCATCCGTTACAACAATTCAGACAGCCAAAACATATCTATTGTTCAAGACTTAGTGCTTAGAGCAATGGATAAGTATGAATTATTTGATGAATCAATTGGCGTCATAGATTCTGTAGCCAGAGAGCTTGGACTTTTCCCCTATTTAGAGCCAAAGAACTTGTCATTACAGGATCTGTTAGCGTATGAGGTCCATAGGGTAACTATTGCAAATGACGATATTGTTTTTCATGCTCCACAAGCAGAAGTTTACTACAAACTTATTAACGGCCAAAGCATTGTGCTTAGTGCCCCTACAAGCTTTGGCAAAAGCCTAATTATTGATGCTCTAATATCAAGTGATTGTTTCGACAATATGGTAATCGTTGTCCCAACTATTTCTTTGATCGATGAAACAAGACGGAGACTCTCTAAGTTTAATGAACATTACAAGATAATAACCCACTCTTTACAAGAAAAAGGAGAGCGAAATATATATGTGCTGACTCAAGAGAGAGTCCTTGAGGAAAATTTTATTGAAAAAGTTGATTTTTTCGTTATTGATGAATTTTACAAACTGAGCCCATGGGCAGACAGTGGCAACCGGTGTGCGCTTCTAAACGAAGCTTTTTATCGTTTGTATAAAAAATATAACCATTTCTATATGCTTGGCCCAAATATTGAGGGGGTCGCTGGTGAGTTCATAGAAAATGTTAAGTTTGAGTTTATAAAATTCAGTTACAATACTGTCGTTACGGAATTTCACGATCACACGACTAAAGATAAAGAAGATAAACTTCTTGAGATATGCAAAACGATTGATGGACAGACGATTGTGTTTTGCAGCTCACCAGCCAGGGCAAATGAAGTTGCAAAACAAATTTGTTCTATAAATAATAATGAAGTCTCACCAGAAACAAAAGAAATAGCTAAATGGGTTTCTGAAAAATATCATAAAGACTGGGTCCTTTCAAAAGCACTACGCCATGGAGTTGCAATACATCACGCAAGAATACCACGCGGGGTATCTCAATACATAGTTGATCTTTTTAACGATGGCAAGATCGAATTTTTGGTCTGTACCTCTACGTTAATTGAAGGCGTAAACACTTCAACAAAAAATATCATTTGTTATGACAACAGTATCAATAGAAAGAAATTTGATATTTTCACATTCAACAACATAGCAGGACGTAGTGGAAGAATGTTCCGTCATTTTATCGGTCATGTTTACATTTTATCGCCACCGCCACCAGCACAACTACCTTTTGTAGATATTCCTGTTTATTCGCAAGGACCAAGCACTCCTGAATCACTTTTGGTTAATATTGACCAAGAAGATCTCTCTGAAGAATCTATAGAACGAATAAAACCAATTATTGACCAAAAAGATTTGTCCATTGAAACAATAAGAACAAATAAGACGGTTGAGCCAAAAGAGCAAATATCTTTTGCAAAAACAGTGAATGCAAACATTTCTGAGTGGGCTCCAGTGCTAGCATGGAAAGGGTACCCTACATATGATCAACTTGCTTTTATTTGCAGTTGTATATGGGACCACTTCTCTGGGGCATTATTGGGAAACAGAAGTGTTTTTTCAGCAAAACAGCTTGCCTACAAAATTAACGAAGTGTCACTGAAAAAGCCAATAAAACAACTAATTGATGAATCTCTTGCATATAAGTCTGACCAAAACATCGATGATGTTATAAGCCGAATCCTTGATTTCCATCGCCTTTGGGTAAATTTTCATTTTCCGCGCTTGTTGAAAACCATAGAGTCTATTGTTAATGAATCTTTACGTGTAAACAACATTCCGGTCAGCTGTGACTATAGTGCTTACTCAATGCTTGTTGAAAACTACTTTTTTGACGCATCATTAGTGGCTCTTGAGGAATACGGTTTGCCGCTCGAAGTTGGTAAGTTGTTTGAAGATACGTTGTCTACAGAAGGTGAACTTGATAAGGCACTAACAAGATTGCTAAACATAAAGCATTTTAAGGGCCTTTCGGCAATGGATATCAATTTTATGAGGCGTGCACAGAAAGGCATATCAATCGGGTGAACTTGACCGGGCAAAACGACGCGCCCGGCAAGTTACCCGCACGTTATTTTTTACCGAAAAAGAAAGCGGTTTATCGCCTTCCTTTGTGCGCCAGTATGCGCTGTAGTCGCCTGTTTTTAATGATAATGGCAAGCCAACCCATGCATACCATTGCCCCGATAGTCGAGCGGTAAAGACACGTTTCTTTTGGAAGAAAACATGAGGAGGGGCATCGCCTTTCTGTGGCAACGCAATAACGGCTACCCCTCCAGGAACCCGTGAGTCCTTCGGTACAAACCCACCATAAGACACACTAGAAAAGAGAAATAAAGCTATTAACAAGCAAGAGAGCCCTAGCTTAGAGACGACCCCGTGGCTCGCTATAATTGAATCTTTAGCCATAACCGAATATAAACCAAGACGTCCATTTATCAACCGTAACAAAGCCTGTCCCTCTTTAATAAGTGTCAATATAAGTAAAAAGATAAGTAAAAAAATGAGTGCAAAAAACAACCCGAAATATGCCAAAAAAAGATAGTGTGCCTTAGCTCAGTTAAGAGTCAAGAATGATTCTCTTCCGTCACGCTTTCTCGACACAGCTCCAACCAACGATTAACTCCTGCACTACGGTATTTTTGCTTATGCAAAACAAAATAAAATAACCGCTGGGTATTACGCTGTGGAATCGCTAAAGGCACAAGATTGCCCCGAGCAAAAGCATCTTCAAGAGTAACACGGGAGAGACAACCCAAGCCCATCCCTGCGCCAACGGCCCGTTTAATCGCCTCGGTATGCTGTAATTCAAGCAGAACATTTAACTCAGGCAGAATCCCACTCATAATACGATCAAACGTTTGTCGTGTACCGGAACCTGATTCACGCAGAATCCAGCTAGCGGCTTTTAAATCATGATCTGATAAACGCTGTCGAGTTGCCAGCGGATGATCGGGACTGGCGAACACCACCAACTCATCTTCTCGCCAAGGAATGACTTCAAGTTCAGGGTGCTGAATTTCCCCCTCAACCAAGCCAACATCCAATTCAAAGTTAATCACTTTTTGGGCAATGGCCGCTGTATTCTCAACATCTAAGCGCACTTTAGCATTGGGTTGATCCGCCATGTCGCGAGCCATAAGATTCACCGCCAAGTAATTACCGATACTGAGCGTAGCGCCCACATTTAGATTCCCCGGTTGCTGGTGCTGCTGCAAAGCCACCTCTAACTCTTGAGCTTGAGCCAAAAGCGCTTCAATATCTGCCAGATACACTGCGCATATTGATGACATCCGGACTTCTTCCGGCAGCATTGATTGCGATTGTTCTCAATCTGATTTTGCCAGAAGAACTCTCTGATGAGCAGACTGATGAAATTTCAGGCGGAATGGCAGGCCACGACTAAAGCTTGCTACATTGTACTAA
>CAKZLA010000349.1 GCA_937124525.1 uncultured Desulfobacterium sp.
TTCGCCATTTCACCCCCTTCAATGGCAGCAGTATAATTATATCGTTCAATGTCTTTTTTTACCACTTGAATTTCTGTATCCAACTTAGTCTCAGCAGTGCTCTTAATTAGTACTTCCACAGCAGCATGTGCCCCATAATCATCGGCTCTCAACAATGCTTCAAGCTCTGACAGCAGCCTGCTAACCACACTTGTTTCCAGAGTGGCCCCAACTGTGTGTTCTTTTTGTTCAGACCCGGGTTCAAGGGCGCTCAATACCTTAGTAATGGCATTTAATACCTGCTTCATCTCTTCTCCAAGGATGGAAATCTCCTTTTCAGAGAGTTGTTTGCCCTGGGTTAGCAGCTGACGTTCCAGCAATCTGGCCTTTTTGGCCAAAGGGGAGGCACCAATGGTTGCGGCAAGGCCTTTTAAGGTATGCAGCAGTCTGGCAGTCAACTCATTATCATTTTCGGCATCGGCCCGCTGTATTAGCTGGACCATCTCGCTTTGTTCCGATTTAAACCGCCTCAAAAGCCGGGCATATATCCCACGATTTCCTTCAAATCGATGCAGGCCCTGCATGACATCCAGACCCGGTAAAACCGGAAGATGAATATCTGCTTTTCCTTGAGTATGGTCAAGCGTATTAAAATATCCCTGGTTTTTAATCATCTCTTTTCGGTTTGTCCAATGGGCCAGGGTTGTATATAAAATTGAGGGTGTTATGGGTTTATCCACTTGGTCATCCGCACCCGCCGATCTTGCCCGTTCCCGGTCAGCGGCCATCACATTTGCCGTCATGGAAATAATGGGAACCCGTTCACCGCCGTTTTCCCGGGAACGAATGAGCCGGATGGCTTCATACCCATCCATTTCCGGCATCTGCATATCCATCAAGACCGCATCAAAAGCTGTATCAATAAAAGCATTAACTGCTTTCCTGCCGTTTTCCACCACTGTAACACTGACACCCACTGTTTCCAGCAATTCCCTGGCGACTTCCTGGTTCAAAAGATTGTCTTCGGCCAAAAGCACATGCAACCCTTCCAGGCCCTGCAATACGATTTTCTCGTCGTCTGTATTTCCATAGTATTCTTTTTTTCGATCCACAGATTTTCCAAAGCACTCCATGATGGTATTAAACAGCAGGGATCGGTTCACCGGTTTTACCAGAAAGCCATCTATACCCACCTGATCTATTTCTTCTATTATATCTTCACGGGCAAATGCCGTGATCATTATAATCGTGGGAGTATTGCAAATCCGGCAATTATTTTTAATTCTCCTGGAAGTTTCCAGCCCGTCCATGCCTGGCATCTTCCAATCGGCCAGAACCAGTTTAATGGGTTTTTCGTCTTCAACAGCTGCTTCCAGCAGATCAATGGCCTCTTGCCCTCTTGATGCAAGTGTAACCTGAAAGGAAAAGCTTTCTAAGGTTTCCTTAATGATCTCCTGAAATGTGGCATTATCATCCAGTACCAACACCCGCATTCCCCTTAGATCGGTGGATGGAAAAAGCGGTTGGCGATTTGTTTCCTGAGAGCAGGCCAAAAATAATTTGAAATGAAAGGTACTGCCTTTTCCTTCCTCACTTTCCACCCAGAGCTCCCCTCCCATCAAATTGCTCAACTGCTGGCAGATAGCCAATCCCAAGCCTGTACCACCAAATTTACGGGTGGTGCTGGCATCTGCCTGGGAAAAAGGCTGAAACAACTTATGAACCTGGGAAAGTGACATACCAATTCCCGTATCCTGGACCATAAAATGAATCAGTACCCTGCCATTTTCAACATTCCCGCCCAAAACAGAAATCAGCACCTCTCCTTCAAAGGTAAACTTCACGGCATTATTGGCAAGGTTAATCAAAATTTGACCGATGCGCAGGGGATCACCCACCATGTCAAGGGGCACATCATCCCTGACATAAAACAACAGTTCCAAATCCTTTTTCTGAGCATTAACCGCCACCATATCGGCAATACTGCTTAGGACACTGTCCAGTTCAAACGGGACTTCTTCGATCTTCATCTGTCCGGCTTCAATTTTTGAAAAATCAAGAATATCGTTAATGATATTCAGAAGATTATTACCGGCCATTTGGATTTTTTCAATGAAATTCTCCTGGTTCGGGGTTAATTCAGTTTTATTCAACAAATAGGCCATCCCCAGAATGGCATTCATGGGGGTTCGAATCTCGTGGCTCATATTGGCAAGAAATGCTGTCTTTGCTTTGGCTGCCTGCCGGGCATCGTCCCTGGATTCTTCCAGATCGGATAGAATGCGCTTCTGCTCTGTAATATCCCGCACAATGGCCACAAAACGTGAAGTCTCTCTCTCCTTATCCACATATTGCAATAGAATTTCCACAGGGATGTTTCGTCCTGACTTGTGCTGGTGAGTCGTCTCAAAAGTCAAACTCAAGACATCCCCTTTTACCAGTGGTTCGATCTTTTCCCTGAACTGCCTTTCAGTGAAATAAGGTTTAATATCCAACGGTGTCATTTTCTGCATCTCTTCCAGGGAATACCCAAGCTGATTTATGCCACCTTGGTTGACATAGCTGAAACAAAGGGTTTGCAAATCAAAAATAAACACCGCATCATGGGTTTGATCCAGTGTATTTCTGAACTGAACCAGGACATCATTTGTTGTTTTTCTGGCCGTGATATCATTTTCAATGGCAATGAAATTAACCAGTTTGCCCGCATCATCAAACACAGGTTCAATGTCAAGCTCAATCCAGTAACACTCACCGGATTTGCGGCAATTCATCAACTCCACCTGTATGCCCTCTTGACGGGAAAGTGCACTCCTGATGCGCTCTACAACCCCGGGGTCGGTTTTCGGTCCCTGGAGAAAATGTCCGGGTTTTTTACCGACTATTTCTTCCAGGGTATATCCAGAAATCCGGGTAAAGCCTTCATTAATCCACTCCACGCATCCTTTTTTATCCGTGATGATCACCCCATTAGAGGTTTTCCTCACTACCAGGGCAAGTTTTTCCATCTCCGCTTCCACCCGCTTCCGCTCGGTAATGTCCCGGCCTTCGGGAATCAGGTACAACACGTTTCCCTTGTCATCAATGATGGGCTTAATGGAAAAATCAATGTGAGCAATGGATTTTTCCCTTGTCAAAAGAATGGTTTCAAATCGTACCGCCTCACCCCCGGCGGCCCGTTCAACTGCAGATTTAACCTTTTGGGCTTCGGTCTTAGAATTGCACCACCAGAGCCACATATATTCTCCGATGATCTGAGTTTCGTCCATATCAATGATTTTCATGGCCGTATCATTGACCTTTAAAATTTTGCCATCAACGGACAGCAACCCAACGATCTGAAAACTCTGGTTAAAAATACCCCGAAAAATTTCCTCGTTGTCCTGAAGCATTTGCTCAATTCGTTTTCGTTCAACCACATAACTCAACTGCCGCCCCACTTCTTCGGCCATAGCTATGATATCGTTATCCCGGGGAAGAACCTCAGTGGAAAAAAACTCCAGCACTGCCACAACACCATTTTTGGTAATCACAGGAAAACCAAAGGCCCCCCGCACATGAAAATGATTTAGTTTATGAGCCCTTGGGAAATTATAGTCAATTTTAACATCTTCTATCCAGTGGGGTTTACGGGATAAAAAAATATGTCCCGGCAAACCTTCACCTTTCTGAAATGATGTTTCCATGGTAACATTAATAAACTCAAGACATTCGTGGGGATTATCCAGATACCAGAGGGGTGTGGACAAGAGTGTCCCGTCGTCATCGGGCATGTACACGTGCCCCACCGGCCAATTGATAAATTCGGCAATAAGGGTCAAGGTGGTTTCCAGGGCTTCACTGACAGACATGGCAATATTGGAAATACTTGCCACATCTTTGAGCAACTTTGCCATCCGTTCCCGGTTGGCAATAGCTGTCACCGCTGATTCAAGTTCCAATGTCCGATCTTTTACCCGGGCTTCCAGATGTTCGTTCAATTTCTTAATTTTACCTTCAGCTTCTTTTCTCCGGGTAATCACTTCAGTGAACATAATTATACCGCATACTTCATCATCACTGTTCCGCCAGGGTCGCACTTCCCATCTTAACCATTCTGTACGGCCATCCTCCCTTTCAAAAGGATCTTCCTCACGTCTGACCACAGCACCGGCCAGGCACCTCTTATGAATTTCTTTCCAGTCTTCCATGCCATGAATTTCAGGAAAAATTTCATAATGGCTGATACCAATAATTTCTTTTCCTTCCAATCCGTAATCCTGGTACCATCTATCACTGGCCATGAGATAGCGAATCTGCATGTCAAACATGGCCACGGCTGCAGGGGTATGACGAATAAACATTTCAAGTTGTACTTCCCGGGTGGCCAGGGCTTTTTCAAAGGCGATTCTTTCGCTTATATCTCGAACCACCCCGACGGCATACCATTTTCCCTCCATTTGGATGGCATTTAAATTCAATTCGGCATGAAATAAAGACCCATCTTTTCTCAAGGCCTCCACCTGACGTCCTTTGCCAATAAAATACCCCTCTCCACTATGGGAAAAGTCTTCCAGACCCCGGGCGGCATCGGCCCTGTAGTGGTCCGGTGTTATAAACTGGTGAAGGTCCTTTCCCATGAGCTCCCGGGCTGAAAATCCAAACATTTTTTCAGCTGCCCGGTTCCAGAACATAACAGTCCCCGATGCATCAGCCATGGCAATGCCATCCTGAACTGTATCAGTGATGATCTTGAGCTTTCTTTCATTTTGCCGCACATCTTCCATGGCACGGGAACGCCTCATCTGTATATATGCAATATACCAGGACAGGATTGCGCTGAACACAAGACCGACAAATAAAAGAATTTGCACCATTTGCCACCAGGCAGGGCAGAGTCTTTCATTTAGTACCCGACTGACGATGTACCACTTTTCCTGGACATGGACAGGCACAGGGTCAACATTTTTTCTGGGAGCCATCCCCCTGATATCAATACTGGAAAAGGTAAACAATCCTCCGGGTAAAAGCCGTTGACCATGCCCTGAATCTTGAAGTTGCCGCCAGGCAACCGGGAATTGATCCGCCATGCTTATCTGTTCTTTTCCAGGAAACATAAAACCCCATGCATCTTCAGGATGAGGGCCGATAATCCACTGTCCCTTGTCGTTGATAAAATAGATTTCCCCCAAAGCGCTTTGCCCGATACGCTTTAATTGATTCAAAAGGTTCTTTCCCAGAAGATTCAAAACCACCAGACCGATGACCTCATTTTGATTGTTTTTTACAGTATTAGTGATGCGAATCATGGGTTTAAATGGTTTTTCTATGGTATTGTTTTCAATATTAAGATCAAAGGCAGAAACGTAAAGGGCATTCTCATGGGCCATGCCCTTTTTAAAATAAATACGATTTTTTTTATTTTGAAGTTCGTGACGAGGGGTAAGAACAATACCGTGATCAATATCCCAGTCAAGACGAATTTGCTCCATGCCATCCGGGGAAATAAAACGAATCTGATCATAATAGGGCCTGTTTACAGCAAAAAACATAAAATAGTCAGAGATACTTTTATCGATTTCTGCCAAGGGCAAACCATGTTCATATTCATTACGGATGGCGTCAGACAATATCAGGGCATCGGACAGATAGTTTTCCAAGGTAGCAAGAAAAAGCTGTTGCTGAAAACGTGAAGAGTCTGCCTCTTTATATTTAATCTCCGAAACGAATAATTTTTTTTGCTGAATGGCGACACCCCATCCCAGAACGGAATAAATCCCAGACAATGTCACAAACAAGATTAAGAAAAACTTTATCCGCAAAGGATTAACAAGACCCAGCATGATACCTCCATAAAGTATATCAATACGCCTCAGTCATAATTTCTTCATTTGAATTTGACCCCTCATAACTTAGCGGGTCAATGGGGTCAGGCTTGTGTTATTGGAGGGTGAGGCCTTTATCAGGCTCTATGCTTTTAACAACCCACATTTTGCTCATTCTTATAAGATCATGTAATTACTACATAATATCACCTTGGTTTTTTAATGGCCAACTTTTTGGTATTAATAAATTCAATAAATTATAAAAAAATAAGCGAATAGAGGGCAACAAGTGACTGTATGCAAAGAAAATTTTGTAAGTTCTCAGTAAATATTCGGTCAGCACCCCATCTTCACCTGTTTTGGTCTGCTCACATAGCATTAGTATGCTACGCAGCCCCAA
>CAKZLA010000350.1 GCA_937124525.1 uncultured Desulfobacterium sp.
ACAGCGTATGGACTTAAGTCTCTTATCTCAAGCGACCGGATTTTTCAAATGGACCATCAAAAGAGATTTTAATCCAAGAAAAATTGATGCGGTTAAAAACCTGGTTACCCTTGGTGAAATCGAAGAACTGTTCCGGGAGGAATTCGGTTTGTGGGCCTTTCCACTCCTCTAAAAGAGGGTTTTATCCGGTGCGAATCGCTGGCGGTAGAGTGTGCATTTAAGAATGGGGTGTTATTTCATTTTCGAATAACCGAAGATACATTCATAAGAGGAGAATATTAGACATGGATAGGAAAGTCAGAGTGGTAATGGCAAAGCTGGGCTTGGACATTCATTGGCGGGGGGTATACCTTGTATCGCAGTTTATGAAGGATTCCGGGATGGAGGTCATTTATTTAGGCAACAAGTTTCCGGATCAGATCGTTGAGGCAGCGATGGAAGAAGATGCGGACGTCATCGGCCTGAGCAGTCTCGGAGGGAGCCATATGACGTTGGGGCCAAGGGTGGTGAAACTGCTCAAGGAAAAGGGCATAGATCATATCAAGGTCTTTATGGGAGGCGTTATGGCACCAAAAGATGCCAAGTGTCTGGAACGGGAACACGGCATTGACAAAGTCTACCTGCCGAATACGCCCATGCAGACCATCATCGACGGCATTAATGAATGCGTAACGCTGAGTCATAACTTGAACTGAGTTATTTTTATCGGCAAAATATTCTGATAACCTGAACTGGGTGCTTTTGCTGATTTTATGCTTATCATCCAATGGGTGAAAACACAATAATCGCTACTTGCTGATATTACTGAGTGGGAATTACATTTATAGAAAAGAATCACTTAATTCAGGCAGGAGTAAGACAGGACCTTCTGCCGGAAAAATAGGGGGTGCCATGAAAAGTATCGACGAAATCATTGCAGCCGCATTGAAGGGTGAAAAGAGCGCCACATCGCGGTTAATATCCCTTGTTGAACGCGGTGACAGCCATGCACCTTACATTTTACAGAAAATGTATGAACATGCCGGAAAGGCCTATTATATCGGTATCACAGGGGCACCAGGAGCCGGAAAAAGCACCATGGTCGATAAGTTGGTCAGGCGTTTTTGTAAAAGGGGACATTCAGTTGGGGTTGTGGCCGTTGATCCGAGCAGTCCGTTTTCCGGCGGTGCCCTTTTGGGAGACCGGGTGCGGGTTAATATCAAGAACAAGGAATATGATTATTTTTTTCGCAGCATGAGTGCCGGTAAAATCATGGGTGGTCTGTCACGAACCACCAAGGAGGCGGCGCGAATACTTGACGCCAGCGGCAGGGATATCATCATTATCGAAACCGTAGGAGTGGGGCAGTCGGAACTCGATATCGCCAAAGCCACTGATACGGTGGTGGTGATGTTGACCCCTGAATCGGGTGATGGTGTTCAGATTATGAAGGCAGGTCTGATGGAGATAGCGGACGTTTTCGTGGTTAATAAATGCGATCGCCTGGGTGCCGAGAACATAGCTCATTCGTTAAAAGGCTTATTGGACCGCATTGATGCCCGTCTGGACTGGAGACCGCCGATTTTCATGACATCGGCGGCCATGAATCAGGGTATTGATGAGTTCTATGAAGGACTATTGGATCATAGGCGCTACCTGAAACGCGATAATAAAATGGAGCAGCGCCGGCGGCTGCAGATCAGGGAAGAATTGAAACATCACGTCGAAGCCGAATTTACTCGTCTGTTCTGGAGCCAGATGGACAACGGCCGTGATATCGACAACGCTTTGCGACGTACATGGGAATACCGGATTGATCCACAAAATGCGGCCCGTGAAATCGTGAGCGCCTGGTTAAACAGAGTAGCGGGTGGACACGGGCACAACGAAGGCATTTTGGCTGTCCAATAGGCAGTGCGCGTAAAAAAATCGACTGGGGGGGGGAGGACAGCTCAGACTGACAGTATGAACACAGGATCTAACCCCGCAACCATGGGAGTTTGTTTTTGCAAAAATGCAGCTCCCCGTCCGGCATAGAACATGCGTAACTTTTAATACGAGCGACGAGGCCGACCGGAATGATCCGGCGGAAAACAGGAGATGATATGTTAGCAATTGAAAAATCGGTTGCCGTTATTACCGGCGGCGGGAGCGGTATAGGTGAAACAATAGCCAAATATTGGGTCCGAAACGGCGGTAAGGTCGTGCTTGGCGATGTCATGCCGGAAGCTTTGGAGCGGGTCGCAGGCGAAATTCGGGACATGGGCGGGGAGGCGGTGACCCTGGTCGGGGACGTGACAAAGGAAACGGACAATGCCGCTTTGGCTGATCTGGCTATAAATACCTTCGGGGCCATCAACCTGGTGGTACCGTGTGCGGGCATCATCAACGACGGTCTTTTTTTAGCGCCTGATCGGGAAACCGGTAAAATTAAGGGTAAAATGAGCTTGGAACAATTTACCCGGGTGGTTGATATCAATTTGACCGGGGTGTTTCTGACAGTGCGGGAGTGTGCCGAGCGGATGATCAATGATGGGTGCAAGGGGTTGATATGCCTTATTTCTTCCACCGGATCACTGGGAACCGCGGGGCAAATAAATTACTCCTCCACCAAGGCCGCTATGTCCGTTATGCCTAAAGTCATTACTGCCGAGTTTTTTCGTAAAAAGCTGGCCCACAAAATTCGTTGTGTGGCCGTGGCTCCCGGTTATGTCGGCACGGAGATGGTCAAAGGCATGAACCAGAAGGCCTTGGATCAGATCCTTGAAAATGTGCCCATCGGTCGTCTGATTGAGCCCGAAGAAGTCGCCTCTCTCATTGGCGAACTGTATTGCAACGAAGCTATAAACGGTGAAACTTATTTTCTGCACGGTGGCCTTCGTTTGGGATCGAAAGGGTAAATTGGGATCAGAGTAACACGAATCATGCCCAAGATGGAGAAAATACTATCTATTCAGCGTTTAAAAAGAGAACCCTGCCGATTTGTCGAAAAAACAGCAGGGTAACTCTCTAATTCAATTCTGGAGATTGCAATATGGAGCTCATTTTTTTGTAAAATTTGAGTGAATTATAAAATTATAGTACTACAGCGATACTTTGCAGTCCACGTAAAAAATGCATGTCAGCTTGGCTATTATTAATGCTGATTAAGCTAAGGAAAATCAATTGGCATAGGGGTTTTAAGTCAAAGTGTCGCTGTAGTGCTAAGAAGTAATTAATGCCAATACCATGGTTTTAGAATGAATGGAAATGTAATGTAAATGATTGGTGGTCTATATGGGAATATTTGAACGAAGAATAAGGGAGAGAAGGCAGAGGCGTCACCAAATCATGGAGGCAGCCGAACTGGTATTTCAAGAACAGGGTTTTACGAATGCAACGCTTGTGGAGATTGCCGATAATGCAGAGGTGAGTCCCGGTACTATTTACCTGTATTTTAAAAATAAAGAAGATATATTTTTATCACTAATTCTATGCATGTTTGACGAATTAATTACTCAACTGGATTACACGAATGACTTTGACAGTTTTCTGCCTCTTGAAGAACGAATTGAAATCATATGTGCTTGCCTTATTAATGCCTATGAGAAAAATCCGAAGTTAATGAAGTACGCACTGAATAGGCAGGGAGATGAAAAAATTCAAATGTCCGATAAAATGACTTCATCATTCACAAAGCAACTTCACAGGGTAGTTAACACTATTGCTATACATTTCAGTCATCATGAAAAGATGAACAATGGTACAATTGCACCGTTTGCCATTTCTAAATTCATCTGGGTCCAATTTACAGGTACTGTGTTGGTAAACGATCCCTTAAATGCAATGTCACAGTATAAATTAGCTTCCAGCTTTGAAGAATTCAGCTTTTGGATAAAAAAAGTGGTACTTCTGCACTTGCATGATGGTTTATTCCTTGATAGTGTCATAAATCATTCCGCATTTTAAATTTTGGGGGGCTTTATGAATTGCCCGCATTGTAAATCAAGCTCGTCAGTCATAAGTTCTCGCCATGTTTTACCTTGACTTGTTAAGCCGGGATATTTTCAAGAATGTTTATGTGGATAATCAGCTTTCAACCCCTAAATTTCAAGGCTGCTAATTCGCTTAATTTTAAAGTCTGTCCTGTCTTAACTGGGTAGCCAGAGGTACAATACATAGGCCAGGGAGGTAATTGACTTTTGACTTAAAACAGGAGATAAAAAATGAATAAAGTGGTAATTGAAGCACAAGGGGACGTGGCTGTTGTCAGGATGGCCAACGGAGTCACAAATGCTATCAACCCTGAATCTATAGAGGATCTGGCGATTGTATTAGACTCTGTGCAAAAGGATTTTAGAGGAATGGTTCTCGCCGGGAATACCAAATTTTTTGCTATTGGTTTTGATGTTCCCACACTATTAAAACTCGATCGACCGGGAATGGTTGATTTTTTTAATCGCTTCAATCAATTAACGCTGGATATATTCACGCTTTTCTTACCAACCGCTTGTGCCATTGCAGGTCATGCCGTTGGTGGCGGAAATATCCTTGCCCTTACCTGTGATTATCGATTTATGGCAGAAGGGAAAAAGCGTATTGGTTTAAATGAGGTACAATTGGGGATTCCGGTACCTTATTTGCCGGATTTAATTCTTCGACAGATTGTTGGCGATCGAGCAGCAAGGGATATGCTGTATACTGGTGCCATGATGCCTGTGACTGATGCGCTGGAAATCGGTCTTGTGGATGAGGTAGTCCCGGAAGGGAACCTGGAGGAAAGAGCAATTGAAAAAATAACCAATTTGGCGAAATTGCCCCTCGGAGGCTTCGCCGCAATAAAAAGCAATCGAACTGATTCGATTCGTGCAACCTATCTGGCAGCCTATGAAAAAAAGAATACGCAATTTTTTGATCTTTGGTTTAGTAAAGATGTGCAAGAGCTTTTATTCAAGGCCTCTGAAAAGTTTTAGTTGTATTTTATGCTTAATTTCCTATGTTAAGCTTGATGGACTCGCAAAAAGCCCAAATCCATAAGGATCTGTAATTGTATTATATCTATTAGTGTTCCATCTGTGGGAAACAGGCCACGGATGGAGGAAAAATGAATTTTATATTATTATTTCCCGAATGTTTGAAGACTTTTTGCGTTACATAACAGAGACAAGGCATGCCTTGTCTCTACAAACAGATTTGAAACTATGAAACAACAGGATGATTTTTTATATGAGCGCTTAGCGTAAGCCCGGGTTTGTTATGCAAAAGGAGAAAAAAGGCTATCTTGCTGAGGGTGCCCAGCGCAATTCGCTGAGCACCGGACTGGTATTTTTGCCTATTGACCGACAAAAAGCAAAAGCTTGTCCACAAGCTCCTTCATCTGTACGGCCTGGACGCTCATCTCTTCGACGGCTGAAGATAATTCCTCTGCAAGGGCGGCATTTTGTTGTGTGACGTTGCTTATTTCGGTCACAGCATTGCTTACCTGGTGAATGCCATATGTCTGCTCTCTGGAACCCGACGAAATTCCTGCGATCAATTTATCCACTTTCCGGGCATTTTCTGAAACCTCCAGAAATGAATGGTTGGTCACGGAGACAAACTCGGAACCGTCTTTGACTTTATTGATGGTACTTTCGATAAGTTTTGCTGTGTTTTTGGCAGCGTCTGTAGTCCTCATGGCCAGGTTCCGGACTTCCTCTGCAACTATTGCAAAACCGGCACCGGCCTCTCCTGCACGGGCTGCCTCCACCGCTGCATTCAGGGCCAGCAGGTTGGTCTGAAAAGCAATTTCATCAATTGTTTTGACAATCTTGGATGTCTCTTCGCTGGCGGAGGTTATTTGTCCCATGGAATCGACCAGGTGCTGCATGGCGTTATTGGCCTGTTGTACCGTTTCGATGACCTGCTTCATGAAATTGTCCACCTGAACGGAATTCTCGGAAGTGTCTCTGCTCATGGCTGCCATCTCCTCAATCGAGGCTGAAAATTTTTCCAAAGAAGCGCTTTGCTGCGTCGCACCGGCCGCCATGGAATGAGAGGATGAACTCATCACCCCAGAGGTTTCCGATAGCCTGTCGGCGCCCGCCGTAAGCGCAGTGATGACATTTCTGACCTGTTTGGTTATGGACCGGCTTATCAGAACGGTCAGGATCGACAGTATCACCAGAAGGATAAGGATGATGCCGATCGACAGCCGTATGTTCTGATCAGCTTTTCTGTTTACCTGGTTGTAGACGTTTTCAGACTGATGGGTGGCTGACTGCTGCCAGTTGTTCAATTTTTCGATCAATTGTCGGAATTGCTCCCGTTCCGGGCCATTGACATTGATGAAGCCAGCTTCCCGGTAGCCGAGTTCTGTCTGCTCCCGGGTGTAGGCGCTTAGCAGTTTGTACTGCTGCCACATCTTTTCGATTGCCGGTATTTCGTCGTCTCCGGTACCGATATTTTCTTTCAGTTTTATAAAGTTGTTGTCGATTGCGGTTACCAGGTCCTCATAATCAGCCACGATTTTTCCCCTGAATCTGTCATCCGGGGCCAATACGATTGAAAGCGAGGTTTCCCGAAGTCTGCTGATCGGTTCGGCGATACGGACACTGATCATCTCCACTTTGCTACCGGAGTCATAAATCCGTTTCATGAGACCCATGGCTTTTGAACCTGAGATGAAATTGTAAATGCCGATTCCCGTCAAAGCCATAAGCGGGACCAGTGCAAGAATGAACAGTCTTTGACCGATAGTCAGATGAAATTGGTCCTTCATGGTAAGGCTCCTTTATGATGTGTGGCCGTTATTTATTGGTTGATAGGATGGATGGTACCATCGACAATCCCGAATCGCCCGATTTTTACCGGCTGCCTGAAAGCCTTCGGGTATTCCCCCTTTCGGACCGACCAGTGCTCCTTTGTTATCTCGATTTCCCATAAGGGCAGAATCGCCATCTTGTAGGGGGTGTAAACAATTTCCTTGTTAACCGCCAAAACATTGTTGGGCGCCGGCACGAATAACATATAGGCGCTGTCGTAGACATGTTTCATGATCTTTTCCACCACAGCATCAAATCCTGGCGTGTTGAGCTCTGTCTGGAACAGATCATCAATGTATCCGTCCAGTACCTTGTCAGGAAAAATGGTGCTCCAATAATTATGGGTGCGGTATAGGAGAAAGGCTGACCAAGGATGGTTGAAATACCAGTCATCGTCACCCCAGCTCAGAAGATCCCAGTTTTTGGTATTTTTCCCTGCATTGGTGGTCAGGAGTTGGCCGAAAATGTCTTTTTCGCTGTTGGTAACCTCGAACTCAAGGGTCACCCCTACTTTGCTGAGTTGGTATTCGATTCCTTTCCAGAGGAACAGGAAACGGTCTTGGGTGAATACCTTTAGCTTCAGGCCGTTTAATATTGATTTCAGGCGTTCCTGTGTTTCTTCTGTGTAGGGATCACTGACTTCGGAATAGGGCCGCAGATGTTCGGCAACTCCGCCGACGCCCGGAAACAGAGGCGAGGCAAGGGTGGGTTTTACAATCCCTTCACCGTCATAGACGAAGTTCAGCAGATTATGCTGATGTAAGGCTTGGTTCAAGGCTACGCGGACCTCTTTGTCCAGGAGTCGTTTGTTTCCGTTCCTGAGATTGAAATGAATCGCCCAGTTGTTGGTCGAGGAAGCGGCAAGAACCTTGGCATAGGGAGACAGAACGGTTTCCACCTTACGGGAAAAGGGAATCGGCATCATGTCCAGTTCTCCCTCTTCGTAGAGCACCTTCTTCAAGGCCTGATCTGTATCCAGTTCGGTGTAGATGCTGATCTTCTGGATTTTCGGGTATTGGGAATTCCAGTACAGCGGATTTGCCTCCAGAATTGCCTTAGACGTCTGCCGGTCTCCTTCAATATACCCTTCTTTGAGGATGTAAGGCCCGATGCCGTAAAGTCCGGGCTCGGCGAGGTTGGGACATGTCGCTTTTCCATTCCAGCCGTATTTCTCAAGGTATTTCGGAGAGTAAAACTCCACCCAGATCAGATCGTTCAAAAACTGACCGTATTTTTCCCTAAGGTAAAAACGCACTGTATTGTCATCTACCTTTTCGGCGTGATCAAAGAGGCTGTCGATTTTGCTGAATAAAAATGGCTTCTTTTTGAAGTAGTCCATATTCAGAACAACCATATCGGCATTGAACGGGGTGGAATCCTGAAATCGGACGCCTTTGCGCAGCTTGAACTCATAGGTGATCTCGTCGATCTGGCTGAACTCCGTGGCCAGATCGAATTCCCAGCCACGGATATTATTGGCTGGCCTGAGCAGAGCACCGTTGATGGCGTGGGAGATATAAATATAGGGCAGACTCGGAATATAGATTTTTATCTGCGAACCCGGAGCCAGTTGAGGGGCTTTTCTGTTCGGCGCACCGTCCTGGCGCAACACCAACGGATTGAATTGACTGGAATCGGAACCCTCTTCTGCAAAGGAAGATATCGGATACAACAACATCAAAAAAAAAATGAATATGATAAATGTTTTCATATTCTAAACCCCATCATAAAATTAAAATCAACCCCGGCAAGTGGTTTTCAGATTCGGAGGGGGGAATATTAATTCAAGACACCTGAATTTAAATACAAACTTCCGAAAAAATAATGCTGCCGGGTGCCATAGATATAACTCATAATTAAAGATATAGGGAACAATTCAATTTCGCAATAGCTATTGATGACCATCTTATATTATATCCGAAAAGTGAAGGTGTGCCTGTACAAAAACAGTGAGAGAGCCAGCAGTTTTTAAATTACCATTTATTTGCTATATCATTCAGACACCTTTTATCGATATTAAAAAAACAATCTAATATCTTCAATTAATTAGATATAAAAATAGACTTTTCTTGTTTGGAGAAGTGTGGTATATTTGA
>CAKZLA010000351.1 GCA_937124525.1 uncultured Desulfobacterium sp.
ATTTCTCTCTAGAAGCGGTCTACGCCTCAACTACGCTGGGTGGCGAACACATGAAAATCGGCGGATCTTCCGGTATGCACTCGCAGCAGAATTCCCAGCGCAGCCTTGTCAGCCGAAAGCAGCTCATAGGCACGCGGTGCCTCATCAAACGGAACCTTATGGCTAACAAGAGCTGTGACTTCCAGCTTTCCCGAGGAAAGCATATCAAGTACTGCTTCAAAGTTGCGCTGTTCGGTCCATCGCACGTATCCCAACGGATAATCCTGCCCCTTATTTTCGTAAGCCGGGTCGTAGCGGCCGGGTCCGTAAGAACACGATACCTGGAAGCTTAACTCTTTTTCATAAAAATCAGCCCTACTGATATTCAATCCAATAACACCAACCAAAATTACTCTTCCTCTTTTTCTGCCTTGATTTTCTCAATGACCTTCTGGGAAAGATCCCCTGGAACCTCGTCATAATGACCAAATTCCATGGTAAAGGTGCCCCGGCCGCCGGTCATGGATCTAAGGTCCGGTGCATATCTTAAAAATTCTGCCATGGGAACATTGGCATTGATCACCTGTTTTTCTCCTTCGCTGTCCATGCCTAATACACGACCCCGGCGGGAGTTAAGATCTCCCATGATATCGCCGGTGAACTCATCAGGAACCAGAATGGAAACATTCATGATGGGTTCTAAAAGGACTGATTTTGCCTGCTCAGCCGCCTTTTTGAAGGCAATGGAGCCCGCCATTTTAAAGGCCATTTCCGATGAATCAACGGAGTGATAGCTGCCGTCGTCCAGGGTCACCTTAAAATCCACACAGGGGAAACCTGCCAGAAGGCCCTTTTCAGATGCTTCTATCACGCCCTTTTCCACGGCAGGAATATAGGTTCTGGGAATAGATCCCCCCACAATGGCATCCACAAACTCAAACCCTTTGCCCTTGGCAATGGGTTCCAGGGTAATCCAGCAATCACCAAACTGTCCATGACCACCGGATTGTTTTTTATGCTTTCCCTGGACCCGGATTTTTCTTTTAAAGGTTTCTCTATAAGGTACCTTGGGGGTTTTTATTCCCATTTCCACATTGAATTTCCGTTTGATTTTTTCAATGGTGGTTTCAATGTGTACCAGACCGCGACCAGACAGAACGGTTTCGTTGGTCTCCACTTCCCGTTTGAGTTGGAGCCCCGTGTCTTCCTCAAGAATTTTTCTCAGGGCCCCATGGATTTTATCCTCGTCACCCTTGTTTTTGGAGTAAACAGCAAATGAAATCACCGGGGGCATGGGCTTGGGAGCCTCAAAGACAATCTCTTTATCATCACTCATGGTATCGCCGGTAAAGGTCTCTTTCAGCTTGGCAACTGCCACGATGGCGCCGGGCAGGGCTTCGGTGATGGGGGCCTGTTCTTTACCCCGGATTTCCAGAAGCTGGGTGAAACGTTCTTTGGTGTTTTTATTTACATTGAGAAAGGTTCCCTCTTTGCCCAAGGTACCGGAAATGACCCGGAACAAAGACAGTCGTCCGGCATAGGGATCAACAATGGTATTAAAGACATAACCATAAAAAGGGGCATCGGGATCTGGTGCCACTTCCACTGATTCTCCTGCCTCATCTTTGGCGATCCAATTACCACGGTCCAGGGGGGAGGGCATGCTGGTGTTAATAAAATCAAAGAGAAGATCAATGCCAACAAATTGGGTGGCAGAACCGCACAGCACCGGTGAGAATTCACAGGCAAGCACCCCTTTTCTAAAGGTGGCTTTTAATTCATCTTCTGAAAGTTCTTCACCTTCCAGGTATTTTTCAAGCAGGTCATCATCCAGCTCTGCAATATTTTCAACAAAGGATTCCCGGGCAGCTTCATAGGCATCGGTCATCTCTGCCGGGATATCGGTCTGGGTGGCCTTGCCTTTTTCATCATAGACATGGGCCTTACCTGAAATAACGTCCACAATTCCCTTGAAATCATCCATCTGACCAATGGGAAGTTGAACAATAATGGCTTTTCTTTTCAGGGTGTTTTCACAGATGATGGCCATCTCATCCACATTGGCCCGTTCCTTGTCCATCTTATTAATGAAGAGTACCGATGGAAGGTTGTGTTCTTCCACACACACGGCAACTTCTTCGGTCATGGCACTGGGACCGTCCACACCATCCACAACGATGATGACACTGTCTGCAGCAGGAATGCAGGTTTTTGCAGCGGAAAAGAAATTCTGGTCTCCAGGGGTATCCATCAGAGTAACGGCGTGTTTTTTCCAGGTGTATTTATGAAAAGCACTGCTTACACTCTGCTGTTTTCTCACTTCTTCCGGCTGGAAATCCATGGCGGTGTTGCCCTCTTCAACCTTACCCAGACGCTTGATAACGCCAGCGCTGAAAAGCATTGATTCAGCCAGAGAAGTTTTACCCGCACCCCCATGACCTGCCAGAGCGATGTTTCTCAATTTTGCGATTTGTTCCGTCATTATAGCTCCTTTTCCAGTGATTGACTCAAGTTTTAGAGATATGTTTTTTGAAAAAACAGGCAGCTTTATTGGAACCTGATTTCTTTAAGCAGGCTCCATGCTTTTTTATGAACATATAAAGCATTAATCATGCCAGAATAACAATAATTTACGCCTGATACCATACAAATTTATCAATTCCAAAAGTTGAGTGATTAATAAGTTGAATCAATAATTTACATATATCAATTTGCATCAATGATGCAAGGATAGATTTGCCTGACTGTAAGATTCATTCATTTCATAAAAAATCGGCAAGAAAACCCCTGAGTCTTTAGCTCAGGGGTTGTTGACAAACGTCATGGGGAGGATAAACTCAATATTTCCCTTGGGGCCTGGCACCGGAGATTCAATAACAGGAAGGGTCTCATAGCCCCGCTGGACAAAAAAGGATACAATTTCTCCCACAATTTCCATCCTTAACACCGGATCTCTCACCACGCCTCCTTTACCGATTCGCTCCTTACCCGCTTCAAACTGGGGTTTGATCAAGGCCAGAATCAGGGTGCCAGGTTTCATGAACTGTTCTGCTGCGGGCACCACCAGCTTTAATGAGATAAAAGAGGTGTCTATGGTGATAAGGTCCATTAATTCCCCAATGATCTCAAAGTCAATATATCGGATATTGGTGCGTTCAATGACGATGACCCGGTCATCCTGTCGCAGGGACCAGGCCATTTGACCATATCCCACATCCACGGCATAGACCTTTGCCGCGCCATTTTGGAGCATGCAATCGGTGAATCCCCCGGTGGAGGCCCCAATATCCAGACAGGTAAGCCCGGACAAATCCAGGGACAGCACATCCAATGCCCTTTCAAGTTTGAGCCCCCCCCGGCTGACATAGGGGATATCTTTTTCTTTTAACACCACCGTTGCATGGGGGAAAAATTTTGTACCGGCCTTATCCACCACCACATCATTCACCCGCACATTGCCCGCCATAATCATTGCCCGGGCCCTTTCCCGGGAGGGAAGCAGGCCCTTTTCCACCATGAGGGCATCCAGCCTGATTTTAATATTTTTAACCACGGGCCAGAAGCTCCTTTGCTGCGGATAGTACAGCTGTTGCATCCACCTTATACGCGCTGCGTAAAATTTTCTGGGGGCCATGCTCCACAAAGGTATCCCTTATGCCCACCCGCCTGAGTTTGCAGTTAAAGACGTCATTGTCCGCCAAAAGTTCCAGCACCGCACTGCCAAAGCCCCCATCCAGGACATGTTCTTCAATGGTGATCACCTTTTGGGTCTTCATGGCCGTATTAATGATGAGTTCTCTGTCCAGGGGTTTAATGAATCTGGCGTTGATCACAGCCACGGAGTGGCCCTCTTTTTCAAGAACCTCAGCTGCTTTCACCGCCTCTTGAACTGCTCGACCCACGGCAAGGAGTAAAATATCCCGGCCCTCCTGGATCAACTCCCCAGTGCCAATGTCCAGCAGAGGGGCATCACCATTGATTTCAACCCCTTCTCCGGTTCCCCGGGGATATCTCATGGCAATGGGACCATTATGCTTAACAGCGGTTTTGAGCATGATGCACAGCTCATTTTCATCTTTGGGAGCCATGATGGTCATGTTGGGAATATTTCTTAAAAACGCGTAATCAAACAGTCCATGGTGGGTGGGGCCGTCTTCCCCCACAATGCCGCCGCGGTCCAGGGCAAATATGACAGGATGGCTATCAATACACACATCATGTAAAATTTGATCATAGGCCCGCTGCATAAAGGTGGAATAGATGGCCACCACGGGTTTCATACCCCGGGAGGCCATGCCTGCGGCAAAGGTGACAGCATGCTGTTCGGCAATGCCCACATCAAAAAAACGCTCCGGGAAGGTATCGGCAAAGGCCTGAAGACCTGTACCTTCCGGCATGGCTGCGGTGATGGCCACCAGGCGATCGTCATGTTTTGCAAGGTCAAGCATGGCCTTGCCGAATACCTGGGTATAGGTGGGAATTTTATTTTTTCCCAGGGGACTGTGACCGGTCTCAACGTCAAAGGAACCCACCCCATGGTAATAAACCGGATTTTTTTCCGCCGGTGGATATCCTTTTCCCTTGGTGGTGATTACATGGAGCAGCACGGGTTCATTGTGTTTTTTAATGTTTTCCAAAATATCAATGAGATGGTTCAGCCGATGGCCGTCAATAGGACCGAAATAATCAAAGTTAAAAGCCTCAAACAGCATGCCCGGTGTGACAAAGGTCTTAAAGGAGTCCTCGGAACGTTTGGCAAATTTATACATATCATCCCCGATGCCCGGCAGGGATTTTAAAAACAGGCCAAACTCCTTGCGCATGCTCTGGAGAGAGTGG
>CAKZLA010000352.1 GCA_937124525.1 uncultured Desulfobacterium sp.
ATAGGGGTTTTCTGGTGTTGACATAAATAAAGTGAATTTGTGTCAACTTATTTCAGGACGGGACAAAGCATTAAAAAAAGCCTTACTTGATCAAGTAAGGCTTTTTTATTTTAACGAGCAATATCTTTCTATTAATGTTTTTTAACTTCTGCTAACAAGCTTATTTGGACTTAGCAACAGTATTAAAATCGCTCATATACTTCTAAATGCTTTAGAAAAGAAATGTTGAGTCACAAAAAAAAAGGCATTTAACGATGGCCTGCAATAAAAATTTATCCTGCGGTTAGAGGGCGAGTCGGACCTTTAAAGTCAAACCGTTTCGCCGGGGGTACTATGGTCGTCGGTGGAAATTTCTTGCAAAACCGTCCTGTTTTGTGCATACACAACTATGATGATGACACATTGGCATGAATCCACACACATAAAAACATGGTTCAGGGAAATGCTCTCACCCTTGCACCTGCTCATGGTTATCGTTCTGATGATCACCGCAGTATCAGAGTGGCAGATGAACTGGTGTGAACATCTTGTGGGAGGCTATCTTGCCTCCAGTAACGACACAAGACCGGAAATAGGCACGGTATGGGAAACCAAAGACCGTACGGCCACGGCTCAATCCTATCTCAAAACAATCACCGACAGTCGAAAAGAGGCCACTCGATATGCAAGGGAAGCATCCTCCTTTATCCAGCTTGCATCGGGTATTTTACCAGGTCAGTGGACCCACATCAGCAAAACCCATTTCAAGCAGCTCTATCTTGCCCTACCCGAACCAACGGCAGCTGAACTGATTCCTCCCCTGGAATTGGTGTGGCTTTTTAATGGCACGGGCATGGATAAAATCTTCTGCGAAGGCAAATCCCACGGCCTGGACATCTATTTTCTGACCCCGGCAAACCGGGTTATCAGACAAATCTCCTTAAGTCGGGCAACGGTGGCAGAGCTTGACCAGAACAACACTGTTTTTAAAGGAACCCTGGAGAATATTCACGATTTCGCCGGCACTATATATTCGGCGAATCAATTTTTCAAAGCCACACTGACCCTTCCCCCGGAAACCCTTTCTGAATTAATCATCCGTCCGGAAAGGCTTTTCCCTGACCGGGGAAAAATATCACGGGTGGGTATCTGGCCGAACCATACGTCGGCATATGTGCAAATGGGATTTGAAGTCCATGGATCCCGGGGCGACTTGGTAATTTTTACGAAAGGGAGAAACTGGGCTGTTAAGCAACTGATCCAACGCCTTACAGGAAGAGAACAATGAAAACAATGGTCCGCCTCATGAAATGGATCTCCACCCTCTTTTATATGGGGCTCACGGCAGGAGGGTGTGCCATACTGCTCCTGTTTTTTTTCATATTTTACAGCGCAGAAGAACTTCCCAGACTGCCCCACCCCCTGGCCCGCATCATTGAAACACCCAAAACACAAATTTACGCCGCCACCGGAGAAAAGCTCATCACCCTTGGCAGAAAAGAACCGGTGCCCCTCTCCCGCATCTCCCCCCATTTTATCAATGCCATTCTGGCGGTGGAAGATCACCGCTTCATGGAACACAGTGGGCTGAGCAAACTCAGGACTTTAAAGGCTCTCTATATTACCCTGGTGCAGCCGGGTAGAATACAGGGGGCCTCCACCATCACCCAGCAACTGGCCAAAAATCTTTTTTTCAGTTTCAAACAGACCTACCTGCGAAAATTCAAAGAACTTCTGGTGGCCCTACAAATAGAATATACATTTCCCAAGGAGGAAATCCTCCACGCCTATGTCAACCAGATTGCCTTTGGTGCCGGGGCCCAGGGAGTGGAACGGGCTGCCCGGGTTTTTTTTGGCAAGCCCGCTGCAGATCTGTCCCTGGGGGAGGCTGCCCTTCTGGCGGGACTTCCCCAATCCCCCAGCAGATACAACCCCTACCGTCACTATGATCGCGCCCTTAAACGACGGGGGGTAGTGATCCACCGCATGGTGACCATGGGATACCTCACCCGGGAAAAGGCAGACCGGGTACTCCAGGAAAAACCCACACTGGCTGCCAGACATGCCGATGCCAGAACCGGCAGCTATTTTCTGGACACCCTCATTGGACAGCTGATCCAAGAGTATGGTAAAGATGTGGTATTCCATGGGGGTATCAGGGTCACCACCACACTGAATACGGCCATGCAGCGGGCCGCCCGGACAACGGTGAAAAAGGGTATGGATGAACTGGACGTCGCCCTGGAAATAAACAGAAACGATAAACCCATTCCCCAGGTGGCCCTGGTGGCCATTGATACCGGTTCCGGGGCTGTAAAAGCCCTTATGGGCGGAAGGAATTACTACAGATCAGAATTCAACCGGGCCATTTCCAGCAAACGTCGGGTGGGGTCCGGCTTCATGCCCTTTATTTATTATGCGGCCATGAAACAGCAAAACGTCCATGGCGGAACGATGATGACCCGCCAACGAATCGCCCCCCCCATTAAAGAGGGTCAAATCTTGTCTTCCGAAAACCGCACCAAAGCCCCCCATGGCAACATGATTTTAAAACAGGCCTTAACCCTGTCAGTGGACATCATCACTGACCAGTTGCTGGAAAAAATCGGTGTGAAAGGCGTCATCGATATTGCCAGCATTTGTGGCATTTCAAGCCCCCTTGAATCTGTGTATTCCAGGGGTATGACAGCAGCACAAGTCAGTCCCATGGAAATCGCCGGGGCCTATGCCACCTTTGCCTCGGGGGGCATTCACCACAATCCTTTTTTCATCTGGCGGGTGGAAGATGCCCTGGGGCATGTGATTTACGAACACCTGGTCCAGGGAAAAAAAGTATTAGATGCAGCCACGGCATTTCAGGTGGTGGATATGATGCAGTCTGTTGTGGACAACGGAATGGCAAGAAGGGTCAGACAGCAGGGGTTTTCCCGGCCGGCTGCAGGAAAAACAGGGACAGACCCTGATGGTTATAATGCCTGGTTCACCGGATTTACGCCAGGGCTTTCCACCTCTGTGTGGATCGGGTATGACACCCCCCAAAGAATAAACGCTCCCGGCAATACCTCCGGTGACACCATGGCAGTTTCCATGTGGACGGCGTTTATGTCTGAGGCCCTGAAGGACGACCCTGCAAGACCCTTCAGCATCCCCGACAGCATTTCATTTAAAACCGTAGATGCCCTTACGGGACGCACCCCCGGGACAAAAAGCACATCCACCCTTACCATCCCCTTGAAACCAGGCCAGACCCTTTGTGGAGATACCCCATAATGCATTTCCTATTTAAACATCTGGCTATCAGAATCTGGATAACAGCAACCTTGGGCATTCTCCTTTCATTTGTCATGATCCCCCTCCTCATGGAGACAATGCCCCAGGCCTCCCCACCGATGATATATGGAATCATCATATGCCTTATTTTTATAATGACAGGCACCTGCATGACCTTCATGGCCCGGCAATTGATAAAAGCATCTATACAAAGGGCTCAAAAATGGGAAGAAACCGGACAGGTGAGTCAATGTGAAAGCCAGCTGATGAAGGGCCTTGCAACCTATAACAGCGCATTCTTGTTACCCTGGAGAAAGAAAAAAACCGTGGAAAAACTCACCGGAGCCATGGCCCGCTTTTCCCTGACCCATGACAGGGCCACCCCGGTGTTCACCAATGCCACAAAACATTTTTTAAAAATATGTCCCCATGAAACCGAAATTGCCGCTCAATGGTTAAAAAAAGAAGCTTTTTTTCTCCCCAATGACCCTGTCTGTGTGAGGGTACTGACCCTTATTGCCCGAGCCCAAAAAGACAATGCATCCATCCTTCCCCTGCTGGTGAACCGTTTTGTTGAAACCCATCGATGTGATTTTCAAGCCCGGAATCTCTATGCCACCAGCATAGAGGCCCGCCTGTTATCTCCATCCATGGAAAAAAAGATTCTATCCCTTGTCCCCGATGCCTTCCCCGACACTCCCATCAATGTTCTTCCCCGCAACACCCCAGATGAGGTTTTTCCTAACCTGGACAAGCCAAAACCAAAAAAATTTTCTGATTCTCTTGCCCAAATAACACGAAAATCAGAGATAAAAATCTAAAGCATCACCAGATCTTACCCACAATCTCTGCCATTTCAAATAGGCGGACCGATGCCGACATCCCCCGGGATTGTCTTTCCCCGACAATCAGCGCTGAAACCGAGGTCATAAGAATTTAAAAAAAATTTGACAGCCCCCCACAAGGTCTGTATAAGAGTAGTCATAATAAATGGAGATCAAAATGAATCAGAATTTTACAGGCAACTTTTATTATTTTAATAACTTCTATTTTAGGAGGCTGCCTGGGCTGTTCTGATTTGATTGATACATAATTAAAACATGAAAAGCCGCAGGCCAGAACCCTGCGGCTTTTTTTGTTTCCACCGCAGTAAAAGATCCTGGTTCTTGTTTTTCATGTTTTCAACCCACCACAGGAGAATGAAAACATGCAACGCACCTATGATGTTAACGTAGAAAATTTCCAACCCCTTAGCACGCCAGATGAATTCAAGGATGCATACCCCCTGGGTACTGCCTCGGCAAAAACAGTCCTGGAAGGCAGGGAAGAGATCAAGCAGATTTTGTCCGGCCAGGACAAAAGACGCCTTGTCATCACTGGCCCCTGCTCTGTCCATGATGAAACCGCTGCCCTGGAATATGCTGAAAAATTGTGCAAACTCAGGGAAGAGGTCAAAGACACCTTTGATGTGATCATGCGGGTGTACTTTGAGAAACCCCGCACATCCATTGGCTGGAAAGGGCTTATCAATGATCCTTATATGGACGACTCCCGGGATTTGATGGAGGGATTACGCCGGGCCAGAAAACTGCTGCTGACCATCACCGCCATGGGCATGCCAACGGCCACGGAAATGCTGGACCCCATTATTCCCCAGTACATCGCAGGGCTTGTGTGCTGGACTGCCATTGGTGCCAGAACAACAGAGTCCCAGACCCACCGTGAAATGTCCAGCGGGCTTTCCATGCCCGTGGGATTTAAAAACTGCACCGACGGTGCCTTGGGCACAGCCATCAACTCCATGATCGCCGCTGGCGCCCCCCAGAGTTTTCTTGGCATTAACGAACATGGCCTGGTGAGCATTGTGAACACCAGGGGCAATCCCTATTCCCATATTGTTTTAAGGGGGGGCAAGCGGCCAAATTACGATTCGGTGAGCATCCGGGAGGCCGTGGAAACCCTGAAACAGAAAAATCTCACCCAGGCCATCATTGTGGACTGTTCCCATGCCAACTCAAATAAAAAATACGAACGCCAGGCCATTGTGTGGGAGGATGTGATCAACCAGATACTCATGGACACTGACACAGGTCATGCCATCAAAGGATTTATGCTGGAGAGTAATTTGTGCCAGGGAAGTCAGAGTATGGAATGTGCCCCTGAAGATCTTTCCTATGGGGTTTCTGTCACCGACGAGTGTATCTCTTGGGAAACCACCGAGGAGTTGATACGGGGTGCCCACAAAAAAATCAAGCAACACCAGGCAGGGTAAACACCCCATCCAAGGAAAAGGTCCATGCTGACATTAAAACCAGATGATAACATCCACTGGTCCCCGGAACCGGGTATCATTGTCCAGGTCAGAAAATTTTCTGCCTTCATGAAAACCCTCCATGACCCCGCTCGATTCCATGGGTTTGCCACCCGACGGGCCACCGAATTTACCCCTGGTGATTTTATTCGTTCTTTTCTTTCCCCGGAAGAACTGGAGGTGGTTAACCAATTTAAGAGTTTAAAAAAGCAGATTGAATGGATGGCAGGAAGAAGTCTGGTAAAGGAGATGGTGTGTGGCACGGCACAGGAAGGGACAAAGGCATGGGAGATCGCCATTGCATACCGGGAGCAGGGTGCTCCCTTTCTGCCCCGGTATCCGAAAATCCATATCTCCATCACCCACTCCGGTGACTATGCTGCGGTGGCCCTGTGCCAGCATGGAAGCCGTACCATGGGCCTGGACCTGGAAGAGATCGGACCAGCACCGGATGCTGGATTCATGAAACTTGCCTTCACACCGGCCGAAAGAGAATACATGGAAAATGATCCCATGAAAATTTTCAGAGGCTGGACCTTAAAAGAGGCATTTTTAAAATATATAAAAAAGGGGTTTAACGAAAACCTGCACAAAGTAGAAATTTTCCCCGATGTTATTTTATACAAAGGCGTCAAGGCCCGGGTCAACCTGTTTTGTGCCACCCTTGGCCTTGATTATTGCATTTCACTGGTCACAGGGAAAAATGGGAATCCCCCCTGAAACTGTCCTGCTATTCGTTTACCCGCTCCACATACTCCTTGGTTCGGGTGTCAATTTTAATCAGCTGATCTTCCTCCACAAAGGGAGGCACCTGGATCTCAAATCCCGTTTCCAGGGTGGCGGGTTTGGTATCCCCCGTTGCCGTGTCCCCCTTGGCCCAAGGATCTGATTTTTTCACCCTCAGGTTGATGAAATTGGGCAGGGTAAGCCCAATGGCTTCATTACTAAAAAACTACCCCGTACACCCGGTATTTCCCTTTAAAATATCAATCGCATCCTCC
>CAKZLA010000353.1 GCA_937124525.1 uncultured Desulfobacterium sp.
TAATACGAGAATCACCTTATTTCAAGGTTTACTGCTTCTAAAAAATAACAATTACCCGAACTTATTGAGAACTTACGCCCAGACTTGTAGTATGAGCGCAGCATGAGCATTTTGTCTGCATTTTCCTTACACCAAAAAATGCAAGGGCCTTTAAGTCGCAAGTTGACCACTCTCCGGATCGAACTTTCAATCGCTCCACTGCCAATAGGTAAGCCCAATGCCTTCACAGTTGGAAAATTAAGCCTTTGTTCATTTCGAACAAAATAATCTCGCTCCGTCTTGATAGTTTTGCTATTTCGGCCTCGGCAAAGAACCTGTACGGCCTGTACGACCGCAGTCGATTGACCTTTTAATAGAAGACCTCTTTGTTTGGAAATCCAGGATTTACGTTTTTTAGCTGACCAACTTTTTCGTAACCCCGCAACCTTACCAAGATGTTCTACAGCATGGTAGAAGTCAAGAAGTTCATATACCTTCTCCAGATCCAAACCCAAGGATTTAACAAGAGCGGGGACTCGATTCCAGATCCAATGAGCTCCGTCTGCAACGAACAAGACTTTGTCTGCCTTCTGGATTGAGAGAGCCTTCAGATAACCTTTTAGCAGATCAAACAAGCCATCAGGACCATTTATTCCACCGTCAATAAAGGGATTGAAGCTTCTTTCCTGTTTACCCTGTGCATCGACAACATAAATGATCAAAAGCTTCGGTTCTCGCCAGGCCCCATTATATCGGGTTCTTCCTTTTTTGGTCTTTGGGCCTCGCTTCTTTTCACGCAGGCGTGTACGTCCACCGTCAGTACTGACGACGACTCGACGTCCCTGGAGATTGTCCGCTTCGTTCAATGGAATTAGACCTGCTTGCTGGACTACCCGGGCTCGTTCCGCATAACGGTAAGCCAGTTTCCGAATCACCTTTACTCCCAGCGCAATACCATGATCACAAAGCACTTGACGAGCTTCTTCAAATGAACTCAATAACGCAGACCAAGCACTAACCATCGCTGCCAAGCCAGGTGTGCATCGTTCATGAATTCCCAGTAATATCAAACCGGCATACATTCCCTTATACCGTTTCCCCTTTCGACGGTCACACGATCGTCTATAATATCGGGAATGAAGTTCGATATCGGCACCTCCTCTGGTCTGAATTTGAACGCTCTGATATCCTTCGTTTTTCATTCTGCCCGGCCAATTTTGAACCAATTCTTTCTCTTTGATCCGTTGTTCAGGGGAATCTAAGGTTGTTTGGACTTTTTTTTTAACAACAAAGCGGCTAATCGATTTGTATAGCTCATAATTTTTTGTTCCAGCAGATCTAACTCTTCCGGACTACCTATGAGCAGCCTATCTTCGTCCAGCTCTTTAAGGCAAGCATACACGTCTTCAACCGTTTCACAATCTTTAGCTGTCCTGATCTCTATGATATTGTACCTCTCCATTTTAGATGATTTGGGCGGAGCATATCATTCTTTTTGCACAAATAGACAGAATTTTTTTTAACCCGGAGAATGGGAATGCGCCCGTTGATAAATATTAAAGAATATCAGATAATTAGATCAAGACCGGGAATTACTGATCTCTACTCCTGAAAATTATTTCATACAGATTCTTATTCCAGTCAAAATTTATGAAAACATTCCGAAAAAAAATGATCAATGCTTTAGCCTGGAGTTCAATCAGCGTCCTCTTAAGACAGGCTTCAACACTCCTTATCCATATTATCCTTGCAAGAATATTGGTACCTGAAGACTTCGGCATAATCGGTATGATCAGTATATTTATAGAATTGTCTTTGAGACTACAGGGGGCAGGCTTAGGAGAGTCTCTGATTAGAAAAAAAGAAGTAATCCAAGCGGAATACAACTTTGTCTTTTATTATGGTTTGCTCATCGGTTCGCTCTGTTATTTAACCCTCTATTGTTTGGCTCCTATAATTGCAAATTTTTACAACGAACCCAGATTAATCTGGATTATCAGAATTATGACGTTAAATTTAATATTGATTCCTCTAAGAGGGATGAACCGCGTCCAACTGGTAAAAGAGCTGAGTTACGACAAAATTGCAAAGGTTGAAATTATTGCCAGTATCGCGTCTGGATTGATTGCCATTATTCTGGCTTGCATGGGCTTTGGTGTTTGGAGCCTGGTAATTCAGAACCTCAGTATGCATCTTTTTTCAACCACCATGTTTCTTAAATTTAACTGGTGGCTTCCATCTTTGTCTCTCAATAAAAACCAATCCAAAGCACTTTTTTCTTTTGGTTCCAAATTAATGATAGCCAATTTTATTGAAGTTGGATTTAAAAATATTTACAATGTCATCATCGGAAAACAATATTCTGTAACAACACTGGGTTTCTATGCCCAGGGAATGAAATTACAAAAATTACCATCCAACGCGATTAACGGCATCATCAAAAGCGTTTCATTTCCGGCATTTGCCAATATCAAAAAAGATAAAAAAAGATATAAGGAAGCCTTCAGAAAAACGATGCGCCTCCTGACATACCTGAACTTCCCAATTCTAATTACATTAGCCTCCATTGCCGACCCTTTGATTCCTCTATTATTATCATCCAAGTGGATTAAAACGATCCCCTTTTTTCAAATGCTCATTGTAATAGGATTGTTGGAACCTATAAAATCGTTATTCATCAATATTCTCAAGGTGGAAGGGAACGGGGGGAAGCTGATCCGATACATAATACTTACCAAATTATTTCACCTGGTGGGGGTCGGTGTCACGTTTAATCTGAGCATTCATGCGCTTATCATCAGCCAGATTATTGCAACTTTTCTTGAGTTGTCTGTTTTTACCACTGCTGGGAAAAACATTGGATATAATTTTACTGAATTCATAAAAGATATTCTACCCAATCTTTTCATTGCAACAAGTATTGGCGGCATTTTGATCGGATGTAATATGTTCACTCAATTTAATAACTTAACAACACTGCTAATGGATGCTGCACTTAGTGTCGTTTCAATCATCACACTATCATATTTAACCCAAAATCCAAGTTTCATGGAAATCAAACATGAAATAATTAGTCGACGTCATTAAAGGTTTGAGGATATTTTAATTGAATAAAACCTTTATTATTGCTGAAATCGGTCAAGCCCATGATGGGAGCCTGGGACTGTTGCATTCCTATATTGATGCGGTGGCTCAGACAGGAGTCAATGCCATCAAGTTCCAGACCCATATTGCAGAAGCAGAAAGTTCCGTCTATGAACCCTTTAGGGTAAAGTTCTCATATGAAGACAAAACAAGATTTGATTATTGGAAAAGAATGGAGTTTTCCCTCCTTCAATGGGAAGAAATCAAAAATCATTGTGAGGAGAGAGGAGTCGAATTTCTGAGCTCGCCTTTTTCAAATATGGCAGTTGATTTACTCGAATCATTGGGAGTAAACAAATTCAAAATAGGCTCAGGAGAAATTAACAATTTTTTAATGCTTGAAAAAATCGCTAAAACCGGCAAAGAAATTATTTTATCAAGCGGTATGAGCAGCCTTTTTGAACTCAATCAAACAATAACTTTTCTCCAACCCTTTGACAACAAAATATCCCTTCTTCAATGTACAACGAAATACCCCACTGCTGCAGAAGATATTGGATTAAATATCATCACAGAACTCAAGGAACTCTATGATTTCCCGATTGGATTATCGGATCACTCCGGTACTATCTATCCATCCCTCAGTGCGGTTACTATTGGAGCTGAAATCATAGAATTTCATGTTGTTTTTGACAAAAACATGTTTGGTCCTGACAGTCAATCATCATTGACTATCAAGGAAACAAAAGAATTGGTGAAGGGTATCAGGTTTATAGAAAAAATGCGAAACAGCACCATTAATAAAAATGACACCCAAAAATTTAAAGATCTGAAAACCATATTTGAAAAATCACTATCGGTTAACAAAACCTTAAACAAAGGGCATATCTTAACATTTGATGATTTAGAAGGGAAAAAGCCATATGGTTATGGCATTGACACAAAAGAATATCAAACGGTTATAGGTAAAAAAATCAATTGTGATTTAAACCAATGGGCTTTCTTAAAAAAGGAACACATAAATGACTAAAAAAAAAATTTGTGTGGTTGTTGCAAGTCGGGCCAACTATGGACGAGTTAAATACTTAATGAAAGCCATAAAAAAACATCCCCACCTGAAATTACAATTAATTGTCGGCGCATCAACCCTGCTTGAGAGATTTGGCAAGGCGGTTAATATTATCAAACAAGATGGGTTTACTCCAGATCGCTCCATCCACTATGTAGTTGAAGGTGAAAATCTGGCAACCCAGGCAAAATCAACCGGCTTGGGTATAGTTGAACTATCAACTGCCTTCCAAGATTTGAACCCCGACATGGTGGTTACAGTTGCAGACAGATTTGAAACAATGGCAACGGCAATTGCATCATCTTATTTGAACATCCCTTTGATCCACCTTCAAGGGGGCGAAATAAGTGGGAACATCGACGACAGGGTTCGACACGCTATCACAAAATTAGCAGACTATCATTTTGTTGCCACTGAAAAATCAAAAACCAGAGTTATCAATATGGGGGAATCGGAGGAACGTGTATTTAACCACGGATGCCCGGCCATGGATATCTTGGCAAATGAAGATTTATCCATAGATCAAAAAATAATGACGACGAGCAGCACAGGGGTTGGAGTGCCAATTGATTGGACCCAACCCTATATTTTAATGATTCAGCATCCCGTCACAACAAGCTTTGGAAATGGTCTCTCTCAGATTAGTGAAACCCTTCACGCATTGAAAAGTTATACACATATTCAAAAAATTATCCTATGGCCAAACGCCGATGCCGGAAGTGACGGAATTGCCAAAGGTATTCGGCAATTCCGGGAAAATAACAACAGAGATATCAATTTTCATTTCGTCAAAAACTTTTCACCCGAAAATTATGCCAGGGTTTTAAATAATGCAAAGTGTGCTGTTGGTAACTCTTCATCTTTTTTAAGGGAGGGCGCTTTTCTAGGGGTTCCCGCAGTAATCGTGGGAGATCGCCAAAAGAATAGAGAACATGCCTCCAATATTCTATTTTCCGACTATAAAGCAGACATGATAATAAAAAAAATAGCAAAGCAATTAGAAATTGGAAGATATGATTCTGATAAAAAGTTTGGCCATGGCCAAGCAGGCCAAAAAATTGCTGCCACATTGTCGGAAATTAATATAAAACTAAAATAAAGAAGGCACCTTTCATAGCGACTTCAATCAATTAGGATGGCCGAATCTTTCACCCGCAAAAGCCACTTAGGTGTTCAAACTTAATTAAAGCATAAAGGAGATAAACATGAACGCAATTGCATTGGTTCCAGCAAGAAGTGGTTCAAAGGGATTTCCTAATAAAAATATTGCTACCATACGAAACAAAACACTTATTGAATTAGCAATAGCCATTGGAAGAGGCTGCCAACAAATAGATGAAGTTTATATCAGCACAGACTCTAAAAGCTATGAAGAAATTGCAATAAGGGCAGGAGCTCACTCCCTTGGATTAAGACCAGCTGAATTAGCCACAGACACAGCCAACAACATTGAGGTCGCCATCCATCTTTTAAGCCAGCTTGAAAAAAAATATGAGTTTGTGGTTTTATTACAACCCACATCTCCAATGCGAACCCCGGATGATATTACAAATATGCTTTCAAGATTAAAAATATCTGATGCTGAAGCAATTGTCTCTGTGGAAAAACTTGATGAGCCTCATCCTCATAAATTAAAAAAAATTGTTAGCAATGGGTTTGTAGAACCTTTTCTGAAAAATACAACATCAGAAATCGCAAGACAGCTGCTCCCAGAAGTATATAAATTAAATGGAGCCATTTATATCACGAGATACGAGGCAATCATGTCAAAACGAAAATTTGTGACTGAAAAAACGATACCATACATCATGCAAAGATCAATAAATATTGATTCACAATTTGACTACGATAGTATCGTTGGGCTTCTTTCAACTAATAAAATAAATATTTATGGGGTCTAAATGTCCTTTGATAAAAAAACAAACAGAAATGTTTTTTTCGATCAAATAGAAAAAGAAGTCATGGGATTAATTGATCCGACCACAAATAAACCCTATGAGCATCTGGTGGAACATATTCTCTGCCCTGTCTGTGGATCAGACGGAAAATTTTTTCTGAAAAAATGGGGTTTTGTATATAACAAATGTATTAATTGCGACCTGCTATTTGTAAGTCCTCGTCTGACAGAAGCCAACACGGTTGGGCTGTATAGAAAAGGCTCAAAGGCAAATGCCTTGTGGGCCTCTTTGGTGAATAGCTCCGAGCATCAGCAAGAATTTAATAAAACGTATTTCAAAGAACATCTGGATTTGTTAGAAAGATATAAAAACCATGGAAACTTATTGGACATCGGATGTGGAAACGGTCATTTTTTAAGCATTGCTCAAACAGCTGGTTTTAATGTAAAAGGGGTTGAATTAGAAGAAAATGCCATTGAAATTGCGAAGAACAAGGGACTTGATGTTGAGCCTCTACTTTTAACAGATGAGCGACTAAACTCACAACGATTTGATATCATAACCATGTTTGGAGTTCTTGAACATCTATTTGAACCCACAAGGGATATTTCAATCGTTCATTCCATGTTAAATGATGAAGGTCTCTTTATGGGAATCACTCCCAATGCACAAAGCCTTGTGGGGCTTCTTCTTCATGAAAAAGCACGCTTCTTTACCCCACGCAACCATCCCATGATCTTCTCACCCAATTCCATAAAAAATCTTTTCGAAACCAATGGTTATGAACTCATCCATATGGACACTGTACTGACAGGATATGACTCAATTATAAACAGTTTGCAATATAAGGACCCCTTTGCAAATCTTAAAATCAATTTTTTGCCTGCAAAATTGCATGAGCTCGTCAAAGACAAGATCGATTTTGAAAAAATAATTATTGAATGGGATCTTGGTTTGAGATTACGAATAGTCGCAAAAAAACAAAATTTCTGATTATGGCAACCCCTAAATTTTAAGCTGATCCCACGCAAATTTAATAAGGAGATGACAATTAATATGAAATTAATTGTTGTTAATTTCCATTATATCAGGGAAAGTTTTACAGCACCCTACCCCAGCATATTTGGTAGAACCCCGAGTGAATTTCGTAAACAGTTAGAACTTTTATCCACATTAGGTAAATTCATCAGTCAAGAAGACATTAAGGATCATTTCCTGCTGGGGAAGCAGTTGCCTTCTAAATCTTTTTTGATCACATTTGATGATGGGCTGAAGGAGCAATATGAGTTAGCTTTACCCATTCTAACAGAGATGGGAATTCCCGCTATTTTTTTTATCAACACCCTACCTTTAGCAAAACCAAAAATCCTGACTGTACACAAAACACATATTATCAGATCTCAAAGGTCGTCCCAGAAACTAATGAACTATTTTAAACATAGACTTAAATCTGAGAATCAGATAATTTCAGAAAACCGTTTGACGGAGGGAGCAGCCATCACCTACAGGTACGATAACAAAGAAGATAGAGAAGTGAAATATTTATTAAATTTTGTCCTTAATTTCAAGCAACAAGAAAAATATACTAATCATATATTTAATGATATTTTCCCAGAACAGGAAACCCAAATCCATCATCAGCTGTATATGAATGCTGAACAAATTAAAATACTGGGCCAGAAGGGTCTCATTGGATGCCATGGCCATCGTCATCGACCATTGGGAAATCTTTCCCCAGGGAAACAAAAAGATGAAATTTTGGATTCAAAAATTCTTTTAGAAAATCTAATCGGCAAAACCATCTATACTTTCAGCTATCCCTATGGCACGCAGGAAGCAATCAAATCTGTCCACCATACCCTGAAAGATTATGATTTTCTTTTGGCTTTCACTATGGAACGAGGGATAAATTCAGATTACAGCTCCCCCTATCTATTATCAAGGTTTGACACAAATGATGTGCCAGGCGGAAAATTATATCTGGGAAATCCTCAATTAATTTTTGACATCTTGCCGACGAAAGAGTGGAGCTTAATGGTGGAGGAATAAAAAACACATGAACAATCGTCCAATATTCATTGGCGGATTAATGAAATCCGGTACAAGCTTAATGAGAGCTCTCATTGGAAACCACTCCCGGATATTTGGTGGATTGGAAACATGGTGGTTTTCCGGTGATTTTAAAAAAGAATATAAACTAATTAATAGTAAAACAGCTGCAAAAATTAAGCTTCTTTACAAAATTACAAACAAACGATATGAAACTCTTTTGTACGGTACGATCAATCATTTAGACTTTTTAAATAAACTTTTGCTGCATTGTGCGAACTGTGAACAAAAAAGCAGATGGGTGGAAAAAACACCGGACAATATTTTTTATTTGGATGAATTAGACGACTTTTGGGATAAAGAATACTATTTTATTTACATGATGCGAAATCCTCTTGATATTTTTGCCAGTTGGAAAAAGAATACTCAAAACAGTTTAAAGTTATTTGAAGAAAAAATCACTCAAACCGTTAGAATATTAGATAATCCAAAGTTTAAAAATGCCGACCAATATTGTATAGTCACCTACGAAAGTCTGGTTCAGAATGCGGCAATGACCATGAAAATGATTATGAAAATGATTGGAGAAAACTGGGAAAATGGTATTGAGATAAACCAAAAAGATACATCTGAATTTGAACTGGTTAAAAAGTTAACCAACAAAAAAAGTACAACTTTACAATCCCTAAGCAAACCAATATTCAGAACATCAATTGGTCAATACCATCATATTCTTAACGATGATGAGATTCATTCTGTTAATCAGATCAGCCCAATTTATCAACAAATCTTAAATTCTACCCAATTATCTCAATAATAAGAATTTGGTTCACCAAAGCCTTATTCCAACCAAGTTACATATATATTATTTAGTATTCACTGAATTTCTATTTTAAAGGAGTTATTGGCAGACCTCAATGGATTATGTTAATGCAATAAAAGGCTAAAATTAGGGCATTAATTGAATCAACAAGGAGGTCAGCCAATGATTAGAAATACATTTAATGAAACTTTTTCTCAAGAGTGGATAAATAAAAATCTGCCGGACCCAACCAATGAGCTTGTTTTGTTTCGGCAAATCATTCCTTGGGAAAAATTAGTTAAACAGTTATCCAAGTTTTATAATGAAGAAGGTGGGCGTTTTGGAAAATCTATTCGTGTGGTGGTGGCAATTCTAATTCTTTCCAAACTTCGGCTTCTTAGTGATGTAAAAGTTATAGAACAAATTCGGGAAAATAGATATTATCAATATTTTTGTAATGTGCCAGATAAAGAACTCTTTTCCTTTCTGTCGCCAAGCTCATTGACCAGGATAAGGCAACGATATGGCAAAAAAGGTGCTGAAATAATAGAAAAAAATATATTTGACAAATTACGAAAAGCAGGTGTGATTAATTCTGAATATGCCCTCATAGATTCAAGTGTCTTGGAGAACAATATTGTTTATCCCACAGATGTAAAGTTGGTATATAAAGCTCTTTCCAAGATTTGCCTTTTTGCAAAACATCATAATCTTGAGCTTTGGTGGCGTCATGATGAAATGAAAGCGATCTGGCGTGAATTTTGTCTCAATAAAGAAAAGAATGCTTGGGATTATCTATTTGAATTTTCTGAAGTTTTAAAGTGCGCTCTTTTTGGACTTGAGCTCCATATACAGAATCTGAAAGCATCTGAAAAAACAAAAAAAAAGGCAGAGGAACTTTTGGGGCTCTTGATTTTATTGGATTCTCAAAATGATCTTAAAATACAAGGAGTAAGACATATTGAGAATAGAATTGTTTCACTTGATGAAGTCGATGCTCGTCCAATAAAAAAAGGGAAAAAGCATCCAGATTGTGAATTTGGAACGACTTTTCAAGCGACCTTTAATCGTCAAGGCTTCATGATCACAGTTGAGAATTTTATTGGTAAACCAAATGATAAAATACTATACCCAGGAGCTCTTGAGCTT
>CAKZLA010000354.1 GCA_937124525.1 uncultured Desulfobacterium sp.
CAGGCCCTGCACCGGGGATACCAGGCCGGACTGGATATATAGCCCGTTGCGTCTCTGTGGGTATTCACTCCTTTTTTTTCGTTTTTGGTCACCCTTATTTTTTACACGGGCGTTTACTCCTTTCTGCAGCGTTCTTGGGGGACGTCCAGGTTTTCCTGTTTTCAATATTTCCGAATAGTGGACAGGCGGTGATTCAAATGATGCTCCCCCAATGTCCAGAAAACCACCATTAAACCTTTGATAAGGACCACTATACAACCTGGAACATTGGTCTACACCGATGAGTATGTCAGAGACGATGATGGAGATGGATTTTGTGAAGTCCATGTGAACACAATGGAAGGTTTTTGGTCCTTACTCCGAAACTGGATTCGCCCACACCGGGGTATCTCACAGGAGAAACTTCCTTTTTACCTCGGGTTCTTCGAGTTCGTTCATATTCATAATGTTGGTAAACGATGAAAATCCCTGCTTCAGTCACTGATTGAGGTGATAATAACGTAATACTTTAAAACGCGACATGAGCCAAATCTATTTGACAAGTAGTGGATTGCATGTAATAGGGTGCCCCGAACAAATCAATCAAACTGCAAGTTTCTCTATTAATTTTATGAATATGAAACAACTAACTTGGAGAGAGGTTAAATTTTATTTACAAAGAAGGCTTGAGTGGTGAAATGCAACTCAAACACCATGTGATATGGCAAAATAGATTATACAACGCTGTTCGAGTTTTACAATAAAATAACAGAAGATTCCGTTGCCTATGAATTATTCAAAAAACTACCTGGCATATTTACCTTAGAATGCAATGTTTCAACGAGGCAACAGAGAGTCGATTCATTTTTTATGCATGGCTGGCTTGTAAAATTATCTCGATATGGACTCTTCAAAGAAACCAATCGAGTTTTCCTTCAAAATTTTCGAAAACAAAAACCAGGTCTTTATTCTGATATTTTGGAAGATCTTTCTCGTGACTATCTTAACAATGGTTTTGATTTAACAGAAAAAGATAAAGAAAAGACGAGTAGAAAAGTTCAAGAAATGGCTGATGATATGTATCATCTCAAAAGCGCTTTTAAAAATCATCATCAGGTAAAGCACTATAAATCATTCGAGATATTGATGCAAGTTTCCTATCAGCAGTGTAATATAATAAAAAAATCGATAGGCTCTGATAACTCAGTGAAAATAGAAATAGAAATAAAAGTCCCTGACGGTAAGGGCAAAAAAATGTTTCAACGCCTCACAATACAGAAGCTCAATATACAAGGAAGAGAAATCAGGTAGTCATTGGACATAAAGGATTTCTTACTGAAATTTGTGATCCTGATAATGATTTTTAATATATAGTCAAAATCGATAAAATTGAAACCCGTTTAGAAGAAAATGAGTTCAAGTCCGAGGTTTTTATATGAAACTCCGTCTTAAGGGCCACAATTTCGATATTGATAATCATTGAAGCGCAATACGCCGGTGCTCAACGTCATCAGAAATATATGAAAGACACTGAATACCGAAAAGAATGTGGTGTTTTTGCCGGTGCTGAAAGTTTGGTCAATGAGATACCCAATAAACACGGTGCTCGAAAATCACGACATCAAACAGAAAAACGATCGAGGCTGCAAATAATATTTGCAGTAATTGCATGCAACACAAAACGTTATTTAAAATCAAGCGGTGGATAGTTGCGCCCAAAAACAGCCTAAAGTGCAAACAAATGGGTGTTGATGGGGGAAACTCCTCAAAAAATTGAAATAGGGCTTTAAAACGGATATATATGGTCTAAGTTAGGATTTAAAAAATAAAATGTAACTTTTTTTGAGCTATTTTCATAAAAATCGCCTCCACTTGTTTGTTTTGGAGATGGCACTAAATCAACAGGATCATTGATGAGAATGGTTCCATACATTGAGGCTGCCCGGAATCTGGGAATTTCCTATCGTAAAATCCGTGGTGCCATTTCTGACATGAAACGGTCTGAGGGTAAATCCCTGGTAAAGACCCATAGGGGGGTATGGAGGTGCTGCAAGATTGATGGCCAACGCCCACACGCTGGTGGGGGATTATCTCAAGGTGGCCCGGGAGTTTCAGAAACAGGCAGCAGTTCAGCTACAATCAATAGATAAAAAAAATTACCACCGAATGGCAAAATTTGCCATTCGGTGGTCATGGGAGGGGAGGGTAAGAGAACAATATGAAACCGTTTAAATCCTTGTTGGAAACGTCTGCTATTGCACATGGTCATTTGTGTGCTGGCCAGGTGATTGGGGTACGCATGGCCATGTTGGGGTGTCGTCTTGTGGGCATAGATGATCCTACTTCTTCAGAATTTAAAAAAAAGTTGATTGTGTATGTGGAGATGGATCGATGCGCCACCGATGCCATTGGCAGTGTCACCGGTTGTCGTTTGGGAAAACGTACCTTGAAATTTAAAGATTATGGCATTAATGCGGCGACCTTTGTAAATCTGGAAACCCAAAAAGCCGTTCGCATTGTTTCAACGGAAGATTCAAGGGAACTTGTGAAACGGTATGCCCCCGAAGAGGAACATCATTATCAGCAGCAGATGAAGGGATATAAAATAATGCCCGAAAATGAGCTGTTTGACGTGCAGTGGGTTGCGGTGGATCTGCCAAGCCAGGATATGCCCGGCCCCCCCCGAACCCATACCATGTGTTCTAAATGCGGTCAGGTGGTCAGAGATGCCAAAGAAGTAATGGTGGATGGTCAGCCCTTGTGTCGGATTTGTGCAGGTGAGGGGTATTTCACCTCTATGGGCGCAGTTACGCTTTGATGGATATCGGATTTATTCTTGAAAAAAGGGCGTTGAATATTAAATTTTGGCATTTTTTACATCACCCCAAATCCACGATGCGTTTTTTTACCATAGTCTTGGGGAAATGGGCTCGTTGCATCAAGTGTCAATGGGTAAAAGATAAGGTGTCTAAACAATAGCTTTACCACAGGGAGGAGACAGATGATTAAAGTTGTGAACATAGAAGATGCAGTGGGATACCCATTGGCCCATGACATTACAGAAATCAGGGCAGGAGAATTCAAAGG
>CAKZLA010000355.1 GCA_937124525.1 uncultured Desulfobacterium sp.
GCTTCACAGCGTGATGGAATTAGTTTTTACGCATAAAAGGCCGTTTAACGGCAATGGAATATGGTTACCAAGCAACTCACTAAAACGTCTTGGTAACTCAAAAAAACAATAGTCTTGAAAACTAGAGATTCAGGATTGGTTTGCCTGACAGATCAAACGATATGTTGTTGATGTAGTTTAAAGAAAAATTGTAGGTATTCCTACCAAGAAACTTAAAGTTGAATCTTATGTTGATTGCCCAGTAAGGGTTTGATAGATGTTTATTCTGAATTAACAAAATCCTCGGGACAACAAGAATCAAACCACATAAGAGAAAATTAAACCCATTGTAACAAGTTGTATCTCCCGTTGGCAAAAATCATGAATTTAGGTGCAAAATCTAAAAACCCAGTCATCTAAATCTAAAGAACAAATACACTTTTGTATTGTTCTAACTAGGTCGACCATCCGGTAAGGATGTAAGCTGATGAAAAATTTAAATTATGGGCCCAGGATGAAAGTCAGTTACATTACCTAGGATAAAATCGAAAATGATTATACAAATCTATTCCCGTCGGCAACGATTGGTTATAAAATCAAAGAAAACCTAAATACACAATTGAGTTATAGCAAAAGAATAATTATACTCAGATGGTTGTGAGTTTTTATTTTTATATGAAAGAATAGGTATGTCTAACATTCTTTCATGCTTCGTTGTGGGCGGACCGGGTCCAGAATATGGTCTGCCCGTGGCAGTTATATCAACCCGTAAGGTGGATTAAAATGATGATCAAGGCCTTTAAATGCTCCCGGGTGAACTGCAATCAGTTGTTGACAGGATGTTGTTTTTCCTGTTATTTCATGGAATATATATTCATTAGTGTTAATGTTAATGTTGGTGTTGGATTTCAATATTTTATTTTGCAGCTTTTACTATAATTGCCCATTGGAGTCTGAATTGTTGTATGGTGTTTTAAATTTCCAAAACACGGATTCGTCAACAGGATCTGAGTAGTGCCCAAGGGTTCTCTTGCAGATTTTTTACAAAACATACATGGCAGTAAGCATCTACCACAACGAACATTGAAACTCTCATGACTCCAGTTGATTGGATGGCATTTTTGGAATCCTTCATATGACCCCAAAAGTATTTTACCGTTTTTAAAGGATCAACGCCGAAAAATGGAAAGTCAGCTTGTGAAAGTGTAAAGCAGGAATGAAGGAGGCCGAATTTTTTATGAAAAAATATTATAGTGTAAGTCTGCCCCCCCCCCCGTCATCAGGACCGAAAAGCCTGACGACGCTTACAATACGAAGAAAGCAAGAAAGCTCCTCCTGCAAGGTTGCTTGAAACAACTCAGACCACGCTCAGGCTATTTTGATTTGTCAGGAAACATGATGATTGGCTTAAATATAAATTTTTCTAACCTGAAGAAAAAAATATGGAGATGGGTTTTATGTATAAACAATTCTATCTGATGGAAAAAGAGCCGTTTGACATTCATCCTTCACCGGAGTTGTTTTACAAATCCAATTCCCATCAAAATGGGTGGGGATATCTTTTCCAGGGGATTAAAGCCAACGAACCTATTTTGCTTGTGACTGGAGAATATGGTACTGGTAAAACCCTTTTATGTCTTCGATTGGTTCAGTTGTTAAAGGCTCTTAAAAAAAAGAATAAACTGCCTTCGGTTTATCTCTCAACCCCTACATATGATTTTTCCCGGGTCCTTGAAAAAATCATTACTGAGTTAAATATTCCCATGGATGGTGTGGATGCATCCAAAGAATCCAAGCTTCAGCAGATAATATATGATTATTTTGAAGTAGCAGCGGATAATGATAAAAATATATATCTGGTTATTGATGATGCCCAGGATTTTAATTACTCTTTCATCAATAAACTACGTTTGTTGTGTAGCTATAACGTCGCAGGTGAGTTTCCCATCCGGCTAATCCTGTTTGCTCATCAGGATTTTTTTGGTATGCTTAATGATAAAAAAAATGCCGCCATGGCCCAGCGTATTAGAAGAATTTATCGCTTAAATCCATTTGAATTTGAAGAGACGCGGGAATATATTTATTTTCGACTGACTTATTCTGGCGCAAGTGGGGCTCCGGTTTTTGATGATGATGCTATAGAACTCATACAAAGTGCAAGCCGGGGGATTCCTCGAGTTATTAATAATATCTGTGATAACTGCCTTTTGGTGGCAAGCAGTGAAAGGCTTAATCAGATAGATGCGGAAATGGTCACAGAAGCCATGGAAATGGGTAATATGGTGGGGGTTGGCCAATTACAGGGAAAAGAACGACTGGTCTCGCAAGAGACGTCTGTACCTGGCCATGAACCGGTGGATGAGGTGCTGGATTCCAATCCATTACCCCGTGTCTCTGGGGAGATAAAAGCTTTTCCTGACACGGTCTCTCATAATGCTGAAGCTGAAATTCAACACAGCCATCTTCGGGAAGACGGTATTTCTGGAAATCATCAGATTCCAGTGCGGGAGGATTACCATGTGAACCCCTACAAGAAGGACCATGGAAAAAACGTGTCGGAACAGGAAGAAAAAAAGAAAAATAAGCTGAAGAATACCGGATGGGAATATATCAAAATGGGTGTGATTTTCATGTTGGTTGTGATAATTTTATATTTGATTTTTTATATTTTCACCCAGAATAGCGGTGGTGAAAATAAAAATATGCAAAGCCTTAATGAACAACGAGACCAAATTGTTTTGCAAAGTCAGCTTGATATGAAAAATTTAGATGTCCCTGAAAGAAAACATTCCTTACTTTTTGATCTGTATACGTTTAATTGGCAACCACCCGGGGTGTCATACCATTGGAGTGATCACGAGTGGCAAAGTATGACTTTTGAAAATGGAAACAGATTTATAAGGCGGGGAGAAGCGCAATGCGAAATAGGATAATATCTGAAATACTGCTTTTGTATATCTGTATCTTTTTTTTAGGAGGATGTGCAGACTATTCCCCACCTGTGGTGGATCATTCTGTCATTAAATTGGCTTCAAATGGATTCCATAAATTTGACTTTGACGCACTTGAGCCCCTTGATGCGGATGGTTATGTGAAAAAGGTGGATAATTTTACCATTATTTTTGATCCTTCTGCCTCCATGACAGATTCCTATACACCTTCTGAATCCTGTGTATCCTGCCACACCAATTATCAAAATCAGGATTTTGCCCAGAAGCACGCATTAGCCTATGGTGGTCAGGAGTTTGCCGAAGCAGAAGAGGAAGCCTATTACATGGATTGTAATCGTTGCCACCAGAATACGCTTTACAGTAAATTTCATTTTGCCAAACAACTTGCCAGAAATATTAATCAGACCATTCCAGATTTAGATTATACTGGTACTCTGAGAACCTTTGGTTATCCGGTTTATACCAATTTTGAATATGGATTTGTTCCCAACGATAATACAAAATATATGAAATATGATAAAAAAGACTATGACCGTGCCATAAGAAAAATTTTTGATGCAGATGGTGTCAGCCCACTGGCACCCACGATATCTGCCACCGGACGTGACTGGTTAAGACAAAAAGGGAGAATTGCCGTAATCATCATCAGTGATGGGATAGATATGGGTGAAAAAGCCATCCTGGCTGCCGAGGATTTAAAGGCAAGGTATGGTGAGATGGTGTGTATCTATACGATTCTCATTGGCAATGATCCTTCGGGTAAAGAAGTGATGGGCAAGATTGCAGCGGCAGGGCAATGTGGTTTT
>CAKZLA010000356.1 GCA_937124525.1 uncultured Desulfobacterium sp.
ATGTTCCTGAGACTGTGCAGGCCGTGCAGGTCTGGCGGGGAATGCGTGATGCGGGGGTTACCGCTATAGTTTAGAAGAAAAGTCGCTATGCTTCCATAACGAGCATTGTTCTGGCGAGTTTGATCGGACAAGGTCATTTATATTCTACCAAAATTTCTCGTCAGCTTGTGATTTCAATACTATTGCGATGCAATGCCCAAAAAACAAAAGATATTCATAGATAATCCGATTGCTTCCAGCGTGGATGTTTCTACGGGAACGGCTCCCACACCCTATTTGGTTCAGGATGGCGAGGCAGTTTTGATTTTCGGGTCGGTGAATGCCGATTTGGTCCAGCCAGAACTGGTAAATGAATCGATTCACCCAGTCGCTACATCTGAGGGAAGGGTGGCCGCCGGTTTCATAATCGCTGATTTCCGTAGTGCTAGCATGGGCCCACATAGTGAACTTCAGTTTTTTACACTGGCTAGCGATCAGCCCGGTGAAATAATCGGTTCATCTCCTTACGCGCTTCCCATCGCCATGGGGACCCGACCGGATTGGGGCACTCTTTGTATGCGATTGTGGAATGATGATACATCGGTTTTGGCCTATAACAATGAATATTTGGGCTTAAATGCCGAACCCGCAGTGTTTAGTCACTTGGATGGTGAAGATCCGGATAACATCACTTTCGATGCCAAAGGCTCTGACGGAAATCCAATCATCAAAAAAATGCTGGACAAAGTTTTTAGGAATTATTCCATTGATGCCTAACTCCCTCAAAGTCAAAATGAAAGACGGCATAGAACACTGCTTCGTGCTTTTCAACAGAAAAGCCTGGGCGGCAGCGATCGATGTAAACACAACACCCTAAGGTAAAATTTGATCCCAAGGGAATTTATAATGGATTAGGACCGTAAATTTTATAAGCTGAACGAAATCGCTTGCCCTTTGGCCCATCTACCGCGTTGCATCAAAGGCCAAATAGGTCTGCTATTAAACCTTTAATGCGCCTTGTAAATAAACCAAAATTTTGCGCTATTTTTGTCCAACTTATTTTATCTGCGGTCCTTATGGTTAGATTTTAACATGAAACGGAGGCGTATATGAAGGGAATCATTCTGGCAGGGGGCTCTGGAACACGGCTTTATCCCATTACCAGGGCGGTGAGCAAACAATTGGTGCCTGTGTATGACAAGCCCATGATCTATTACCCCCTTTCTGTGCTCATGCTGGCAGGCATCCGGGAAATCATGCTCATATCAACCCCCGTGGACCTTCCCCGATTTAAAGAATTATTGGGGGATGGTTCCACCCTCGGCATTGAAATTTCCTATAAAGCACAACCCCGACCCGAAGGCATTGCCCAGGCCTTTGTTCTTGCAAATGAGTTCATTGCAGACCAAAGTGTCTCCTTGATTTTGGGGGATAATATTTTTTATGGTTCCAGGCTCCAGGATGTTTTAAGAGAAGCTGTCACCATGGAAAAAGGGGGACTTATTTTCGGGTATCCGGTGAAAGACCCGGAACGATATGGTGTGGTGGAGTTTGATGAATCGGGCAGGGTCATGGGAATTGAAGAAAAACCAAAAATTCCGAAATCCAACTACGCTGTGCCCGGACTTTATATTTATGACAACCGGGTGGTTGATATTGCCGAAAATTTAAAACCCTCCCCCCGGGGAGAACTGGAAATCACCGATATAAATAATGTGTACCTCAAACAAAATGAACTCCGGGTGGAACTGTTGGGCCGGGGATTTGCCTGGCTGGACACAGGTACCCACGAGGCCCTTCAACAGGCGGCCGCCTATGTACAGGCGGTGCAAGATCGCCAGGGAATGAAGATTGCCTGCATTGAAGAAATTGCCTACCGATTGGGGTATATCAATGACAACGCCCTTAAGGAACTGGCTGCGGATATGTTAAAAAATGATTATGGACAATATTTAATGGGGCTTTTAAAGGATAAAATGCCCATTGGAGAGGGAATCTGATGGCAGTACATTTTATTGAAACCCCACTTAAAGGGCTCTTTGTTATTGAACCCGATCTTTTTGGGGATGCCAGGGGTTTTTTTACGGAAACCTGGCAAAAGACCCGATACCAGAATGCTGGAATTGACGCTGATTTTGTACAGGATAATCATTCCCGCTCGGAAAAAGGGGTGATCCGGGGGCTGCACTACCAACTGAAACACGCCCAGGCAAAACTTGTATATACCGTGAGAGGAACTATATTTGATGTGGCTGTGGATCTGCGTCAGGGATCAAAGACCTTTGGCCAGTGGACCGGATGCCTTTTGTCCGATGAAAACCGAAAACAGCTCTTTGTCCCCCAGGGATTTGCCCATGGGTTTTCGGTGCTCAGTGATGTGGCGGATGTCACTTATAAATGTTCGGACTACTATGCCCCGGGGGATGAGTATGGGATATTGTTCAATGATCCGGACCTGGCCATTGACTGGCAGGTGGACACGGCCCTGGTATCGGACAAGGATCTTATCCATCCCTGTCTGAAAGACGTATCACCTGGACAGCTATTCACGCTTTAAAAGAGAGAGCTTGTTTTTAATGTCTCCCATCTTGATCATTTGCCAGCCCAAGTTAAATTTTGATCATTGAATAGAAGCAAGCCCGGGAAAGGAATAAATTTCAAATGAGCTTTAGAATTGGTTCAGGATATGATGTCCACCAGCTGGTCACCGGCTTTAAGTTAGTATTAGGTGGTGTTACCATTCCCCATGAAAAGGGCCTCAAAGGACATTCCGATGCCGATGTCATTGTTCATGCGGTATGTGATGCCATGCTGGGCGGGGCCGGATTTGGGGATATAGGGGAACATTTTCCGGATTCAGATCCACAATTTAAAGGCATTTCCAGCATTCTTCTCATGGTCCATTGTCGAAATCTTCTCCGGGAAAAGGGGTATGAGGTGGGTAATATTGATGGCACCATTTTTGCTCAAGCCCCCAGAATATCACCCTATAAAAAAGAGATGGAACAAAATTTGGCATCTGCTGCCGCTGTTTCCCAAGATAGGGTGAACATCAAGGCAACCACCACAGAGGGACTGGGTTTTGAAGGAAGAGGGGAGGGCATTGGAGCCCATGCCGTGGTTCTGCTAAAACAGATCACCCACGAATCGTAATTATAGAAAATATAGGTATTCAAGGACATAGTATGAGTTTAAGAATTTATAATACACTGAACGGAAAAAAAGAAGACTTTGTTCCCCTGGAACCAGGTAAGGTGGGCATGTACGTGTGCGGTCCCACCGTTTATGATACCAGCCACATTGGACATGCCAGATCCGTTGTGATTTTTGATGTGATCTTCCGGTGGCTCAAGGCTTCGGGATATGATGTGAATTATGTCCGAAATTTCACCGATGTGGATGATAAGATCATCAACCGGGCCAATGAACGGGGCATGGAGCCAACAGAGATTTCTGAAAAGTACATTAAAGAATTTCACAACGAGATGGATGGCCTCAATGTGCTTCGACCCACCATTGAGCCCAAGGCCACAGAACACATTGATGATATCATCAAATTCATTGAACAACTCATTGAACAGGGAAAGGCTTATTATGTGGAGGGAAGTGATGTCTTTTTTTCCATTCAATCCTTTGGGGAATATGGAAAACTCTCCGGTCGTAATCCCGATGACATGATTGCCGGGGCCCGTATTGCCGTGGATTCAAACAAACAAAGCCCCATGGATTTTACCCTGTGGAAACCAGCCAAACCCGGAGAGCCTTCCTGGGAAAGCCCCTGGGGACCTGGACGACCTGGATGGCACATTGAGTGCTCAGCCATGAGCAACCGCTATCTTGGACAGAGCTTTGACATTCACGGCGGTGGTAAAGATTTGATTTTTCCCCACCATGAAAATGAAATTGCCCAGTCCGAGGCCCTGTTTGGCAAACAATTTGTAAAATACTGGGTTCACAACGGATTTGTGGATATCAACAATGAAAAAATGTCCAAATCCCTTGGTAACTTCACCATGATAAAGGATGTTCTGGAAACCTATCACCCTGAAGTAATTCGACTGTTTCTACTCTCCAAGCACTACAGAAGTCCCATAGATTATAATGAGGGCTCCATGGACGAGGTGATCACCAGCCTTGATAAAATTTACACATTTTTGGATCGGGCGGAAAAAGCGGGTGTGGACCTTTGCATCTCTCTGGATGCCGGAGAAGACTGGCAGCTTTTTACCCAGGCCATGGACGATGATTTCAATTCAGCCCGGGGCATGGCAACCATTTTTGACGCTGTAAAAAAGGGCAACCGAATTCTGGACAGGGCAGGGGAGGTGGTTCAACCCGAGGTGCTCTCCCAGCTATCAGGCATCTGCGTTGATCTGAAAAAAATGGGGGAAATACTGGGTATTCTGTCCCAGACACCCACGGCCTATTTTAAAGGAAAAAAAGATGCCGGACTGGCCGGTGGAGACATTGATCCGGCCATGATTGATCAATTGGTAATTGAAAGAACCCAGGCCCGCAAGGGCAAAAACTTTGCCCGGGCCGATGAGATCAGAGCCCAACTGGATGATTTAAACATCATTCTGGAAGATGGGGCCGATGGCACCACCTGGAAATTTTCATGATTTTCGCTGGCCATCGCTGAGGTTAAAGTCCCCCTTGAGTTGAAGGCCCAAGGGGGCTTGCCGTTTTCATAAGTAGCCGCCATGGTTAAGGTAGATTATGGCGGTTATGTTATTTTTTCTTTTTTGCCCGGGGTTTTCCTTTGGGCCTTACCTTGGCCCAGGTATCCCGCAGGGTGACGGTACGGTTAAAAACCAGATTATTCGATGAGGATTCCCTGGAATCCGTACAAAAATACCCCATTCTTTCAAACTGGTACGGTTTTTCTGGAATGGCATCCTCCAGGCTCTTTTCCACCCGGCTGTTCTCCAACACCACCAGGGAGTCCGGATTAATATTTTTTGTAAAATCATCGGTGTCTGCTTCGGGATTTTCATTGAGAAACAGCCGGTCGTAGAGATTAATCCGGGCTGGAACGGATCCCTCCTGGGAAACCCAGTGCAGGGTGCCTTTGACCTTTCTGCCGTCGGGGGAGTCCCCGCCCCGGGTGGCGGGGTCATAGGTGCAGATCAATTCCATCACCTGGCCGGCTTCATCCTTGATCACCTCTTTACAGGTAATAAAATATGCATACCGCAGCCGCACTTCCCGCCCCGGGGCCAGGCGGAAGAACTTTTTGGGTGCATCTTCCATGAAATCATCTTGCTCAATGTAGATTTCCCTGGAAAAAATCACCTCCCGTTTTCCCATTTCAGGCTGTTGGGGATGGTTCAACGCCTCCAATGCCTCGGTGGTCTCTTCTGGCCAGTTCTCAATGGTGACCTTCAGTGGTTTTAAAACGCCCATGACCCGGGGGGCATGTTCATTGAGATCATTTCTAAGACAATCTTCCAACAGCCCCACATCAATGCGATTCTCCTTTTTGCCCACCCCAATGATATTGCAGAAATTGCGTATGGATGCCGGTGTGTAGCCCCGACGTCGGATACCGGCAAGGGTGGGCAGCCGGGGATCATCCCACCCCTCCACATGATGATTTTCCACCAGTTTCTGAAGTTTTCGTTTACTTAAAACGGTGAAATTCAGGTTCATGCGGGCAAACTCAATCTGCTGGGGATGGCACGGGGCTGACACCTCTTGTAAAATCCAGTCATAAAGGGGCCGATGGTCCTGGAATTCCAGGGTACAAAGTGAGTGGGTCACCCCTTCAATGGCATCGGAAAGGCCATGGGTGAAGTCATACATGGGATAAATGCACCATTCTCCCCCGGTTCTGGGATGGTCCATCTTTTTGATGCGGTAGATGATGGGGTCCCGGAGGTTGATATTGGGGGAGGCCATGTCAATCTTTGCCCGGAGCACATACTCTCCCTCTGCAAAATCCCCGTTTTTCATGCCTTGGAACAGCTTTAAATTTTCTTCCACCGGACGGTTTCGATCCGGGCTGTCCTTACCTGGTTCTGTGAGTGTGCCCCGATATTCCCGCATCTTTTCGGCGGAAAGTTCACATACATAGGCTTTGTTTTTCTGGATCAATTCAACGGCAAAATCATAGAGCTGATGAAAATAATCCGAGGCATAATGGATGGTTCCACCCCAGTCAAACCCTAACCAATGGACATCTTCAATGATGGCATCTATATATTTCTGGTCTTCCTTGGCCGGGTTGGTATCATCAAACCGAAGGTTGCATCGGCCATTGAATTCTTTACCTATGCCAAAGTTAAGGCAGATGGATTTGGAATGCCCTATGTGGAGAAATCCATTAGGTTCCGGTGGAAAGCGGGTGATCACCTGCCCATTGTTTTTTTCATTTTCAAGGTCTTGGGTGATGATGGTTTTAATAAAATTATGCTTGGTGTTATCGTCTTCCATGGGAGTCCTTTATTTAAAATTAAATTTGAAATTTAGAAAATAATTCTTACCATAATATGATCTGATTGACCACTCCATAATAGGATGATGCTTGATGATTAAATTTTTTGGTTGGCAACCATTGTGGTGGCTTGATGGCTCAGCAAAATAAAGATGAGCGAAAACAAAGAGATGAAAAAGTCAGGTATAGGCATCCCAGGTCAAAATCAGACCCCACAATTTTTAGCGCAATTCCCATAGGAACTTAATGAGTTTATTTAAAATAAAATCACAATTTCAACCCACCGGCGATCAACCCCAGGCCATTGAATACCTTTCCCATGGCATCAAAAATGGGGCTGCCCACCAGGTGCTATTAGGGGTCACCGGGTCCGGTAAAACCTTTACCATGGCCAACATCATTGCATCGGAGGAAAAGCCAAGCCTCATCATTGCTCCCAATAAAACCCTGGCAGCCCAGCTATACAATGAGTTTAAATTGCTGTTTCCGGAAAACGCTGTGGAGTATTTTGTCAGCTATTATGATTATTACCAGCCAGAAGCCTATATTCCCTCCAGCGACACCTATATTCAAAAGGACTCTTCCATCAATGAACTCATTGATAAAATGCGTCATTCCGCCACCCGGTCTGTGCTGGCCCGGAAAGATGTCATTGTGGTGGCCAGTGTCTCCTGCATATATGGCCTTGGGGCCCCGGAAGATTACCTGGCCCTGCGGGTGGAAATAGCCGAAGATATGGAAAAACCCCGGGAGTCCCTTTTAAAGGAACTGGTGAATATCCAATACAGCCGCAATGATATGGATTTCCATAGGGGCACCTTCCGGGTCCGGGGGGATCGGGTGGAGGTGTTTCCCGCCTATGAAGAGGAAAAGGCCTTGCGCATTGATTTTTTCGGGGATGACATTGAAAGCATTGCCGAGATTGATCCCCTTAAAGGAACGGTGCTCCACACCATTAAAAAAACGGCCATTTACCCCGCATCCCACTATGTCACCCGGAGCCAGACCCGGAAACGAGCGGTGAAAGCCATCACCGAGGAGCTCAAGCAGCGACTGGAATATTATTACAAAGAAAATAAATTGTTAGAGGCCCAGCGGCTGGAAGAGCGAACCCAGTACGACCTTGAGATGATGAACGAAATAGGGTATTGCAACGGCATTGAAAATTATTCCCGCCACCTCACCGGCAGGTCCCAGGGGGAGCCCCCGCCCACGCTGTTGGATTATTTCCCCGATGATTTCCTTCTTTTCTTTGATGAAAGTCACATCTCCGTGTCCCAGGTGGGCGCCATGTACAAGGCGGATCGATCCCGCAAAGAAAACCTGGTGGGTCATGGGTTTCGGTTGCCGTCGGCCCTGGATAACCGTCCCTTGAAATTTGAAGAGTTCAAAAAAAAAACAGCCCATGTGGTGTATGTATCAGCAACCCCGGCCGATTATGAAATGGAAAAATCCCAGGGCAGGGTGGCCGAACAGATTGTCCGGCCCACGGGTCTTCTGGACCCTATCCTGGAGGTGCGAACCGCCAAGACCCAGGTGGACGATCTCTATGAAGAGATAATGAAACGGGTGGAGGCGGATGAACGAGTTCTGGTGACCACCTTGACCAAGCGAATGTCCGAAGATTTGACGGACTACTTTTCTGATTTTGGCATGAAGGTAAAATACCTCCATTCCGACATAGGCACCGTGGAACGAATTGATATTATACAAGACTTAAGAAAAGGGCTCTTTGACGTACTCATAGGCATTAATCTTCTCCGGGAAGGCCTTGATATCCCTGAAGTTTCCCTGGTGGCAATTCTGGATGCCGATAAAGAGGGTTTTTTACGATCCTATCGTTCTTTAGTCCAGACCTTTGGCAGGGCGGCCCGCAATGCCGCCGGCAAGGTGATCATGTATGCAGATCGTATTACCCCGTCCATGAAAAAAGCCATGGAAGAGACCCACCGTCGCCGCAAAATTCAGAGGGCCCATAATAAAGAACATAATATTACCCCCTCCACCATTCAAAAAGAGCTGAGGGTGTTTGATTACACCATGGAAAAAGCCATCAATGCCCCGGAAGGTCAGGTTCAAGAAGAGACAGAAAACTATGATCCTACCTCGGAGAATCTGGAGGAGATCATTAAAGGCCTTACAATGGAGATGAAGCAGGCTGCAGATGAAATGCGATTTGAAAGAGCTGCGGATTTAAGGGATAAAATCAAAGAACTCACCCGCACCAAGGAGTTATAATACTTCCATGGACGCTCCCTTGCAGGAAAAATATAACAATACGCCAGGTGCCCCAGGTGTTTACCTCATGAAGGATGGGAAAGGCCGGACCATCTATGTGGGCAAAGCGGGAAATTTAAAAAAACGCCTGGCTGCCTATTTTGTAAAAGTGACAGGGCATGACCCCAAAACCGGCATTCTCATTAAAAATATTGTTGATTTTGATCTCATTGTCACGGCCAGTGCCCATGAAGCCCTGATCCTTGAAGCCACCCTGATCAAGAAGCATAAGCCCAAGTACAATGTAATTCTAAAGGATGGAAAAAATTATCCCTGCCTGCGTCTGGACACCACGGAAAAATATCCCGCCCTCCAGGTGGTGAGAAAAATTAAAAATGATCAGGCCACCTATTTTGGTCCTTACTCATCCGCCCATAGCGTCAGGCATACGTTAAAGCAGGTTAATCGTATTTTTAAACTGAGGAAATGTAAAAAGACCCAGTTTAACAACCGGTCCCGGCCCTGTCTCCAGTACCAGATGAAAACCTGTCTGGGACCTTGTTGCATGGATGTGTCGGTGGCGTTGTACGGGGAAATTGTCAATGATGTGAAGCTATTTCTCAAGGGCAGGGCACCTGAGTTGATCCTGCGCCTGAAAAAAGAGATGCTGCACCAGGCCGACCTTCAGAATTTTGAGCGGGCGGCCCAGCTGAGGGACACCCTATTTGCCATTGAAAAGACATTGGAACGTCAGATCGCAGTGACTGCGGATATGATGGACAGAGATGTCATTGCCTGCCACGGAGATCAGGGCAGGGCCGTTGTGACCCTGCTATTTGTCCGCTCCGGGTATGTGGTGGGGACCCGCCATTTTCATTTTGACATGACCTGGAACGGCATCTCCGAAATCATGGGGGCTTTTCTCATGCAGTATTATGAAACAAATACCTTTATTCCCCCCCAGATTTTATTGTCCCATGGCGTGGAGGATCAACCCATCCTTGAAACCCGGTTCACAGAAAAAAAAGGCCGCCGGGTTCATCTGCTCATTCCGGAACGGGGGGATAAAAAGAAAATTATGGACATGGCCCGCCTTAATGCAGAAAATGAGCTGAACAGCTCACTGTCCCAGCAGGCTGAGACCCATGCGGTGCTTGTCATGCTCCAGAAGCTCATGGCTCTGCCCGGGATTCCTAGGCGCATTGAGTGTTATGATAACTCCAATATTGCAGGCACAGATCCTGTCTCTTCCATGGTGGTCTTCACCGATGGAAAGCCAGACAAGGCTGCCTATCGTAAATTTATCATTAAAGGGGTGACAGGGGCAGATGATTACGCCTGCATGACCCAAGTTCTCACCCGACGATTTTCTCCCAGCAAAGGCGAGCCCCTGCAATTTCCCGATCTTCTGGTGGTGGATGGCGGCAAAGGCCAGCTATCCATGGCCCTGTCCGTGTTAAAGGATATTGGGCTGTCAGATCAGATCCCAGTGGTGGGCCTTGCCAAAAAAGATGTGGAAAAGGGGGAGGATCACGATAAAATTTATATTCCCCACCGATCCAACCCCCTGAATACCACCCAGGCGTTAAAGGCCCTTTATCTTCTACAGCAGTTACGGGATGAGGCCCACCGGGTGGCCATCGGCTTCCAGAGAAAAAGACGGAATAAAAGGGCAGGAGGATCAGTTCTGGATGATATCCCAGGCATTGGCAAAAAACGAAAGACAGTGCTGCTACAGGCATATAAAGGAGTTACAGCCATGAAATTGGCAACCCTTGAGGAGCTGGCTTCGTTGCCGGGAATGACATTGCCAGCCGCAGATGCGGTGTTTGAGGTACTTCACCGATAGGAAGGTTGTGGGTGGTGGGCGGCCCCCAGTAGCTGTTCCCTTGGAGGAGCCAGTTTCTTTTTCAAAATGTCATAATACATTAAAATTTGTTGAACGTGTCTCACCGGTTCCCACCCCCTGGCATAGCCATGTCTTGTTTTACGATAATATTTTCGTTTACTTAAAAGGGGAAGGGTCTTTTCAAGGGAAGACCATTTCAAGGGGTCCAGACTATCCGACACGGCCAGTCTTTGTGCATCTTTTATGTGCCCATATCCCACATTATAACTGCCAATGGCAAAAAGAAGTTTTTCATTGGGATTTTCAATGTCATCAAACCTCTTGTACATCATATAAAGATATTTAATGCCAGCCCGGAGGCTCTGAATGGGGTCCAACCTGTTGGATATTCCCATTTCCCTGGCGGTACTTTTTGTAACCTGCATGAGCCCCCGGACCCCTGTAAAGCTTTTAGCCAGGGGATCGAAATGAGATTCCTGGTACACCAGGGCCGCGATTATCCGCCAGTCAAACCCATATTTAAAGGATTCTTGAATAATATATTTACGATATTTGGGAAATCGTGTTTCCAGCCGTTTATGAAATTTTTTCACATCAAAATAATCAAAGTCTTCAAGATTCCCATAATAGGTTTCAAAGAGTTTTTTATAGAATCCTGTTTTGTTTATGTGGTAAAAAAAATGATTGATGCGGTCCATGAGCTTTATTTCCAAAGGATTGACCGCCCACCCAAGGAATTCCACCCCATGGAGGGGAATACCGATGACGATGTCAGGGTAATAGCGGCGATTCAGTTGGGCAATATTGGAGTCTGCCACGGTGTAGTCAATTTCTTTTTTTGCCACCATTTCAATGATTTCCTCTGATGGGGTGTTATCCATGAGAATGATATTAAGATCAATGCCGCCCTTTTTTAATTTTTCAAGGCAATCATGGTAGGACGTATTCCTGCGGACGTGGATGGTTTTTCCGCTGAGATCTTCAGGGCTTTTAATGTCAGGTTTTTTTTTATGATAAATCAGTTGCTGCTGAACCTGCATATAAGGCTGGGAAAAAAGCAAACTCACCTGTCGTCTCGGGGTGATGGTGAGGGCCGCTCCGATGAAATCACCCTCCCCGGTTTCAAGCAGGGGAACCATGCTGTTCCATCCCGGCGTAAGGACCTCTAACTCCACGTCAATAAAATCGGCAAAGGCCCGGGCAAGTTCATATTCAAATCCCATGGCTTCCCCGCGATAGGTATAATAGGCATTGCCATTGTTATCCGTGATGAATCGGATTTTTTTCTCTTTTAATATCCTGGACAGGGCATCGGGTTGTGCATGGGATTTTTCATTTTCAATGTTAATGCAAACTGCCACAAGCCCACCGATGAGCAGCAGAAAAAGGACTAACAAAAAATAGTTGGAGATATGTTTTTTTATATCCATACATTCACTTCTCTGTTAAATCCTCGGGGGGCAGGACTTCCATATCACTTACATTCTGAAATCCCCGGGGAAGCTTTCTGCCCCGAAGCCCCCGTTTTCCTGTGTAGTTTTCCTGATTCCCTGGTTTTAAACGCAAGAAATGTTTTCCTGAGTGGATAACCAGGGTGGCTCCCTGGGGAATTATTTTTAATATATTGATGCGCTCTCCACCGGTAATTTGAACTTGATCCCTGGGAATCCCAATGATTTTATTTCCTTTACCTTTTTCCAGTTTGGGCATTTCCTTTACCGGAAAGATAAGAAACCGACCGGCTGTGGTGATCACTGCAATGAGGTCAGTGGTCGGGCATGGTATCACCCCCGGCGTCATGAGTTGTGCATGGGGGGCCAGATTGATGAGTAGTTTTCCATTTTTATTGCGGGTGATAAAATTGGCAAAATCGGTGATAAAACCAAACCCTGTGTCTGAATAAATAAAATAAAGGGTGTCATCTCCAGAGTTTAACATGTTGCAGATAAAGGCCTCGGGTTTAAGGGCCAGTCGTCCGGTTAATGGCTCCCCCATTCCCCGGGCCGAGGGCAGGGAGTGAGCTGGCAGGGAATAACTCCGTCCGGTATTGTCCATGAAGACCACCGGCCGATTGCTCATAGCCCTGGTATGGGCCAGCAGAGAATCCCCGGTTTTAAATTTAAGTTTTTCAGGATCAATGTCATGGCCCTTGGCAGATCTCACCCAGCCATTGGTGGAAAGGATAATGGTCACGGGTTCCGTGGCAATAACCTCTTCTTCGGAAAAGGCCTCTGCCTCCTTTCGTTGACGCAGGGGGGAGCGTCTATCATCACCGTGGGTTTTAATATCCTGGCGGATTTCTTTTTTAATCAAGTTGATTAGCTGTTTTTTTGAACCCAGTATTTTTTCAAGGGATTTGCGCTCCTTTTCCAGATCCGACTGTTCCCCTTTAATTTTCATCTCTTCCAGTTTTGCCAGATGCCGAAGTTTAATTTCAAGAATGGATTGGGCCTGGCGATGTGAAAGGGTGAATCGCTTCATCAACGCATTTTCCGCATCATCTTCGGTGCGGATGATTTCAATGACCTCGTCAATATTTAAAAATGCGGTGAGCAGTCCCTCCAGGATGTGGAGCCGATCCGTAACCTGATTCAAGCGATGGGTCACCCTTTTAGTCACGGTCTCTTTGCGGAACTCAAGCCACTCATTCAAAAAGGTCAGCATTGGTTTTACTTCGGGTTTGCCATTTAAACCGATCATGTTCATGTTCACCCGGTAGGAGCGTTCCAGATCGGTGGTGACAAACAGATGGGCCATGAGTGCATCCAGATTGGTTCTGGAGGATTTTGGCACAATCACCAGACGGGTGGGGGACTCATGGTCAGATTCATCCCGAATATCTGAGACCATGGGTAATTTTTTGGCCTCCATCTGACCGGCAATCTGCTCAAGGATTTTTTCGCCGGAAGAGTGAAAGGGCAGGGCGTTGATGACAATGTCTCCCCGATCTTCAAAATAGGTGGCCCGCATTTTAATTCTGCCGTGTCCTGTGAGGTACATTTCCCGAATTTCATGGGAAGGGGTGGTGATTTCGGCATCTGTGGGGTAATCCGGACCCAAAAGGAAATCCATGATGGCATCAATGTCTGCCTTGGGGTGGTCCAAAAGATAGATACAGGCATTGGCCACCTCGGTGAGATTATGGGGGGGAACATCTGTTGCCATGCCCACGGCAATACCGGTGGTGCCGTTGAGGATCAGATTGGGCAGGCGGGCCGGTAGAAGGGTGGGCTCTTTAAGGGTGCCATCAAAATTAGGCCGCCATTGGGTGGCACCGGCATTGAGTTCTGCCAATAGCAGTTCACTGTACCGGGAGAGCCTGGACTCCGTGTACCGCATGGCGGCAAAGGACTTGGGATCATCCGGGGCACCCCAGTTGCCTTGGCCATCCAGCAAGGGGTAGCGGCAGGAGAATGGCTGGGCCAGGAGCACCATGGCCTCGTAGCAGGCAGAATCCCCATGGGGATGAAATTTACCCAGCACATCTCCCACGGTGCGGGCGGATTTCTTATATTTTGCCGTGGCTGAAAGCCCCAGCTGGCTCATGGCATAGACAATTCGTCGTTGCACGGGCTTGAGACCGTCGGCAATGTTGGGAAGGGCCCTGTCCAAAATGACATACATGGCATAGTTGAGATAGGCTTTTTCGGCAAAGGCTTCAAAAGGCATTTTTTCAAAATCATCCAAAGCCATGGGTGACAGACTTGTCATTATTCCACCTCCACTAAATTGCCGTTTTCTTCAATCCACCGGCGTCGGTCAGAGGCCCGTTTTTTACC
>CAKZLA010000357.1 GCA_937124525.1 uncultured Desulfobacterium sp.
GCACCTTCTCGAGGTCCTTGAGGGAGACGTCGAGGAGGTTCGCGATGCGGCTCGGCAGGCTCTTGAGGAACCAGATGTGGGCCACCGGGGTCGCTAGGTCGATGTGACCCAGGCGCTCACGGCGAACCTTGGACTGGATGACCTCAACGCCGCACTTCTCGCACACCACCCCTCGGTGCTTCATGCGTTTATACTTACCGCAATTGCACTCATAATCCTTGGTGGGACCGAACACCTTGGCGCAGAAGAGACCGTCCCGTTCCGGCTTGAATGTTCGATAATTGATGGTTTCGGGTTTTTTTATTTCACCATGGGACCACTCTCTGACCTGGTCAGAAGAAGCAAGGCCTATCTGGACACCTTTATACATCTTGGGATCTTTTGGCTTGGCAAAGAAATCGTATATGGTTTCCAATATCTTCTCCTTATTTCTTTCCTTCTATAAGATTTATATCCAGTCCCAGACTCTGAAGCTCCTTGGTCAATACCCTGAACGATTCGGGCATTCCAGGTTCAAGCACATTCTGACCCTTTACAATTTTTTCGTACATGCGGGTTCGACCGGTCATATCGTCGGATTTTACGGTAATAAATTCCTGGAGGGCATGGGCTGCCCCATAGGCTTCCATGGCCCACACTTCCATCTCCCCCAGTCGCTGTCCACCAAACTGAGCTTTACCACCCAGAGGTTGCTGGGTGACCAAAGAATAAGGACCAATGGAACGGGCATGGAGCTTGTCATCCACCAAATGATGGAGTTTGAGCATATACATGATACCCACGGTGATAGGCTTATCAAAGGCCTCCCCCGTTCTTCCGTCATAAAGAGTGGATTGTCCCGACGGATGAAGACCGGCAAAGGAGATAAGTGACTTAATCTCCTCTTCTGACGCACCGTCAAAAACCGGTGTGGCCATGTGCACACCGTTTTTGTAATAATTAGAAAACTGCACCAGGGCATTGTCATCCATCTCATCAATGCTCTTGATGAAGGCCTTCTCATCTTCATGTACCAGTGGCGGCATGGGTTCACCCAGGGTATAATGGGTCTCAAAATCAAAATCCTTAATATCTTCCACTCCGGTGACCTTTTTTTTCAACGGCGGTGTGGTAAATATTCGTTTCAACCGTGCCTTGAGTTCATCGTGTTTTTTCTCCTCCATGAGATCTTCGATCTGCCGACCCAGACCCCTGGCAGCACACCCGAGATGAATCTCAAGGATCTGTCCCACATTCATTCGAGACGGCACCCCAAGGGGGTTGAGCACCATGTCCACGGTGCGGCCATCTTCAAAATAGGGTAGATCTTCCACGGGAAGAATTCTTGATACAACCCCCTTGTTTCCATGGCGGCCTGCCATTTTATCACCCACGGAAAGCACCCGTTTCATGGCCACATTGATCTTAATGAGCTTTAACACACCCGGAGGCAGATCATCGCCTTTTTCAAACCGATTCACCTGGCGATTAAAATGGTCTCTGGAGTCCTGGATCTGTTTCTCAGCCCGCTCCAGAATACTCTGGGCCATTTCTGTGACATCGGGATCATCAACGGCCAGGGCCATGAGATCTGAAACAGACAGACCATTCAATGTGCCGGACTCCAGCGGTGTGCCCGACGGCATGAGCACCCGTTTTCCCCGTTTTAAATGGGTTGATGTGGTGTGACCGGCCAGAATTGCCTCAAGGCGTTCCCAAACATATGCTGTGATGATGTTGATTTCATCATCCCTGTTTTTTTCCAGGCTTTCAATTTCATGGTCTTCAATGTTCCGGGTACGATCATCCTTGGACATGCCCCTGCGGGAAAAGACCTTGGCATCAATGACAATGCCTTCCACACCCGGCGGAACCCGAAGGGAGGTATCTTTTACATCTCCAGCTTTCTCACCGAAAATAGCCCGAAGCAATTTTTCCTCCGGTGAAAGTTGGGTCTCCCCTTTGGGGGTCACCTTTCCCACCAGGATATCACCGGGTCTGACCTCGGCCCCCAGGCGGATAATCCCACTCTCATCCAAATCCTTTAAGGCATCCTCACCCACATTGGGAATATCCCGGGTGATCTCCTCCTTGCCAAGCTTGGTATCCCTTGCCACCACTTCAAACTCTTCAATGTGGACAGAGGTGTAAACGGCGTCTTTCACCAGGCGTTCGCTGACCAGAATGGAATCCTCATAGTTGTAACCACCCCAGGGCATGAAGGCCACAACCACATTTTTTCCCAATGCCAGTTCACCAAGGTTGGTGGAAGGGCCATCGGCAATCACCTGATTTTTCTTAACTATCTCCCCCTTTTGCACAATGGGACGATGGTTAAAGCAGGTGTTCTGGTTGGACCGAACAAATTTGGAACAGGTGTAGATGGAAACCAGGCTGGAGGCGTTCTTATCGTCGGCATCCGCATTTTTAATGACAATGCGCTTAGCATCCACATCCACCACTTCCCCGGCTTCATCGGCAACAATAGAAACCCCGGAATCCCTGGCAACAACCCCCTCAATACCGGTCCCCACCAGGGGTGCCTCACTGCGGATCAGAGGGACTGCCTGGCGCTGCATGTTGGAGCCCATGAGTGCCCGGTTAGCATCATCGTTTTCAAGGAAAGGAATAAGAGAGGCAGAAACCGACACCAACTGATTGGGAGACACATCCATGAACTGGATTTCATCCTTGTCCACCATTTCAAAGTTACCCTCCACCCGGCAGGTAACCTCGTCCCTTAAAAACCGACCATCCTCGTCAATAATGGCATTGGCCTGGGCAATGGGGTGCTGCTTTTCTTCAAAGGCGGACAGGTGCCTGATCTCCCGGGTAGCCTTTCCCTCACCGGCAATGCGGTAGGGGGTTTCCACAAACCCGAATTGATTCACCCGGGCATAGGTACAAAGGGAAACAATCAGACCAATGTTGGGTCCTTCCGGGGTTTCAATGGGACAGATCCGACCATAATGGGAGGGGTGTACATCCCTGACCTCAAAGCCTGCCCGTTCCCGGGTCAAGCCCCCCGGTCCCAGGGCGCTGAGACGGCGTTTATGGGTGGTTTCAGAAAGGGGGTTAGTTTGATCCATGAACTGGGACAGCTGACTGGTGCCAAAAAATTCCCGCACAACAGCAGACACAGGTTTGGGATTCACCAGATCGTGGGGCATCATAGCATCCACTTCCTGCATGCTCATGCGTTCCTTGATGGCTCGTTCCATGCGCACCAGCCCAATGCGATACTGGTTCTCAAGCAATTCCCCCACGGCCCGGACCCGACGATTACCCAGATGGTCAATGTCATCCACAGCGCCCTGGGTATCCTTGAGTTCCGCCAAGGTGTAAGCTGTGAGCAGGATATCTTCCTTTCTAAGGGTTTTTACCTGAATCCCGGTGTTCACTCCCAGGCGATGGTTCATCTTCAAGCGCCCCACATCAGACAAATCATAATAGGCAGACTTGAAAAACAGATGATCAATAAAATCCTGGGCCACTTCAGGGGTGGCGGGATTCCCCGGTCTAAGGCGGCGGTAGATCTCTATCAATGCTTCGGATCGGGAGGTAACCTTATCAACGGAAAGGGTTTTTCGCATGGAATCAGAACTATAGGAATCCACATAAAGAATACGAAAGGTATCCCGGCCCAATTCGACTATTTTGTCAAGGACCTCTTGGTCAATGAGATCCCCTGCCCGGACAATCAACTCGTCTGTCATGGGGTCCACAATGGCCTCGGCAAAGCCCTTGCCATAGAGTTCTTCCGGGGCAATGGGAATATACTCAAGCCCGGCAGTCTGGAGTTGCTTCAGGCTGCGTTGGGTAAAGAGTCGTCCTTTTTTCACCGCCACCTCATCCGTTCCAGGCACGAGTACATCATAGCTTGCCCGCTGACGTTTCAGATGCTTGGGAATAAACTCCTTAAAAAAAATACCATCCCTGAGAACAATTTTTTCTTTTTCATAAAAAAAGCTTAGGATATCTTCGTTGGTATATCCAAAGGCTTTAAAAAGAATGGTCACAGGAAATTTACGGCGACGGTCAATGCGGATATTTACAATGTCCTTGGGATCAATCTCCATGTCGATCCAGGACCCCCGGACAGGGATAATCCGTGCAGTATAAACGATTTTACCCGATGAATGATTTTTCCCCTTGTCGTGATCAAAAAAAACACCGGAAGATCTGTGAAGCTGACTGACAACAGCGCGCTCTGTTCCGTTGATAATAAAGGTTCCACGTCGGGTCATCAACGGGATGGTTCCAAAATATATTTCCTGCTCTTTGATGTCCCGGATGGTGGTGACACCCACCTCTTTGTCAACATCATATACAGCAAGTCTAACCCGGATATTCACGGGAATTTCATAGGTCATGCCCCTGCTGATACACTCCTGGATGGAATGTTTTATGTCACCAAAGGAATAGGACACATACTCAAGGGAAGACGTTCCGGTAAAATCCTTAATGGGAAAAACGGATTTAAATACCGAATGTATTCCCGTGTCCTCTCTGTTTTCAGGAAGGACATCTCTTTGTAGAAAACGTTCAAAGGAGGTGCGCTGCATTCCGATGAGATCCGGAATTTCAACAACCCTGCTCTTACTTCCAAACTCTTTTCTGATGCGCTTGTGTGCCAGAAGGCTCCCGGTCATGGTATCTCCAAATAATGGTTTATTATAACCGTGAAAGCGGAGACAGAGTCCATAAGACCTTGCCTCCGCATCGTGTGAGTGCAAATTACAATTTTTTTCAGATACTTACATGACAGGCATTTTATTTAACTATTACCTGTGCACCAGCACTTTCAAGTTGTTCTTTTATTTTTTCAGCATCTTCTTTGGCAATACCCTCTTTGACAGCCTTGGGCGCACCGTCGACCAAGGCTTTAGCCTCTTTCAGACCCAGACCGGTGATGGCACGAACCTCTTTAATGACAGCAATCTTTTTGTCACCAGCAGCTTCAAGAATAACGTCAAACTCAGTCTGCTCTTCGGCAGCGGCCTCTCCAGCTGCCGGAGCAGCCATGGCCATGGCCATGGGGGCGGCAGCAGAAACACCAAATTTTTCCTCAAGTTCTTTTACCAGCTCTGAAAGCTCAAGAACGCTCATGTTTGCTATGAATTCTACAACATCTTCTTTGGTAACATCACCCATTGTTTATCTCCTTAAACGCGCAAGGCGTATTTTAGCATATATATATATTTCAAAAATTAAATAAAATCTTAAGCAGCTTCTTTCTGCTCTTTGATGGCATTTACAACATTCAAAAATGCTGTGGGAACGCCACTGAGGACACGAACCATGGAAGTTGGAACCGCATTCATGGCGGACAGGACCTGGGCAAGCAGGACTTCCCTTGAAGGCATGGTGGCCAGGGCTTTGACTTCATCCATGGACAGCACTTTGCCGTTCATGGCAGCGGCCTTAATCTCAAGCTTGTCGTTGTCCTTGGCAAATTTAACCAGGACCTTTGCAGGCGCAACCGCATCATCCTTGCTGGTGATTATGGCATTGGGACCTTTGAAAGCATTATCGATTACCGATACGTCAGTTCCCTTGGCCGCCATGGAGAGCAATGTGTTTTTCACGACCTCCATGCTGGCACCTTCTTTTCGAAGTTCAACCCGCAATGCGGTCATGGCCTCAACATCCAAGCCCTTGTAATCTACAAGCAGCACAATCTGGGTCTCTGCCAATCTGGCATTCAAGCCCGCAACCAATTCTTTTTTTTCAGATAAGTTCAATATTCAAACACCTCCTTCCCAAACGTTAATTTTTCAGAGGTGCCAACTGTGCCAAAACATAACGCTGTCTCGGCAGGCCGGCATCGCCGATTAGACACAAAGCAAGGCTTTATGCACCTACTGTCTTGGACAGGCAAACAGTAATCTCTTTTATTTTTTTTTATTAAAGGGTATCCTTCAAAAGTACTCTACACTTTTTTTGACCATTCCACATTTGCAGAAGTTTTCCCCAAAGACTATAAACTACTTTTGGGATCATAGGAAGGATGCCAATTAAAGCAGAAATAAATTTTATTTAATTAAAACGGGATCTATTTTGATACCAGGTCCCATGGTGGTGGAAACGGTGATATTCTGGACATAGGTTCCCTTGCTGGCAGCGGGTTTCAGTGCAACCACTTTTGAGATAAACGCTCTGAGATTTTCAACCAGTTTTTCAACACCAAAGGATGCTTTTCCCACAGGGGCATGGATAATACCGGCTTTTTCAACCCTGAAATCAATTTTACCGGCCTTAAGCTCGTTAACAGCCCGGGCCACTTCAAAGGTGACGGTACCTGTTTTGGCGTTGGGCATCAATCCCCTTGGCCCGAGCACACGCCCAAGCTTACCCACGGTTCCCATCATGTCCGGGGTGGCAAGGGCACGGTCAAAACCGAACCATCCGCCTTTAATTTTTTCCACAATTTCGTCGTTGGCAATGAAATCAGCCCCTGCATCCAGGGCCTCTTTTTCTTTTTCGCCCTTGGCAAACACCAGAACCTTAACCTCTTTACCCAGTCCATTGGGAAGAATCACTGTTCCTCGAACCATTTGATCAGCATGTCTTGGATCCACACCCAGTGTCACTGCAACATCAACAGTTTCGTCAAATTTTGCAAAGGATGAAGAGAGTGAGATCTCTATAGCTTTATCAAAATCGTATCGTGCTTGCCTGTCGATCTTTTTCGTTACTTCCGTATATTTTTTACCATGCTTAGGCATCTTATATCACTCACTCCTTGAATAACAGTTAAACAACCTCTATTCCCATGCTTCTGGCGGTTCCGGCAATGATATTAACAGCAGAGTCTACATCATTGGCATTCAAATCTTCCATTTTTATATTTGCAATTTCCACCAGCTGATCCCGGGAGACCTTTCCCACTTTGTTACGATTGGGTTCACCAGAGCCCTTGGCAATATTGGCCGCTTTTCGAAGCAGCATGGACGCTGGTGGGGTCTTTGTTATAAAGGAAAACGTTCTATCCTGAAAAACAGTAATAACCACCGGAATAATCGAGCCCGCATCATTGGCTGTCCGGGCATTAAAGGCCTTGCAGAAGTCCATTATATTCACACCATGTTGACCCAGGGCTGGACCAATTGGCGGAGAGGGATTGGCTTTTCCTGCCACAACCTGAAGTTTAATCTGCGCCATCACTTTTTTTGCCATCTTCTTTTACTCCTGACACACACTTTAATGTTTCTAAGTTTTATACTTTTGTCACTTGAACAAAATCCAGTTCCACAGGTGTTGCCCTGCCAAAAATACTGACCAGCACTTTCACCTTGCCTTTTTCCGGGCTGACCTCTTCCACCGTTCCATTAAAATTAACAAAAGGACCGTCGGTCACCCTGACATCATCTCCAATTTCGAAAAAATATTTAGGCTGGGGTTTGGATTTTCCAAGTTCCATGCGCTGAATAATATCGGCAGCTTCTTTTTCACTGATGGGCGCAGGTCTGTTTTTGCCCCCCAGGAACCCGGTCACCTTGGCTGTGGATGTAACGATATGCCAGGTTTCATCATTGAGTTCCATGTTCACCAGAATATATCCTGGATAAAATTTCCGAGAAGACTCTTTCTTCTTGCCATTGACAAGCTCAACCACATGTTCTGTGGGGACCAGAACTTCACCAAATTTTTCTGAGCACCTTGCGTTCTTAATCTGGTCTTCCAGTGCCAGTTTCACCTTTTGTTCATAGCCTGAATACACATGAACCACATACCATTTGAGAGACAATTTCAACTCCCTATCTTATGCCAGAACAATCTGAACAAGCTTGGATAAACTGATATCCACCAACCCGAGAAACGCACCAAGAATAAATACCAGAATGATAACCACAAGAGTAGAACCCGCTGTTTGCTTACGCGAGGGCCACGTCACCTTCTTCAACTCCACACGGACTTCCCTTAAAAATTCCATCCCCTTTTGAATGAAATTGGGATCCGAAGGAGCTGCAACTGCTGCCGAACGGCTATCCCCGCGTTTCTGATCCGCTTTGACAGGAGACGCTGCCGGGCTGTTATTTTCGCTGGTTGGCACTCCTGGAGATGTCTCACGTTTTCGAGCCTTGTCCGATGATACTTTTTTTTTCTGCAACCGTGCCATAGCGCTCCTGATCAAACACAGCGACGCTGGACTTACAGCCACTGTATTTTCTATCTTAAAATCACACAAGTAAACCACAATTCACAAACAAAAATGGCAGGTCAGGAGGGAGTCGAACCCCCAGCATCCGGATTTGGAGTCCGGCGCTCTACCAATTAGAGCTACTGACCTGCATTAACAAACAAAACTGAATAATTAACTCGATTCTATTGCATCAGCACACAGCCTACTTGGTTTCTTTGTGCAGGACATGCTTTTTGCAGAATCGACAATACTTCTCAAATTCAAGTTTGTCCGGTGTAGTTCGTTTGTTTTTCGTCGTTGTGTAGTTTTTTCGCTTACACTCTGTACATGAAAGCGTAATATTTACTCTTGCCACAAGAAACTCCCTTAGATTTTATTCAATAATTTCGCCAATAACACCTGCGCCAACGGTACGACCACCTTCCCTGATGGCAAAGCGAAGTTCTTTCTCCATGGCAATGGGGGCAATCAATTCCGCAGAAATGCTTGCATTATCACCAGGCATAATCATCTCTACACCTTCAGCCAAGCTCAGAATACCCGTCACATCGGTGGTTCTAAAGAAAAACTGGGGACGATATCCGCTAAAGAAAGGGGTATGACGTCCACCTTCTTCCTTACTCAGACAATAAATCTCCGCCATGAATTTGGTATATGGCTTAATGGTGCCGGGCTTGGCAACAACTTGACCTCTTTCAACGGCATCCCGCTTAGTTCCCCTCAGGAGCAACCCAACATTGTCGCCAGCCTGCCCTTCATCAAGGAGCTTCCTAAACATTTCAACACCGGTACAAGTTGTCTTGGTGGTTTCACGAATCCCCACCAATTCAACCTCTTCGCCCGTTTTAACCACACCACGTTCAATACGACCGGTTACAACAGTACCACGACCAGATATACTGAACACATCTTCAATGGGCATAAGAAAATCTTTATCCGTGTCACGCACGGGTTCTTCCACATAGGAATCCAGCACACTCAATAGCTCAGCAATACATTTAGCATCCTCACCATCGGGATCATCACACTCCAGAGCTTTCAGAGCAGATCCCCTGACAATGGGCGTATCATCCCCGGGAAACTCATATTTATCCAGCAACTCCTGGAGTTCCATTTCCACCAACTCAATGAGCTCTTCGTCATCCACCATGTCGCACTTATTTAAAAACACGACTATACTGGGAACACCCACCTGACGAGCAAGAAGAATATGTTCCCGGGTCTGGGGCATGGGACCGTCATCGGCACTCACCACCAAAACCGCACCGTCCATCTGGGCCGCACCAGTGATCATATTTTTAATATAATCCGCATGACCAGGACAATCCACATGGGCATAGTGACGATTGGCTGTCTCGTACTCCACATGAGCCGTTGCAATGGTAA
>CAKZLA010000358.1 GCA_937124525.1 uncultured Desulfobacterium sp.
CCCAACATCCCGCCCTACATTTATTCGTGAGGCTGAAGCATTAGCACTGTTTGACGAAATAGAATTTTCGAATACCTATGAAGGAATCAGAGACAACTTGATGCTAGAGTTGTTTTATGCTGCGGGAATTAGGTTGAGCGAATTGGTCAATCTTCAATTAAGCGACATAGATATTTACAATTCAACAATTAAAGTGCTTGGTAAAAGAAATAAAGAAAGAATTATCCCCATCAGCAATCTTTTAAAAACAAAAATAGAAGCGTATCTTATTGAAAGAGATAAATTAGAGGGAAAAGAAGAGGGCTTGTTTTTAACAAAAGTTGGCAAAAAAATATATCCAAAACTTGTGTATAGGGTTGTAAAATATTACCTTCGCTTTGTTACAACAGCTAGCAAAGTAAGCCCTCATGTGTTGCGGCACACTTTTGCAACACACATGTTAAACAATGGGGCTGATTTGAATGTGATAAAAGAAATTTTAGGGCATTCAAGCTTGTCGGCCACCCAAATTTATACGCACAATACAATAAAAAAATTAAAAAACATTCATCAACAAGCCCATCCAAAGGCATAATAAAAAAAGATAATATGAAAGTAAATCTAAAAATAAGCTCAGTGCATTTTGATGCAGACAAAGGATTAATCGAATTTATACAAGAAAGAGTAGATAAGCCTAACACTCTTTCATGCTTCATTGTGGTATACTGCGGTGCAATACCTTGGCCTGCCCACGGCAGTTATTTGGAAATATTTTTATGAAAATGAGCTGAATCAGCCATGGCAGCAATGATAGGAGAGCGACGGTGAATGAAGGAAACCAAAAAGTTTCAGTCCCTGTTTTTTTACGTAAAAAATTAATGGCTTTTCGGATCGGAAAGGGAACGAAACAAAGTTATGTTATAAAAGATCAGTGGTTAAAACAAACAGTTGATTTTCAACCCTGGCAATTTTTCGTTTTGGAAGTATTGGCAGGGTGTGATACATTTTCAAAACTTGCATCTGTTTTCAAGGATCGCTTTGGACATGCCATAACAATTGAGGAAGTGGAACACTTATTCTCTTTTGTCGCTGAAAAAAAATTGTTTGACGCCTCGTGGGTTTCACATCCCATGCTGATGGCCTTCAATAAAAAGATGGAATTGCAGGCAGAGTCGGTTAAGGAGGATAGCGGTTCCTTAGGTAAGCCTGAATCAAGTCCTTCTGGGAAAATCAATGAAGAATCGTTGTCCTCCGGGGGTGCAAATGACATAAATCTTGACGAATTCCAACCCGCAAGGGGATGGAAACTGTTTAACCCCACCTGGTTGATAAGGATTCTGAAGCCCTTGTTATCACCTTTAAAACACTCCATATATCTCCTGCCGATATTGTCCGTTTTTGCTTTTTTTATAGCCACCCGCCATTCTGCATTGATTTTAGAGGATGCACTGCGTTTGCATGACCGTATCTCCTTTGTTCAGCATGCCTTGTTCAGCATGATCACGGTCAATCTGGCCTCCACCCTGGTAACGGGAATTGTTGCTTACACATACCGCGCAACCGTCAGTGGTTTTTGTATTGTATTTTTTTTGAAATTCATTCCCCGTTTTGCGGTTCGTCTAAGCCATTTGCAGCAGTTATCCCGTCGAGAGCAAATCTGGTTGCATGCATCGCCCCTGTTGCTGCGGATATGGTTGTTTAGCATTGGGATAGTGGTCTGGTTTAATATCAGAATTTCAGACAGTATGATGGTTACTATTTGGCTGGGGATTGCTGCTGTCAGTGCTATCTCTTTTTTGTTAACGATAAATCCATTAATAAAAAGCAATGGATATTATATGATATCCGCCTTTCTGGATGAACCGAAACTTCGAGAAAAATCCTATAAAGCATTAGTCGGTAAAATGCGTGGGACTGTTTTTCAAAAAGGAGACTCTAATTTATTTGTGGCCTATGGGTTGGCTTCAACGCTTTTCATGGTTGTAATATCTGCTGTCATTCTTTATGTTTTGGGCCGGTTTTTAAAAATATACATGGGGGGTGCCGGGATACTTTTGGTTGTGCTCGTAAGCCTCCTCCTTTTGGCACGCATGGTTTCAAAGTTTAAAAAAATTAATCAACTTTATGAACGTTCCGAGCAATTTGAAAGTTGGCGAAATCGTACGCTTCCAGAAATAGAGGATAATGCGGAATCCAGGAGTTTGTTGAATCCCTTCATGACATACGTCTTACGTGCGCTTCTTTTGTTGTTTTTAATATTATTGTTTGTTCCATATAATTACGAGCCAGGTGGAAATTTTATAATATTACCCAGTAAGCGGCAGCAGATAACAACAGACTTACCCGGAATTATTGCTGAAATAAATTACGATGGCGGGGAGATGTTAAAAAAGGGAGATGTGATTGGCCGACTTCTCCATAAGGATTATCAGATTCAGCTGAAAATTTATACCGCAAAAATGCAGGAACAGCAATCACTGATCAATGAGCTTAAATCAAGGCCCAGGCAAGAGGAGGTTGAGCTTGCCAGGCGTGCATTAAAAGTTGAAAAAATAAGGGCTCAATTTAGCAAGTCAAAGTTGAGCCGGCTTGAAAAGCTTTACAGGGAAAACACAATTTCATATGAAGACTTTGATGAAGCACAGCGGGAGTCTGAAGTTGATTTTAGTCAGGTGGATGAAAAGAATGCCTTCCTTGAATTGGCAAAGTTGGGGGCACCATCTGACCAGATTTTGGCAGCAGAAGCCAAATTAAAAAGCTTGAAGGAGGAACGGGATTATTATCAGGAAAAAATTAATCAATCGGTTTTGTATATGCCATTTGACGGAAAGCTGGTAAGCTTGCATCTCAAGCAAAAAATTGGTAGTTATCTTGATAAAGGTGACTCTCTGGCCATTGTTGAAAATACAAGTCAAGTAATTGCTGAAATAGACGTACCTGAAACCGATATCTGTTATGTGGTTAAATTTGCAAAAATACAGGGCCGACCTCTTGCCTATCATGATAAGGGTTTTGTGGGCACTGTGACGGATATTGATTCCACCGTCACTGAAAAAAAATTTGGTAAAGTAGTAAAAGTTATAACATTATTGGAAAATAAGGATGGACTATTAAAAACAGGTATGACGGGATACGCAAAAATCAGTAGTGAAAAATTTCCGGTTTGGAAACTTTTGTCACTGGCAGTTCTGAGATTTGTAAAAGTGGAAGTATGGTCATGGCTTCCATAAATAAGAAAAATAAATGATTTAAGGATCTTAAGTGAAAAACAATATCGTTTTTATCATCATGGATAGTTGCCGTTATGATTCATTTACATCTGCAGATACGCCCCACATTGATGACATTGGAAAAGTGGAAAAACGTTTTTCTTATGCGTCGTGGACCGCTCCCTCACATTATGCCTTTACCATGGGTATGATGCCGCATTTAAGCCCTACCCATGTGTTTGCATCTGAAGTATATAAGGAAGAATTTGCCTTATGGACAAAGAGAACGGGTTGTGCCGACATTGCGTTCAAAGATTTTTTGCCGGAATTATCATTGCCCAAGGTACTTGGACTACTTGGATATCGGACGGTTGCCAGAGTATCTATGCCCGTTTTAAATCAATCTACTTTAATAAGTAAGCACTTCGATGATTACAAGTTGATGGATAACCACAATGACTTTGCCGGAATGGTGGATGAAATAAACTTTCCCGTAGGCCATCCCCATTATTATTTTCTTAATCTTGGGGAGACCCATTACCCCTATATGTTATCCGGTGAAGACCTTCCTCTTATATCCGGCGTTCATGGTGTCTTTAAAACATTGGCAGGAGAGAAAAAGGAAAATGTCGCCAAATCAGATGGTTTTTTCAATTTAGAGCTGATGAAACGACTTCAGCAGCAGCAGATAAAATGTGTTGAATATCTCGACAGTCAAATTGGGATTTTGATGAAGAAAGCACCAAAGAATACGTGTTTTATAATCACCTCTGACCATGGAGAACTTTTTGGGGAAGATGGGTTTTTCGGGCACGGGCCGGTTATGCATGAAAAATGTTTTGAAGTGCCCTATGTCGAAGGATACCTTAAGTAGTTCCATGGAGTCTGAAACGATATGACCGCTCCTCTGTTTTTGTTGGCGCCGCCAAGATCTTATACCTCACTTGTCAACGCAATGGTGGGGCAGCATCCGCAAATGTTCGGCTTGCCTGAATTAAACCTATTTAATGTAAAGCAGCTCAAAGATCTCTGGCGTAGAGTGTCTGATGAAATTGGAGGGGACAGTAATCGTCGGCATGGATTGCTCAGGGCTGTTGCTGAGATCTATGGCGGTGAGCAGACATCTGCGACGATTGAGATGGCCTGTCACTGGGCAGCTACAAGGGAAAATCATAGCACCGGAAAGGTTTTCCAGGAGTTGATCACTAAAATTGCTCCTCTGATTCCTGTGGAAAAGAGTCCTGCCTATACCATATCCATGCAGAGACTGATGCGTATTTACCACGCATTCCCGGATGCTCGTTTCATTCATCTGATTCGTCATCCAATACCGCAATGTCTGTCCGTCATGAATCTTAACAAAGGCATTTTTGCCCTGTTTGTTAATGCCTTTGAATTTGAGAAGAATCGAGCCGTTGTTGAACCTCAAATTGCCTGGCATGATATAAATATCAATATTCTGAATTTCCTGGATGTGATTCCGGAAAATAATCAAATACAAGTCAAAAAAGAGGATTTTATGAAAGAGAAATAATCAACTCATCTTGGTCGGTTCGAGAATTAAAGAGACAAATTGAGAGTTCGCTTTATGAGCGATTGTTACTTTCGAAAGGAGAAACAAGCAAAAAGGAACTTTGAGAAGCGAGCGAGGTTCTGAAAATTACCGATCGAAATACCAAGCGGAGTTGAAGTTAAGTTTGCTGATGGAGTCCTAACTGTAAAAGGACCTAAAGGAGAACTTAAACAAGATATTCAACCATTGGTAAAACTTGAAATTGCTGATAATCAAATCACAGTAGTTCCTCAATCTGAAACTAAAGAAGCTAGAAGCTTCCACGGTTTATACAGAAGTCTTACTGCCAACATGGTAGAAGGTGTAACAAAAGGTTACCAAAAAAGACTAGAGATCAACGGTGTTGGTTACAGAGCACAAATTCAAG
>CAKZLA010000359.1 GCA_937124525.1 uncultured Desulfobacterium sp.
ATCGCATAAAATTTGGATCAGACTGAAATAGCCTTTAAATCAACAGACTCATTAATTCTCTCATGTACGTCCAGCCGCCGGGAGCAGCTATTTTGTACCTTTCACCTTTCACCTTTCACTCTTTACCTGCTCCAGAAATCAAATCCACGATTTTTTTGGAGGTATATTCTCCCACATCCGCAAGGCCGTCAATGGGCAGGAACTGGTTTGCATTATTGGAAAACAGGCATTTCACCGATGCCGGAAAATCCTCATCCGCCTCATAAAAAATATAACAAAGGGCGATCTTGGGCAATGGAAACAGGGTAAAAGCAAAATCCCCCCCGGCCTGAACTGGCACATCCTTACCGTTGAAATATCGAGTGATCAGGGCTGCTGAATCTCTGATATCAGAGACATGGGGCACCAGCAGTTGCTCTGTGTGCGTGGTGAACGCCCCCACATAGGGCATGCTGTCGGGAAGTTCCCGGAAGGATTTAAAGGGATATAAGAGACAGATTTCCGGGGTCACATTCAAGGCATAAAGGGAGATTAAAATACCGTGGATGGCAGAAGATTCCCTATCTCCCAGGGTGATCCCCCGAGGGGTAATGGTGCACTCTTCACCAAAGGCATCAAACACAAACTCCTGCTTATCCCGGTGGGCGGGCAGATTTATTTCAAAGTCCGGGGGAAGTTCCGTGTATAGTTTTTGGAGATTTTGCTGAACTATTTTTGCGTAATTGTCGGTCAATATCGTCTCCTGGGTGCATTTGGATACCAGCCCGTGGGGAGTTTCCTGTGCTCTCCCTGTAGGCTTTTATCGTTCGAAAATTCTGGATTAATATTCCATATTCTCATATTTAGGAATGAGTCCGAAGTAACATACCTATTTAAAAATTGTGGAACACTATCCTTCAACGGTAGCTTTTTCTGAAATGGGCAAGTTATTTGAGATCGGTCTTTAAATTTCCTGATGAGCAATCCCATCCCCGCCATCCAGGCCCATTTTATCCAGTCGTCGGTTCCGGGCCGGTTCCACCGTTTCCCTGGTGGGCCAGGAACCATATCTCGCCTTGAAAAAAAGACGGCGAAAATCATTTAAAATCATCAAAAGATTGGGGATGAGTACCAGGGTCAATACCGTGGCAAAGGCCACCCCACCGGCCAGAGAAAGGGCCATGGGGATGAGAAATTTTGCCTGGAGATTGGTCTCCATTATCAACGGGGAAAGGCCCCCCACGGTACTTAAGGTTGTGAGCAAAATGGCCCGGAACCGTCGCTTTCCCCCCATCAACAAAGCTTCTTCAAAGGGCATACCCTCTGCAAGGTTTTCATTGATGCGTTCTATGAGCACAATGGCATCGTTGACCACCACCCCGGTGAGGGCCACCATGCCGAAAATACTCATCAAAGACAGATTATAGCCCAAAGCCAGGTGTCCAAGGATGGCACCAATAATGCCAAAGGGAACGGTGATCATGATCACAAAGGGCTGGACATAGGAGCGAAACATGGTGGCAATGATGATAAAAATCCCCACAATGGCCATGGGAAACCCCACCATGAGGCTGGAAAAAGATTCCCGCATTTTTTTCTTTTCGCCTTGAAGAGAAATGTACAATCCGGGATATTTTTTATTAAGGGATTTAAAATAACCACTGGAAAGCTCGGCCATGATCTCATTGGCATTGGCCCGGTTACTGTCCACATCTGCACTCACAGACACCCGGCGCATCCCGTTGGTGCGGGTGATGGTGGAATACCCCGGCCCGAAGGCCACGGTGGCCACGGATAACAGCGGCACTTCCCGGCCCTGGGGGGTACGGATGCGGATCTCTTTGAAATCTGATACCCGGCTACGCTCTTTTTCCGTGTATCGTACCTTGATCTTGACATCATCCCGGCCCCGCTGGAGACGCACCGCCTCCTGGCCGAAATATCCGGCATACACCTGGCGGGCCAGGTCTTCCACTGTCAGGCCAAGGCCCCGGGCTTCGGGTTTTAATGCCAGTCGCAGCTCATTTTTTCCCGGTGAAAAATCAGACCGGATCTGGAACACCCCGTCAAAGTCCCCCAGCCGGTGCTGGAGATCCTGGGAGGCCAGGCGAATGGCATCCATGTCATGTCCCTGTATCCACACCTCAATGGGGGCCCCGGGGGGACCTGCTGCCATGCCCTCAAAGGTAAGGGATTTTACACCGGCAAGGGTGCCCACCTCCTTTTCCCACATGACCATGATATCTTTGGAGTGAATTCCCCGTTCTTCAGAAGGCAGCAAGACGGCGTGCATGCTTCCGTAATTGGGGCCGAAACTTGGCATCTCTCCGGCGGTGACCCCCACCAGAATCAGGCTCTTTTTGAGCAAGGGTTTCCCGGAAAGGGTCTTAAGCTTTCCATTGAGACGAATCATGGCCGCTTCCACCTGTTCCATGGCCGCCTGGGTTACTTCCGGGGGCGTACCATTGGGAAACTCCACAGTGGAGGTAATGATAAAACCGTCCAGGTCGGAAAATACCTGGAATTTAAGCAATCCCCCCTGCATGAATCCCAGGATCACCATGAAAAGGGCAAGGGCCGAACACAAAGACAGGTAACGCCAGCGCAGGGCCTTTGTTAAAAACGGCAGATAAACCATGACCACAAACCATTCAAGGGCCCGGGCCACGGAGCTGTGCAGCTTCCCAATCCATGAGAAAAGAAACAGCCCTGTTGTTTTTTTGGCAAGGTTGGGGTCGGGTAAATGACTTAAATGGGAGGGTAAAAGAATAAGACACTCCACAAGGGAGATGACAAGGCAGGCTATGACCACCACCGGAAGAATGGAGATAAATTTTCCCATGATGCCGCCAATATAGGCCAGGGGCAAAAAAGCCACAATGGTGGTGATCACCGCGGCCACCACGGGCATGCCCACCTCCCACACCCCTTCAACAGCGGCCTTTAAGGGGCCGTCCCCATTTTTACGATGGACAAAAATGGCCTCCCCCACCACAATGGCATCATCCACCACAATGCCCAGCACCATGATAAGCCCGAACAGGGAAATCATATTAATGGTTCCCCCGAGAAGCCATAAAATCACCACGCCGCCGCCAAGGGAGATGGGAATCCCCATGCCGGCCCAAAAACTCAGCCGAATGTCCAGAAACAGCCACAGGAGAAAAAACACCAGGGCAAGACCGATGATCCCGTTTTTCATCAACAGGTCAATGCGATCCTGGAGCATGTCCGTGGCATCGTATATCACGGAGATGTCAGCACCGGGGGGAAGGATTTTTTGTTTTTTAATGACAAATTGGTGAACGGCCCGGGAAATCACCAGGGCATCCTCTGCCTCGGTTTTAAGCACATTGATGAGCACCGCAGGCCTGCCATCCACCTTTGCCCGGATGGGGTCCTGGGCAAACCCGTCATCAATCATTGCCAGCCGGTCCAATGTAATGCGCTCCCCATCCGGGCCTGCCACCACCACAATATCAGCCAGATCCCGGCCGGTGTATTTCCGGCCCAGGGTGCGCACCCGGATCTCTTCTCCCTGGGTCCGAAGGGTGCCCCCGGCCAGGTTAAAATTACTTTGCCGCACCGCAGATACCACCTGGTCAAAGGTCAAGCCATACTCCCGCAAACGTGATTCAGACACTTCAATGCCAATTTCATAGTCCCGGGTGCCGGAGATGGTGGCCTGGGAAACCTCGGACAGCTGCTGGATCTCATCTTCCATGGCATAGGCCCACTCTTTAAGACGCCGTTCGGACATATCGGCGGACAGGGCCAGCATGACCACTGATTCTTTGAGGGTGATCTCAGAAATAATGGGCTCTTCGGCATCCACGGGAAAGGTGGAGATGCCATCCACCGTGCTTCTGACCTTATCCAGAACATCCTGGACATCGTAATTTTCGTCCACCTCTATCTGGGCCGTGGCAATACCCTCGGAGGATCGGGTGGTATATTGATCAATGCCTTCTATCTCTTCTATGGCCTCTTCAATTTTTCGGCTGATGCCCTCTTCGGTCTCTTCCGGATCTGCCCCGGGATAGGGGACAGAGATGGAGATCATATCCAGGGAAAATTCCGGAAAAATCTCCCGGATCATGAAATTAAGGGCAAATCCCGCCGCAAGGAAGATCAGCAGCAAAAGAATATTGGCAAATACAGTGTTGCTGGCAAAGGCGGCAAGAACCTTTTTCATGAGCCCTCCTGGGAAGAGACGATGTCAAGCAGACTGTTTTCCAGGGGGTCCACCAGTCGGGTGATGATGATCTCCTGTCCCGGGTCAATGCCATGGGAGATATAGGTCTCTTCTCCCTGGGTCCGGGCCACGGTCACCGGCAGGGTTTTTAGACGACCCTCTTTTACCGCATAAACGGTATTTTCAAAGGTAACAGCCCACCGGGGCAGGGCCACCACATGGGTCAAAGGTCTTCCCGGTATGGCAACGCTGCAAAACATTCCCTCCACCAGGGGTAAGCGCTTTTGGGGCATGGCTTCCTGGGCTGACACCCGCACGGCCACGGTCACAGTGCGGGTGGCCGAATCAAAGGCCACGGTGCGGTGCAATTGCCCCACCCAGGCTGTCCCCTGGGGGTCTTCGGTCCAGTGAATCTCCACAGTAACGGGACGGATGGCAGAAAACCAGGCCAAATCCCGGGATTGATTTTTTGTATCAAATTCCAACCAGTCATTCACATCCCGACTGTCCAGGGGGACATGGATTTCCAACAGGGCATCATCGGCCAAGGTAAGGACATTTGTTCCAGGAGTGACATAGCCTCCCTTTTCCAGACTCACTGATTTCAACCGGCCGGTGAAGGGGGCTGTTACCCGGCATCGTTCCACATTGGCCCGGGCAGTTGTAAGGGAGGCCCGGGCCCCGGCCAGTGCACTCTGGTTTTCTTGAATCTGAATGGGATAAATGGCCAGCATGCGGTCCATCTGATCCACTTGGTCCCGGGTGGTGTTATATGTCTGCTCGGCCTTGTCCACATTGGAACGGGTTCCCACTCGATCCCGGTGAAACAAGGATGCCACCCGATCAAACTCTGCCTTGGCCAGGTCACGGTTCCGTTCCAGGGTGGCAAGGCGCATTTGTTCCAGTTTCAATTCTGCTGTGAGCCGGGCGACAATTTTTTTCCGCTGGTCCACGGTGGCCAGGACCTGATCCAGGGTTGATTGATAGTTCACCGGGTCTACGGCAAAAAGCAGGTCGCCCTGTTTAACAATCTCCCCCACCTCCAGGCGGGGGTGGATGCTAACAATTTTGCCGGATACCTCCGGTGCCATGTTAAGGGTGTTCAGACAGCGCACCTCACCAAAGCCCTTGATCAATACGTCCACATCCCGGGGCTGGGCATTGAGGGTTTCCACCCGTATGGTCTGCTCTGGACGAACCGCCTCCCGGGGGGGGACCTTCATGGCTTTAAGGCCCATCATGGCCCCGGCTCCGGCAATGAGAATCAATACACTGAAAAAAACCCGCACCCTTACTTTGGGAGAGTCCTTTTTTCCATGTGACATGGATCGTACCTCTTAATTTTATATATGTGGTAATGACAAAGCGGGGTTGATTCTAACGTCGGCCAGTGAATATGCACCAACCAGTCGATAATTAAATATAATGTCAAATTTCAATTGTTTAATTGTTGCTATATGATATGCGCTGTCAAAAGTGGCCGAGACTATAAGCAGGCCCGACAAAGTCAATGAATCAGTATATTTTGTGGATTGATTCGTGAGATCATGCATTAGACATTACCGGAAATAAAAGATTTAACTCATTTCCTGAATATTTGAATTAAGGATAGCTGATATGACTGCCTCTCCTGTTGTGTAGGAGTGACGGTTTAGAAGAAAATTCTTATTTCCGATAATGTCTATGCCATAACAGTCTGCCGAGTGCCAGCGTCCAAAACCCAGCACCCAAAACCCAGCACCCAACACCCAGCACCCAGCACCCAAAACCCAGCACTCAACTTTAAATTCCCAGAAATTTTGTTTTAATCCTGTCAAAATGATCCACCAGCAATGATTTTCTCAAATCATAGGCTTCCTGGGTATTGCCCGATGACAGCACTGCATTGACAGTACCAAACTCCTGGATAACAGAGTTGATCTCATTTTGCCAGTCTCCGCTGTCAAGGGTGATGTACCAGAGTCGGAATGTCTGCTCGTAGAGTCCCTGGGACAGCTCGGTGACCACGGGATTATTAACGGCATCATAGAGAATGGCCCTGTATTCATGATCCAGGCGGACCAGTTTTTTTTTGTCCTTTTCCCGGTCATTGTTCTTCTCCAGTACCCCACATGCTGATCTCAATTTTTCGATCCCCTGGGCATGTTTTTCGGAAAACCCTTCTGATGCAAGTCGTCCGGCAAGCCCCTCGATCTCGAACCTTGCCCGGTAAAGATTCATCATCTGCTGAAATTCAATTTCCGTGATCATGGTTCCGGTGCGGGCAATCACCCGGGCCAGCTTTTCCCACTCCAGACGGTTCAGGATCTCCCGCATGGGGGTCCGGCTGACCCCGAATTCCTTGGCCAGCACATTTTCATTGAGAATCTGCCCCGGTTTATACTCCAGAAACAAAATCCGCTCTTTCAATACCGCATAAATCGATTTATTCATTTAAATCATTTCCCCGATATATTTCCCAAGTCTTTTTGTATACCATAAAAACACTATTAAAAAACATAAGATATACCAACCGCATTTTTCCCTGTCAATATTTTTATCCAACCCCAGATTCCTGAATGCAAAATTCGTCAGCACTACAGCGACACCAGCTACTCTCGGTCAAAATTATGATAATTATCTAAAATTATTAAAATTTATGCTTTAAACTTTACGAAATCGTCTTGGTAATATATTAAATAATATCAAGAGTTTAAATAATGACCGGGAATTGCTGTCATGATACATGCTTTTGGCAACGATTTGTATTTAACGGGAAAAAATTTTGAAGGGTAGATCAAGACTACCCCATCAGAGGTTACCGGTGAAAGAAAGCAGGGCATCCAGTATAGTCATGGGGTGGGGCGGGCAGCCCGGAATATAGAGATCCACGGGCAGGATGTCATCAACCCCGTTGTACTGCTCGTCGTGATCCATATAGGGGCCGCCAGAAATGGCACAGGCTCCGGTGGCAATGACCATTTTTGGATGGGGTACGGCTGCATAGGTTTTTTCCAGGGCCAATTTCATGTTTCGGGTCACCGGGCCGGTTATCAGAAGGCCGTCGGCATGCCGGGGGGAGGCCACAAAGTCAATACCGAACCGGGACAGGTCCCAGCCGATGGTGGTAAGCACATTAGTATCTGCCTCACAGGCATTGCATCCACCGGCACACACCTGGCGTAGCTTGAAAGAGCGTTTGAACATTCGATGATGTCCGGGCACTGGGATATCAAGGGGCTGGGGCATGTCTTCGCGAATCAGGAGATCTGTCCTGTTCACCGCAGCCATGCGGTATGCGTTGGAAAAAGAGATGACTCCCCTGGGACAGACGGTTTCACATTTCCGGCAGAACAGACATTTTCCAAGATCAAGAGTAGGTGGCTCCAGGGATTGATCTTTCCGATCCGGCATCACAATGGCCCCTGTGGGACATACCGCTGTGCATGCAGTACAGTCCTTTGCACAGTTTCCCCGGATCACCGGCACACCTGCAAAGCGCTCCGGAAGAGCCGGGGCCGGGCCCTGGGGCCAGGAGATGGTGCGGTATTTTTGCCGGAGCCGGGTTTTGAGTATCTCTAACATGTGATGTTGGTTCCTTTATCCTTTTTGGGCTTGGTCATAACATCGGCCAGCCATCATAATGGGTGGGCCAATGGGATGATCCCGTTTTCAGTTACCATGTGCGGGCAGGTTTGACCCCCATGGTCCATGAATTGTCCAGGGTGGCCGAAATTAGAAACAAGTCCCCAAACAGGGTCATTAACTTACAGGTCATGACCGCAGTAAGAGAGGTTAAAACTCTTGTTGCACAGGGGGAAATCACTGATCTGCTGGTTCCGCAGGGCCATGGAAACTCCAAACCAGTTATGGAATGACGGGTCCACAATTTTGTAAAATAAAAATTTCCCTTGGCTGTCCGTGGCCGCCGTATGACATATTTCACCCCGCCAGCCTTCTGTCAGAACGCTGGTGGTTTTTCCAGGGCAAAGCCTCCCCTCCCAGGAGTGGGAAACGGGTCCCGGGGGAAGGGATTCAAGCCAGGTTCGGATCAATGCCAGACTTTCCTGGATTTCCCGCCACCGGACATGGGCCCTTGCAAAACAGTCCCCAAATATTTCCACCATGACGTTAACGGGCAGTGTGTGGTAGATGCCATAAGGGTGACAGGCGCGCACATCCCGGGACAGACCCGATGCCCGGGCCGCAGGTCCCACAAACCCGATGGTGCGGGCCATGTCTTCCTCAATTTTTCCGGTGTATTCAAGCCGGGCCAGCACCGACGGGGTGTTGAACATCAGATCTATGGCACCTGTGGCATCCTTTTCTATGTCATTCAGGCGTTTTTGTATAACTGGAATCATATCCATGGTTATATCCCAGAAGGTTCCCCCGGGAATGACCAGCCCCCTGCCAAACCGGTTGCCGCAGATCAGGCCCGTGAGGTTCAGGACGTCCCCCCGGATGCGGCCGCAATAACTCATGGTGGGTAGAAAGCCCGCATCCCCTGCAATGGCACCCAAGTCCCCGATGTGGTTAGCCATACGTTCCAGCTCTGCTGCAATCCCCCGGATCATCTGGCCCCTTTTGGGGACATCAATACCGGCCAGGGCTTCAATAACAGTGCAGCCGGCTGTGGTATGACCGATTGTGGTATCTCCGGCAAGGGTTTCAAAATAATGAATAGTGCGTAAATCAGGGCCCCCTTTAAGGGCCTGTTCAACCCCCCGGTGCTGGTATCCCAGGCTGATCTCCAGGTGATAAACCGTTTCGCCATGGCATTGAAATCTGAAATGTCCGGGTTCTATGATGCCGGCATGCACCGGTCCCACGGCCACTTCATGGACCTGTTTTCCCTGCATGGCAAAAAAATCTGTCAACCCCATCACGGGTTGGTTTTCAATGGATTTTTTTCTGTCCAGGGGGAAGCGCACCGGCTTAAGCCAGGGGTGGCCCGTGGGGATGATTCCCCATTGTTCATGGAGTTCACGTTCAAACAGATGGGCCTGGGGACAGGCTGTGGTCAGGTTGTCATAGGACTTTGTCACCCGGGTGGTGAAGGTTTCCAGGGTGCCGGTTTCATCATGGGCCAGAACCACCAGTATTTTTGTACCTGAATCATCGGATGAAATGCCGGAAAAAGAGCTGATTCGCCCCCCTTGCTTCACCCCATCCAGGACCCGGGAGCGAAAGTCTTCAATGCCCAGAACCCGAAGATCCTGCAACCTTGCGACCTCCCCTGACAGGCGTTCCCCATTTTTTTCTTCAGAAATCATTATTGTCCTCCAAGGGACCGGGAGACCCCGTTCAGAAGTCCGGACAGCCACGGCGGCATGTAGATGCCCAGCACAAAAGAAAGGAACCCGAAAATGGTCAGGGGGGCAATGGACCACACCGGTTCCTTTTTAAGCGATAATTTCTTTGCATTGTTTTCAGGCCTGACCGGGGGTGGGGCGGTGGGCGGAGAAAATATCATGGGCAGCACCTTGGCGGTGAGGGCCGCAAAAATAATCCCCAGTGCCATCAGATATGCCCCGGCCACGAAAAAATGCCCGGTGTCCAACATGGCACCAAGAATGGTCAGTTCACTTAAAAATATTCCAAAGGGGGGCATGCCCACAATGGCCATGGCACCGGCAAGCCACAGCATGGCGGTGAAGGGACGGGTGTACATAAGGCCCTTGACGTCTGCAATGGTTTTTGTCTGATGGGCCGCCATGATATTGCCCGCAGTCATGAACAGCATGCCCTTGATCAGGGAATGGTTGACGGCATGGAACAGGCTGCCGGTGATGCCCATGCCCCCGATGCCAAGCCCCAGGGCAATGATGCCCATGTGCTCCACACTGGAGTAGGCCAGCATGCGCTTGAAATCTTTCTGGCCGATGATGAACACGGCGGCAAAGGCAAGGGACATCAGACCCAGCAGGACAAAAAGCATGCGACTGGTGTCCCCCAGTCCGGCGGCGATCATCACCGTGTGAATTCTCAAGAGCACCAGGAACGCGCAGTTTAAAAGCGCTCCGGATAACAGGGCGGATATGGAAGAGGGGGCTTCGCTGTGGGCATCGGGCAGCCAGTTGTGCATGGGGGCCAGGCCCATTTTTGTGCCATATCCCACAAGGCACAGAACAAAGGCGGCCTTCATCCAGGCGGGATTAAGACTTGAGGCATGGTCGATTAAATCGTCCAGGGCCATGAGGGGGCCAGCCCCTTCAATATGGGCACCGGCCACCACAATAAAGAAGTTTCCCAGCATGGCAAGGGCAATGCCCACGGAACAGATCAGGATGTATTTCCACACGGCTTCAAGGCTTCTGTGGTGGCGGTGGTAATAGATCAAGGGGGCACTGGACAGGGTGGTGGCTTCTATGGCCACCCACATCAGGCCCAGATGACGGCTCACCGTCACAAGGGTCATGGTGGCAAGAAAGAAAAGCATGCAGCCCACAAACACAGCGTTGTGGCTGTTTTTAAAGAAAAAATGCTCCTCCATGTCCTTTATGGGGCTGTCTCCTTCTGCTTTCAGGTATCCAAATGTATAAACAGCGGCTCCGGAAAATAACAGGCTGGTAATCCCAAGGAAAAGGAGACCGGCATCGTCGAGCCCGATCCACTGTGATGAAATTGCCACCTCCCGGTGGCAGGCCAGGATAAGCACCATGGCGGAATGACACAAGGCGCTGATCACCAGAAGATACCGGCACAGGTTGCTGCTGCGGGATAAAAGACAAAAAAGGCCAAGACTTGCCGGAATGATTAGAAGTGCCCAGATCATCACAGGTCCCTCAGGACACTCAGGCGGTCCGTGTCAATGTGATTGAATTCCCGGCTGATGTGAAAGATGGCCACCCCCATGATGAGCACGGCCACAAACACATCCAGCAGCACACTTAATTCCACAATAAAGGGTTCATGAATGGCCATGGCCACCCCAAAGGTATAAATTCCGTTTTCCATGACCATATATCCCAACACCTGGGTAATTGCCTTTTTACGTGCAATAATCATGAACAGTCCGGAAAACAGGGTGAACAGGGATACCGGCAGGAAAAAATTTTCAACTAAGGTGTGGGAAAGGGAAAGGGGCCGGGAAATCATTACGCTGACACCCAGCAGCACCACTCCGATGATCAGGGAGGGGGTGTATCCCACAAAGGGGTCCAGCTCCCTTGAAATGATGTTTTTTTGAACCACCCGGGTGAGCATCCAGGGCAGCACGGCGGCTTTTAGAAATACATTCACCGCCAGCATGAAATAAAGATGCAAAGACATGTGACCATGGTGGGTCATCCAGGCCACGCCGGAAAGTATCACCGCCTGTATCACCAGTACGTGAATGCAGGGCATCAGGCGGCTTGAGCTGATGAGCCGGAAATTAAGCAAAATTAGAAGAATAACCAGGAAATTAAAGATGGTGTTCATTTTTTTACCTTATGATCAAGATCAAGCTGATGAGGGACAGAATGGTGGCACCCACCAGAAGCTGGGGAATCCGGATCAGTCTCAGACGAGCCATGATGGATTCGATGACTCCCACCGTCACAGTGACGCCTGCCAGGGCCACAAACCCGGCGCCCATGGAAGCCCAGGGACTTAAAATCCCCTGGGGGACAATCAGGCTGGCCGTCAGTGAGGCATATGCCCATAATTTCAGGGCT
>CAKZLA010000360.1 GCA_937124525.1 uncultured Desulfobacterium sp.
CAGTGCCCAAAAGCGGCAGCGCGGGTCGGTATCGCTTTGAGCTACCCGCAGATTTTACCCAGCAAAGTTGGAGTCCGCTGCGGGTTCTGGTCAGTGATTTCACCCCGTCCCCATTTAAGGTCACCACGGAACTCAACGGCAATGCCTTTAAAATGGGGGACACCCTCACCGTGACTTCCCAGGCAAGCCTCCATGCAGGTGGTCCCTACACCGATGCCAATGCCCGGATTATTGTTGGACTCAAGGAAAAAATATTCCGATCCGCCCATCCCGTAGCTCGGAAATTCTCATTTTACAAGCCATTTAAGGATGAGGACGATGAAGAAAACAACGAAGGATTTCGTTCCCATGGCATGGAAACCCTTCTGGAAAAAACTGATACTCTCAACGACCAGGGCACCCTGGAAAACACGGTTCAACTGGACCAGCCGGATGTGGCATACGGAACCCTCACAGTGGAAAGTGCGGTGCAGGATGACCGGGGTAAATTTGTGGCAGCCACCACCACGGCCCCTTATCTTGGAAGGGATCGATTTGTGGGCCTGAAAAGCCTGAAATGGGTGTATGATGCCAATCAACCGGCCACCCTGGAAGCCCTGGTGGTGGATAACCGGGGAAATCCTGTTGACGGCGCAAAGATTACCATCCAGGTGCAGCGCCTGGAGACCAAGGCCACACGGGTGAAAGGAGCGGGCAATGCCTATCTTACTCAATATCTCCACCAGTGGATCACCACCAATAATCTGGAGTTGACGGCCACCAACGAGCAGTTGCCCTTTTCTTTTACACCGGATACACCCGGGGATTATCGCATCAGCGCCACGGTGACCGATACCCAGGGAAGAAAACACTCTTCGGGCATCACCACCTGGGTGACGGGCCGGGGCCATGTGGTATGGCAGGAGCCAGCGGATTATCGGCTGAAAATCATCCCGGAAAAGGACACCGTGGCCCTGGGGGAAACCGCACAATATCTCATTAAAAATCCCTTTCCCGGGGCCCATGCCCTGATCACCCTGGAACGATACGGGGTCCTGCGGCAATGGGTACAAAACATGGAAACCGCCACAGAGGTGATTGAAGTGCCGGTGTCAACGGATCTTCAACCGGGATTTTTTCTTTCCGCCACCATCCTCTCCCCCCGGGTGGCAAAACCGTTGGGGGAAAACCAGGTGGATCTGGGAAAACCCACCTTTCGCACAGGGTATGTGGAAACAAGGGTCATTGATCCTGACAAAGGCATTGGGGTCACGGTGGACACGGACCAGAAGATATATAAACCCGGCGACACCGTGACCATTGATATCAACGCCCAGATGCCCGATATCTCCCAAAGCGCCCCGGTGGAATTTGCCGTTGCCGTTCTGGATGAAGCGGTGTTTGATCTCATCACCGGCGGAAAACAGCATTTTGACGTCCGCAAAGGCTTTTACACATTGGATGGACTGGATATGAACAATTACAGTCTTCTGACCAACATCGTTGGCCGTCGCATGTTTGAGGCAAAGGGAGCCAATGTGGGGGGAGACGGCGGTGGCAACATTGACATGAGATCTTTTTTTAAATTTGTGAGTTATTGGAACCCCAGTCTCATGGCCGATGATAAGGGCCATGCCCGGGGCACCTTCACCGTGCCGGACAACCTCACAGGCTGGCGGATATTTGCCATGGCTGTCACCCCGGATGACGGTATGGGTCTGGGGGAAGGTCAGTTCAAGGTGAACCGTCACACAGAGGTGCGACCGGTGATGCCCAACCAGGTCACGGCAGGGGATACATTCCAGGCGGGATTCAGCGTCATGAACCGTACCCCGGAGATTCGGAATATTGTAGTTTCCATCTCTGCAAGCCCTGATGATGACGCTGAAGATGGTAGGACCAGCAGTGGTGGTGGCAGTGGCAGTAGCAGTGGTGGTGGTGGTGGCAGTGATGATAATGTCGATTATGCCTTCCAAGACGTCAAAACAGAGACCATTCACCTGGCACCCTATAAACGTAAAACGCTCTACCTTCCGGTGCAAACCGTTAAACCCGGTTCCCTGGAATTCAAGGTAACGGCCCGGGATGATATGGATGGAGACGGCATAATCCACAGCCTTAAGGTCATCCCCAAACAAAATCACACCACCAATGCCACCCACGGCATGCTCATGGACAACAACCCGGCCACCATTCCCATCCAGTATCCGGAAAACATGGAGCCCCACACCGGAAACACCCGGTTGGTTCTCTCCCCCACCCTGCTTGACAATGTGGACGGAGCTTTTACCTATATGAGGGATTATGCTTACACATGCTGGGAACAAAAACTCACCCGGGCCGTCATGGCCAGCCATTATCAGGCCCTGGAAAATCGCCTGAAAAATCGGGTGACATGGGAGGATGCAGGGGACGTACCAGACAAAGTGTTAGAAGAGGCCCCCTCCTTCCAGGCCCCCAACGGCGGCATGGCCTATTTTAAACCCGAAGATAATCGGGTGAGCCCCTATCTATCCGCATACACGGCCCTGGCATTTAACTGGCTCAAAGAACGGGGATACCAGCCGCCGCAACTCCTGGAAACCCACCTCCAGGAATATCTTTTAACCCTTTTAAGACAGAATATACTGCCTGATTTTTATTCCAAGGGAATGGCAGCCACGGTGCGGGCCGTTGCCCTGTCGGCCCTTGCCCGGGAGGGGAAACTCACCCTGGCGGACATCCAGCGGTATGAACCCCATGTGAAACGCATGAGCCTGTTTGGCAAGGCCCAGTTCCTCATGGCCGCCACCCGGGTGGCAGGGGGAGAACCCATTGCCCAGCGTACCTGGGAAACAATATTAGCCCAATCCGTGCAAAGCGCCGGGAAACTCAGATTCAATGAAACCCTGGACAAGGTCAATGACCTGCTCCTGGAATCATCGGCCCGGACCCAGGGGGCTGTTTTATCTGCCATGATTGATTATGCCCATAAATATAACCGACAAAAAGAGATAAAAGGCCTGCCCCTGAAACTGGTGCGCACCATCACCCAGACCCGGCAAAGCTCAGGCACCTGGTATAACACCCAGGACAATATTTTCTGCACCAATGGCCTGATTGACTACGCCCGGGCCTTTGAAAATGAAACACCGGATATGAACCTTGTGGCCCATGTGGATGAAACCCTGCTGGGGGAAACCTGTTTCAAGGATATAAACGCCCCGGCTGTCACCCTTGAAATGCCCATTAAAAAAGAGGAACCTGGACCCAGGGCAGACCTTGTCATCCAAAAAAATGGCCCCGGCACCCTCTATTACACGGCAGCCATGAGTTATGTCCCCCGGGAAAAATCACCCCATGCCATCAATGCGGGCATGGAGATCCATAAAGAGATCAGCGTGGAACGAGATGGGAAATGGGTGCTTTTGACCGATCCCCTTAAGATCCATCAGGGAGAGCTGATGCGGGTGGATCTGTTCATATCCCTTCCGGCTGCAGGAAATTTTGTGGTGGTGGATGATCCACTGCCCGGCGGTTTGGAGGCGGTGAACCGGGATCTGGCCACGGCATCCATGATAGATACAGGCAAAACAGGGGTGATGACCCCAAAGAATTCCAATTCCCAGGAATACAATGCATGGCCCCCCAAGGGCTCCAGATGGAACGACCGGACCTTCCGGGATCGCCATTCCGTGTCCCAATGGTACTTTTATCACCGGGACATGGGCCATGACGGGGTGCGATATTATGCAGATCATCTACCCCCGGGCCGTTATGTTCTTTCTTATACGGCCCAGGCCATTGCCCGGGGAAATTTTGCGGCCCTGCCCGCCCAGGTGCTGGAGATGTATGATCCTGATGTGTTTGGAAAGAGTGTGGAAAAGACCCTTATTGTGGAGCAATAATGATCACGTATGCTCTATGCATTATTAACGTAGAGATACATGGTGATTTTTATAAATTTTGATGGAGTCCACACTGTAAATGACAAGGGCTGCCCAGATAAAGATAAACGCCACCAACTGATCAGTGGACAGGGGCTCATGATAAAGAAAAACAGCCAGCAACAGCGTAACGGACGGTGCAATATACTGGAGAAAACCCACGGCAGTGAGGGTGATGCGGTTGGCGGCAATGTTAAACAGCAACAGGGGAAGCGCGGTTAAAAAGGCCGTGCCCATGAGAAAAAGATCAATGGTGAACCCCGTGTGACCAAAGGAACCGGTGCCCTGACTTTCCAGCCACACCAGATAGGCGATGCCGGGCAGGGTCAGCAGCAGGGTTTCAATGAAAAGCCCCACAGCGGAATTGATACCCAATATTTTCCGCAGCAGGCCATAGAGACTGAAGGTGACAGCAAGGGTAAGGGCAATGACAGGGAACCGGCCATATTGAAAGGTTAGATAAAGCACCCCGACCACGGCCAGCCCCACGGCAATGCGCTGGGATTTATTGAGCCGCTCCCGCAAAACAATCACCCCAAACACCACGTTGGCAATGGGATTGATATAGTATCCCAGACTGGCCTCAATGATATGGTTGTTATTGACGGACCAGATAAAAAGAAGCCAGTTGGAAGCCACCAAAAGGGTGCTGAGGCACAAAACGGCAACTTTCCGAGGTTCCCGGATCACCTGGAAAAATTCAGGCCATTTTCCCTGCATGGAAATAACAGGGACAAGAAATAAAAACGACCATACCACCCGGTGGGTGATGGTTTCAAGGGCGGGAACAGCTGCCAGCACCTTCCAATAGATGGGGCACAGGCCCCAGATGAGAAAGGCCGTCGTTCCGCTGAGAAAACCGGACAGGGTGTTGCGATGGGTTGTGGTGTTCAATTTTATCTATTTCCTGGGTTCTTATGGTTGAACTCGTCAGTCATAAGTTCTCATCATGCCTTGGTTTGAATTCGGATAACCCACTGAAATCATTAAATCTGAGTTTTTAAAAAATAATTTCAACAAGTTATGAGAACTTATGACTCTTGAGTGGTTGAGGTATGTGTGGCACCTCCTATATGATGCTCTGGAAAGGCTATACAATCTTAACTTAAAAAAGGCAATGCCATGTCAAGAAAAATCTACTTCATATCCACCGTCATATGCCTCCTGGGCTTTGCCCTTGTGGCCATGGCAATAAAGACACGCATGGATATGAAACCCCTGCCCCATTCATTGTCCAGCATAACCGGCATGGTTAAAAAACCCCGACTTCTGGATCGCCACGGCATTCCCTTAACCACCACCTATACCGGTGCCTGGAACCTCCATGATCAAAAGGCATTGCATGACATCCCCTCTTTTCTTCAGGAGGCATTTATCTTTTCCGAAGACAGGCGGTTTTATCACCATGGGGGCGTGGACTGGCTGGCCCGTTTCCATGCCCTGGTTCAAAACATCAGGGCAGGCCGGGCCGTCAGGGGGGCCAGCACTCTCACCGAGCAGGTGGTGCGTCTGATTCATCCCAGACCCAGAACAATATGGTCCCGGTGGATTGAAGGCTTTGAGGCCCGGCAACTGGAAAAGGCCAACACCAAGCCGGATATTCTGTGGTTTTATCTCAACCAGGTGCCCTATGCCTCCCGGCGCCGGGGCATTGCCCAGGCAGCCCGGTTCTATTTTGACCGGGATGTGGAGTCCTTGAATCTCAAAGAAAGTATGGCCCTGGCCGTTCTGGTGCGGGCACCGGATTATTATGATCTCCACCGCCATCCAGGGCGCATAAATACCCCCCTTGGGGCACTGGCCATGGGAATGAAAAAACAGGGAGATCTGAGCCCAACACAATACCAGGCAATAACGACACAGCCCTTTGAACTCAATCGCCCGGCATTGTCCGTTAAGGCACCCCATTTTGCCCGGTTTGTTTTGAACCATCCTAATCCATTTAATGGGGCATATCCGAAAAAGATTCACACCACCCTGGACGGCAGTCTCCAGCTAGGGGTGCAAACCCTTCTGGATACGGCCCTGGCATCCCACCGGGACAGAAAAGTTTACAATGGGGCGGCACTGGTGGTGGATCACGGCACCGGCGAAATCCTGGCCTGGGCCGTGGGGGCAGACAAAGGGGAAAACGACCCGGGATATCGCTTCTCCCGGCCCCTTTGGGATAAAAACGACTCCCACGCAGCAACATCCCAATACCCAGAGCGGCGCAAAGCAAAAACCCATGGACAGGCCATCAATGCCGTCACGGCCCTGAGACAGCCCGGCTCTGCCATGAAACCCTTTGTCTATGCCCTGGCCCTGGAAAAAGGATGGACCGCCGCCACCTTGATCCAGGACACTCCCCTGGCCGAAAGAGTGGGAATGGGGATGCATGCCTACCATAATTACAGCGGACAACACTATGGGGCAGTGACCCTGCGCAACGCCCTTGGTAATTCATTGAACATCCCTGCGGTGCGCACCATTCAGTTTGTGGGGGTGGAAGACTACCTCACCCGGCTCCGGACCCTGGGATTCACCACCCTGAACCAGCACCCTGATTTTTACGGGGATGGCCTGGCCCTGGGCAACGGAGAAGTCTCGTTATATGAGCTGGTCCAGGCGTACACAGTGCTGGCCAACCAGGGGCGGTTAATTCCCCTGCGTGCAGTTTCAGGTACGCCCATGCAGCACACCAGACAACTCTTTTCAAAAGAGGTAACCTCCATCATGGGGCACATATTGTCCGATGCCGGGGCCAGAACACTGGAATTCGGCGGGGGAGGTCTGTTAAACTTTCCCGTTCAAACAGCTGTTAAAACGGGTACCTCCAGTGATTACAGAGATGCCTGGGCCATGGGATACAATTGTAACTTCACGGTGGGGGTGTGGATGGGAAACCTGGATGGCAGTCCCACCAGGGGGATGACCGGCTCCCGGGGACCGGCCTTTGTGCTCAGAAGTATTTTTGCCCGGCTCAACCAGATGAGAGACACCCGGCCCCTTTACATGAGTCCCCGGCTTGTCCGCCAGGAGGTTTCCATTCAACCCATGCCCATGTCAGCCGTTCCAGGTTCCACCAACATTCCCCAGGTGATGCCCTCTGAGCCTGTTTTGGATGCCTTGTCAAAGGATGATTCCAGGTTTATTCTGGAACCCATGTCAAACGCCGCCAACCGGGAAATCATGCGTCATCGGATAACATCTCCCCCGAACAAAGACTTTTTCCCAGAATCCACCTGCCACAGGCCTGTGAGGACAGAGTGGTTCATCCCTGGCACGGCCCTCCCCCAAGGCATGACAAATGTCATGGAGGGGGACATGATGCCCGGGAAATTCGCCCAGGACCACGCAGAACAGTTCGGATTTATTCAACCGCTAAACGGTATGTACCTGGCCATGGACCCTCGAATTCCTGATGACCATGAAGTTATGTCATGCCAGGTGGCAGGAGTGGCCCCCGGTGATCACCTCACATGGTATCTGGACGGCCAGCCACTTAAAGTCACTGGATCACAATTTAACTGGCAGATTCACCAGGGCAGCCACGTTCTTGAAGTAGCAATGACCAATGCTGAAAGGCCTGGCGTATTAAAGGACTCTGTTCGATTTATGGTAAAATAATCGATAAACTCAGAGCCTATTTAAAAATTATCAAGCTATTAGCACTACAACGACACTTAGCTCAGGCGCATTCCCATTTTCCCGGCCCCGTCATATAACCCATTGATTTCATTAAGCCAGCACTCCATTGATACAAAATAAAATATCTTGATAAATCAAAGAGTTGAATCTCCAACCGGGAAAATGGGAATGCGCCCCTTAGCTCTCTGCATAAAAAACGTACGTTATTTTGCCTATGATTAATGCTGATTCAACTAATGAAAAAGCAATTATCATATGGTTTTAAGTAAAAGAGTCGCTATAGTGTTAGTGATTTGCATAATAAAAATTGGCCCTATAGCACCTGGCTCCATCTCCCCTCAAAGGCTTCAAATTCCTGGCTCAACTTTATCAATAATTCGGCCTTATCAGCATCATTAGCAAAAGCGGTTTCAATGGAGTTAAATGCCATCTGCTTCAATTCATCGTGGGTGATATCAGTGTAAGTGATGGCTATTTTATATTCGTTGGTGATATCAGTTACAAACATTCCCTCATCATCCGTTGATAGACTGATGGGCAGGCCGAGCCTCAGGAAATCCAGAAAGGGATGCTTGCTGAAATCCTCGTTAACCTGCAATCTGTAATTACTGTATATATTAATTTCAATGGGAAGCCTTTTTTCCTGAACAGCGTATTCCAAAGATAGGGGGTCCTGGGCCAGCAATACACCATGTCCCACACGTTCCGCCCCCATGATCATGGCATCCCGAACATTACGCACATCCCCCAGTTCTCCGGCATGCATGGTGCGGTGGATATCTATGGTTCCCTGCTCATTGGCTACCAGAATGGGAAGGTAAATATTTTGTCCGGTTTCCAGGGCAGGGGTATTGGTTTCATTGGCCAGGAGATCTATACCTGTAAGTTCAGTGTAGTAATTGTTCTCAAGAACAGTGATAAGTTCACGGGTCCATGCGGTGTTGGCGTCAAAATCAAGTGTGCGGATAAAGGCGGAATTCCATCTCACAATGACACCTGTTTCTTCATACCAGGCCTCGGCCCAGGTGTGGAGTTGTTCAAAGGTTAAAGGGTCCGGCCACATGACCTTGGTAAATTCCACATAGCTGACGTTTTGATCGGCACAGCGGTGAAGAAAATCAAGATAAGTCTTTTCTTCAACCCACTCCTGCATGGATTCATCCTGATTAAGAAGATCGTTGATGGTGAAGATAGCTTCAAAACGCATGAAATCATGGGTTGGAGGATCGCTGGGAAGGAAGAAAAATTCAAGGAGCCTCTCTTTATTCTCTTCATCATAATCCAGGTAGTTTAATACAGGCAGAGCTGTCAAGTAGGCAACTTCATCGGGATAAAGCATGGAAAGTTCGCCGTCATTGGCTTCCACAAGGATCTCCGGGCCGTTGATTACAGGATTCACTGCCTCCAATATTTCCTGTACGGTTTGCCGACTTCGGGTCCCTGTGGGGTGAATATGCAACAAGGCACCCTTGGGAAATTCCAAGCAATATTGTTCTAATCTTGCCTGGTCATTACGGATCAAATCCAGGTCCAGAGACACAGACTGCATGGCCGTTAAACGGTTCTCTTCTATTGTTTGCTGTTGACGATCTGCGATCTTTGCCAGTTCATCTTCGCTAAGGAGGTCTTCAGGGGAAGGGGTAAGCCAGTTTTCCCATTCTTCACGCTGGATAATACCCCCTTGTTCCACACGTTCAATGGCCTTATCCTGTGTTTCCTCATAGAGGGCAAACTGCGTTTGAAGCTTTTCATCGATAATAACATAAGGATCATTGTCATCATGGTGTGAGTTGGAGTTAAAATCACAACCTGAGACGGTGACAAAACAGATGAATGCAACCGAAATCATGATTCTTTTATATTTGATTTTCCACATTTTTCCCCCTTGCAGCTTATATTTTGGATATTTTGATCGGTGTACTTTGATAGTGAAGTGATTATTTACGGGTTTATCACAGGATAGTCGACCTTCCAATTCCCCAATGCTGAATCCTGGTTGACGCTGAATAATTACTTTTATATTGTGATTAACGCCAATATTAACAGTGATACAAATAGAACTTAGGGTTGATCATTATGACCAACCCCTGGGATCTTTATGGCAGACGCAGCTCCGCAAGCCATTTAGATGCCGTCCTGATTTCCGCACCATTGGGAAACGTCTTTTCTCTGTCCAGCTTTTTTGAAACCTGAACCATTTTAATGGTGGGAAAAAATTTTCTGAATATTAAAGATCTTCAAAAAGAACTTCAGGCAAATTTTTGATCTTTATCCTGTGCCGACTGCAAAATTATCCGATTTATCCCGGCTAATTTTTGAGAGTGAGTACCTGCCTGCCGCCTTTGCAACTGACGTTCTTGATGCAAACGGTCGCACCAATGCCGTGATAGATGCCCGGAAGGATTTTAAGTTGCTGGCCGAGAAAATTGCATTTGAGATGAACATGTCTCTATAAAAAATGAATTACTTGAAAGGATGTTCAAATGGCCAAGCAAAAAAGCCTGTTTAAGACAAAGGTAGTTCATAGAAAACCGGGTATCGGTAATATGTTTAATGAAGAGTTCACAGATGATGATGAACCTGTCATTTGTCCAAGCAGTTGATACTGCATATGCAAGGGGATTAAGCGACTAAGATAATGCATGGAATGCAGCTTGGTTCGGCAGGGATGCATAACCAGAGTTCAATAAAAACGGGTTTGATCAACCTCCGACCAGCACCCTCACAATGGGTGGCCGGAGTTATGATCAGGGCCCATAGATGGCTATAACTACAACAATAGAATGGAGGTGGCAAGGAAACCCCTGAGCTAAAGACTCAGGGGTTTCCTTGCCGATTTTATATAAAATATTTACCGAAAATCAACAAAACCCTGACCCATCACAATGGACTGGTGATCCAGGCCCCCCCTGGTGCTGGTAAAACCACCCAGGTTCCCCTGGCACTTCTGGATGCCCCCTGGCTTGGCAGCAAAAATATCATGATGCTGGAGCCCCGAAGGGTGGCCGTGCGGTCTGCTGCGCTTTACATGGCCTCCCTCCTGGGGGAAGGCGTGGGAGCGCGTGTGGGGTATCAGATCCGCATGGAACGTAAGATCTCGCTGGCCACCCGCATTGAGGTGGTCACCGAAGGGATTTTAACGGCACGCCTTCAGTCAGATCCCTCCCTTGCGGGAATCGGGGTGGTTATTTTTGATGAGTTCCATGAGCGCAATTTAAACAGCGACCTTGGGCTTGCCCTGTGTCTGGAAATCCAGGAAGCCCTGCGGGAAGATTTAAAGATATTGGTCATGTCAGCCACCCTGGACCCGGAACCGGTGGCCGCCATGATGGGCAATGCCCCCATACTCATCTCCCAGGGACGATCCTGGCCTGTGAAGACCCATTACCTGGACCCTGCTGCATTTTTTACCAGATCCGGGGGCAGATTCAGTGGTAATTCTGGATATCAAGAGACAAGGGCCCTGGAAAAAGCTTGTGTATCAGCCATCAGACAGGCATTGGAACAGGAACAAGGGGACATTCTGGTGTTTCTTCCGGGGATGCGTGAAATCCGAAATATGGAAAAACGCATTAAGGCAAGCCTTTCAGATATCCTTACCCCCGCCATTGACCTTGTACCTCTCCATGGCAGCCTTTCCCCCCGGGATCAGGACCGCGCCATTTTAAAGCATCCCCGGGGCCATCGAAAAATAGTGCTGGCCACAGCCATTGCCGAGACATCCATCACCATGGAGGGGGTAAGTATTGTCATTGACATGGGATTGATGCGGATGTCCCGATTTTATCCAGGCAGGGGCATGGATCGTCTGGAAACCGTAGTGGCCCCAATCTCCTCTGTGGATCAACGACGGGGCAGGGCAGGGCGCACCGGTCCGGGAGTCTGTTTTCGACTGTGGTCCCAATCAAGTCATGCCCAGCGTCTGCCCTTTCCAACCCCGGAGATCAGCCAGACCGATCTTGCAGACATGGTATTGCAACTGGCCCTGTGGGGGGTTAAAAAACCTTCAGAATTGAAATGGCTGGATCTTCCTCCGGAAAGCACCTTTTTCCAGGCAAGGGATCTTTTGATCCGTCTTGGGGCATTGGATAAGACGGGAAGTATCACACCCCATGGAAAAACCCTGGCCCAGCTTGGTATTCATCCCCGCCTGGGCCACATGATCTGCCAGGGGAAGGCCATGGGTCAGGGGATGATGGCCTGCCAAATGGCAGCTCTGCTGCAGGACCGGGACATTGTGAATTTTACCCACGGCCCCCGGGATGCTGACATCAACCTTCGTTTGGAAATACTTTATGCCCATGCCGGAAATGGTAATACTGGCAAAAATGGTAAAACTAATAAAATAAATCACACCATGGCAAGCCATGCCGGGTTGGATATTCAGAATTCACATTCAGGTGGCCGGGGCAATAACCCGGTAGATGATCCTCAATTTCAAAGAAACAATGGCATTGTCATTAACACCAAAGCAGTGGATCAGGTAATACGCACAGCAAAACACCTGGCCCGCAAAATAAAAATCCCCGGAAATAAAATCTCAAATGCCCTTGTTGATCTTTCCCAGGCAGGTTCATTGCTTTCCTTTGCCTTTCCGGAACGCATTGCCATGGCAAGGTCGGGACAACGGGGATTTTTCTTAATGGCATCCGGCGCCGGGGCAAGGGTTCACACTGAAGACCCCCTGGCAGGTGCTTCCTTTATTGTTGCCGCACAACTGGATGGACAGGGAAACAATGCCATGGTTTTTTTGGGGGCACCCCATGATGTAACGGGTGTGGAAAGGGATTTCAGTGAAAAAATTGTTCAAAAAGAGGTCATTGCCTGGGATGGAAGCACAAAATCGGTTAAGGCGCGTCAACAAAGGCAATATGGGGCCTTACTGCTTTCAACGTCTGTGCTTAAAAAGGTGGATACCCATAAAATGGCCATGGCCATGCTTAAGGGCATCCGCACAGAGGGGCTCTCCATTCTTCCCTGGACAAAACCACTGAGAACCTGGCAGGCCAGGGTGTGTTTTCTTTTGGCCACGGGCAATTACCCCGACTTTCCGTACTTGGATGATGCATTTCTTTTGAACACCCTTGAATCCTGGCTGTTACCTTTTCTCACCGGGATATCCTCTGCCAGTGCGCTGAAACGTCTTGACCTGGCAATGGCCCTGGAATCCCGGTTTACCTGGGAGCAGCGTCGGCAAATCCAGCAGGATGCCCCCACCCATATCACTGTGCCCAGTGGGTCCCGCATTCCTCTGGTGTATGGTGATACCTGCATTGCCCCGGCAAAAATAAACATCCCAGCCCCCCCACCGGATAAAATCAAACACTCCGAACCAGAAAACAGTGTAACCGCATCTCCAGACAAAAAAGAGACGCCAGATGGCCCGGTTTTACCAGTGAGACTTCAGGAGATGTTTGGATGTATTGACACCCCCACCATTGCAAGGGGAGCGGTGCCTGTGACCCTTCATCTGCTTTCTCCTGCCGGACGTCCTGTGCAGATCACCCGGGATCTTAAAAGTTTTTGGGAGAACACCTACATTGATGTTAAAAAAGATTTAAAGGGTCGGTATCCCCGGCATTATTGGCCGGACAATCCCCTGGAGGCCCAGCCCACCCGTCGGGCAAAGCCAAAACCTTCAAATAAGAAAATGTAGCAGCAGAGTGCCGCCAGCAGAGCACTCCTCGGAGGCGGTATAATACCATTTTCTATCTTCGTTGTTACAGGCTGACCTTATAAAAAAAGAGTTTAAGGCGATGGGACCCCGTTGGCCCATCTACAGGGAGACAAGATGGCACAAAAAATATCCTGGAAAATAGTGGTGATGGACGACGAACCCGATATTCTGGAGGTGATTTCCATTGTTCTCCAAGATCAGGGCTATCAGGTGGCCACCGCCGCCAATGGTCGTGAGGGCCTTGAGCTGTGCGCCAGGATGCATCCACAGATTGTCCTCACTGACGTCAGGATGCCGGAAATGGATGGATTGGAGGCCCTTGCATCTTTGAAAGAAACCTTTGATGACATTGAGGTAATCGTCATGACCGCCTTTGGAGAGCTTAAATATGCCATCAAAGCCCTTCATCTGGATGCCTCGGATTTTATCACCAAACCCGTTGATGATGTAACCCTTCATCTTGCCCTGAAGCGGGCCAGGGAACGATACACATCCAGGAAAAAATTAAAAGAGTACACGGCCTTTCTGGAGCAGGCAAATATTACCCAGGCCAAATTGCTCCACCGGGATAAAATGATTTCCCTTGGCAGATTGTCCGCTGGCGTGGTCCATGAAATTAATAATCCCCTGGCCGGTATTCTGAACTATGCCAGATTAATGAATCGCATCCTTGAAAAAGGGGCATTGGACGGAGAACGCCAGGAAAAATTTTCCCGCTATCTAACCCTCATGGAATCAGAATCCCATCGTATTTCCCAGATTGTCTCCAGTCTTTTAACTTTTTCAAGAAAGTCTGAACCCACAAGGGAGCCTGTCTCTGTGCCAGATCTCATTTATAAATGTATTCTGCTCAGCCAGCATCGCATGGTCCTTGGCAACATTGAACTTCACCGGGATATTCCACCGGACATTCCCACCATCCAGGGGGATGCAAACCAGCTACAGCAATGTCTCATTAACCTGATTTTCAACGCCATGGATGCCATGGATCAGGGGGGACGGATGGATATCAGCGCCGGGTATAATGGCCTTAAGAAAACAGTTTTCATCCAGGTAAAAGACACTGGCCACGGTATAACACCGGAAAACAGGCAGCGAATATTTGAACCCTTTTTCACCACCAAAGATGAGGGGTATGGCGTGGGGCTGGGGTTGTCTATTTTATTTGGTATCGTGGAGGCCCATGGCGGAAGCGTGGGGCTGGACTCAACCCCGGGGAAAGGAACCGCATTTACCCTTCATTTGCCGGTTACCGGTGCAAAGGGGATTTAAATGGATATGAAACTCTACAAGCAATGGCTTCATATTTTGGATCACCTTAATATTGGTGTATTTCTCATTGATGCCGACCGTCGAATCAGGCAGTTTAACACCAGTGCAAAAATACTCGTGGGACTGGAGGACTATGAAATCCAGGGAGGGGATTGTCAGGAAATTTTTTGCGGCATTCCATGTTTTTCCACGTGTCCCTTTCATGAAAAAAAGACAGCAGATAACCGGGATATGGATATCGAACTCCTTGATGCAGAAAATGGAAAACATCGGGTCACCCGGGTGGGGGCTCCACTTCTGGATGCCGAAGGCAATGTCAAGG
>CAKZLA010000361.1 GCA_937124525.1 uncultured Desulfobacterium sp.
AGAACCTGTCGAAATCGAAAGACGGAAACGGCAAAGCAAATTTTGGTAATTCACTTTAACAGCGAGTTTTTGCCCTCGCCACGAAAATCATCAGGTCAGGGAACACCGCAGCGCAGGGTGGGTTCTTTTGTTACTTTTCTTGCCCATCAAGAAAAGTAAAAAAGGAAAACCTTATTAATAAGACATGTTATCAAATGTGATTATCATTGATAATTAAGTAAGCTGTCCCCAGAATTCGGAATTCATTTTTTACGGATCTGAAGCGGCCCGGATCTGAATGAAGTCCCGAAATTTCTTAAATTTTAATTCAACATAAACCTTTATCTTGATAAGTTATGAGATTATGACAATCGCCAAGATCACAAGCTTTTTTAAAGTCTTTACATGCAGATTCAATCTCACCTAATTGCAAATATGCAACACCTCTGTTATTGTAAGCTTCAAATAAATCAGGGTTTATATTTAATGCGTTATCAAACTTGTTTATAGCCTCACGATATTCTTTTTTTATTAACTCAACTTTCTGAGTTGCCGGATATGATTTAAGTTGTTGATATTAAATTTGATCTATTCTCGGAAAGGCCAAAATATATAATTGCTGTACCCATTACGGCATCCATCATTGATTGTACCAGTCGTTCCGACATGTTTTTAACATTGAGTATTGCCGCCATCGTCAATTGCAGTATTCTTTTTAAGGCGTCAAGAAACTGAATATTTTCCATTTCTTTGTTACAAAACCGGAACAGATCTCCAAAAGTTCTCTGGTCAACTTGTTGCCGTTGAAACCATGACAGGATATTGTATCGGGCAACCACCATTGATGTATGCCCAATCAAGCCATCATAATCTCTGATCTGGATTTCTTTTACCAGCTTCAGATGCTGCTTGCACATTTTGAAAAAAACCTCGATGTCCCAGCGTTTGCCGTACAATCGAATAATTTCTGATTCAACAAGGGCGGTATCGGTTGATATCAGTGCAAGCCAGCCGCGTTTTTTGTCGCAGGGAACAAAAATAATTCGAGCCGTTTTACCATTGGGCAATTTGACAATAACGCTTGCCTTTATTTTAGCACGGCCACGTTTTTTCTTGAGTTTGCCGTAAAGATCACTCAGCCGGAGTTTCTTGCCTTTGTATTCATAGCGCCAATTGGGATGATCTTTGAGCATACAGATGATATGAATATGCTGCCGAAGCTTTGCAATGACTGAAGGCGCTGAAAACCAGCTATCCATTAAAAGGTATTTGGCTCTGACACCCATACCAAGGGCTCTTTTAACCATGGGTTCCATAAGTTCGGTGGACTTGGTCATCGCTTCTTTGCGGCGTTGGTATCCGCAGGTTCTTTTATCCAGGCGCTTAGTTATTTCAGTGAATCGGTTGCTTTTTTTGACTGAAGATAAAAGTGCAAAATCAAGACCGAGAAAACTGTTTCCGTCAGACCACCCAAGCGTCAGCATTCTGAAGCCTTTAATGTATGTATTGGTGTTATGATCAAAGACACGGGAAAGAAGTTCCACTTTTTTTGACCGGCTTCTGTCATAAGGAGAGTCATCAAAAATCAACACTTCTTCTGAGGAGTCGTCCAGAAGATTCCGGATCAGGATATAGATTTTATTACTCAGCATAAGGGTAAAACGCCGCCAATTATATTTCGGTGTATTTAAAAAATTATAAACAGCATCTTTGCCAATGCTGACATTCTTATTTTTTACAATGCCCTGAAAAAAGTTTTTTCCCGTAAAGGCCAGGTTGAATATGATGGTAAATACTGCTAACGGAGTGGCTCCTTTGGTTTTGGAAATGCCTGACTGATTGAGCAGGCTACCGATTTTAAATTCGGAAAATGAATTGGCAAAAACGCCCAGCTTTTTTGCTGTTACAGTTTGATTTTGCAGTGAAATAAAGTTATGGTCCATTCGATGAGCTTCCTTTCTTTGTTTTTGTTTTGTTAAGCGCAAACAATGTATCAAAGAGAGCGAAGCTCGTCAATACTAACTATTATATCAATTGGTTATATTTAAAATTTTTCAAACTATCTCCCCCGAAAGTTGAGTTTTTGAATTTATAAGAAGTAACTTTCCAATTCCGTCGTAGAATTTTAATGCAATAGCTAAGGGATACGGAAAAACCGAATATACCCGCCCTGCTTGTCTTTTGACCCGTATTCTTTGTTGCATCAAAGGTCATATATCCTGATATGCTCCCTTTGATGCGCCTTGAATACGAATCAAAGTCCGACGCAATCCAGGTATATTGGTTTTTTCCGTATCCCTACGATCGTTTCTTCTGAGCCAGACCATCTTTCATCAGCCGGATTTCATTCACTATTAGTACGTTTATTTTTGTAATTGATCAACTATGAACACTCAATACCAATTCCATGATCAGCAAGAAACAATAACGTTTTATTGCATACCGGTGCAGTCGTGGCAATAGAAACCACTGCATCCGGAATAAATGCTTTAATTGTTGAAACCTTATCTAAAATTTTTTCTCCGTCTTTCATGATAATACGGCTTTTTCTTTCAATCCGAATGACAAAATGGGTGTTATCAGACTGTTCAATTTTTGTTGAAGGATGAAGGCCGAATTTTTTGGGGTCAAGGGGTTGATTCATTGCTGCCTTTGAAAATGATCAGATTCTATCGTCTTGGATTATTCTGCTTCGTAATTTCCCAGCACGCTTATTTCTTCTTTGACTCTTTCCATTAACGCATCCCGGTCTTCAATGGAATAGGTTGCCGTATCAATGGGTTTGCCGATATGAACTTCCACATGTTCACCGAGGTTGGTTCGCCAGGTGTCTGCAGGCAGGACTTTTTCCGTGCCCCGGATGCCGATGGGAATGATAATCGCGTTGGTCTGTAGCGCTACCATGAACCCGCCTTTTTTAAACGGATTTAATTTCCCGGTTCTCGATCGAGTGCCTTCCGGGGCAACCCAAAGCATGAGACCGTCCTCCATCTTCTTTTTGGCAAAAGCCATATCTTTTA
>CAKZLA010000362.1 GCA_937124525.1 uncultured Desulfobacterium sp.
GTTAAGCTCAATATACGCCATGCATCGCAACAAATGAATTCCGCTTTCAATGGCTGTTGTATAAAAGCGATCTTCCCAAAAAGCTCCTTTCCGATTTTTGCGGGAATTGTACGCTTGCCCTGTGCTGCCGGACACCAGCTGCATACTTTTGGAAATAACGTCTTTGCCACTGTCCACGGCCAGCAAGTGGATATGGTTGCATGTGACAGCATAGGTGAGCACCTTGAGTCCAAAGCGTTTTTTAGCTTCAAAAAGCCAGTCTCTCCAGATTTTTCTGTCCTTTTCAAATTTGAGAAGGTGTTCTTTTTTATGACATCTGTGGGTGATATGCCATAAAAATCCTGGAATATGGAGTCTTTTTCTACGTGCCATGATAATCACTTAGAATCTAAAAATTAATAGAAGCCTTTTCCTATTAGAAAGTAGGCCTTACCCCTCAATTATTGCTTAAAACACCCTTTTTGCCATCAAAAAGTATCCTCTAAGGCCTTTCTTGCCCATATTTATGACAACATTGTATATAAAAACGATAGGTTATCTGGGTCAGACCCTACTAATGGCTTCGCCCTGCTATTTACTTCGGGCGCCTTTAAAGGCGATGTTGACAAAGGCGCGGTAGAAATAGCAGCATTGGGTTTTGATGGGATGGTTGAGATAGGATTTGATGTATCTTTTTTCTGAATCACAGATTTCTTCAAAGGTTTCCGGGAGATCTGCGTAATAGGGGGGGATTAGACCGGGTCTTACCTTTTTTCTCAACTCCTTGAGTTCGGCATCGTATAGGCTTAGATAATGGAAACTTAAAGGACGGACCCCCACAATCTGTAAATCTCCCCTGAGCCAGTTGTAGAGCATGGGCAGCTCATCCAGCCACAGCTTTCGCATGATTTTGCCCCAGGTGGTCATGCGAAAATCCTCTTTCAGTTTGCCCCCCTTTTGAAGTCCCTGCTGATCATACACATATTGTTGAAGGTATTCCGAATAGGGATGCATGGTTCTGAATTTATAGGTGTGAAGCACAGAGTTGTTGATGCCGGAGCGTTTGAGTTTCACAAAGGGACCATAGGTGGGACTGGTATCAAGAGATGTGGTTTTAACCTTCCGGGCGATGACGTACAAGCGTTTATCAATGACCGTTTCCGCCACAATCTCAAACCCGCAAAAACAGAGACGACCAAGGAACTCGGCCCGGGAAATCGCTCGATTTTTGCCATTTGTCATGGCGAAATATATCTTCTGGAGACAGGGAAGTTTGGGCATGACCCGCCTGAAACAAAAATCCAGCCCATAGACCATATGGGCCAAATATTTGGGAAATTTATTATATATCCACTGGTGATGGGTTTTAATGGTATGCCCATACCCCACAAAATAGCCTCCGGGCAGAAGCAGGTGATACATCTGGAGAAAATGAAGATTAAGCCGCCGGATGTCGTTAAACTTACACAGGTTTAGATACAGCCTTACAAGCGCTCTGTCGGCATCGACATCAATGGGGTCACAGCGCCGCTCAACGGATGTTTCCATGCAGAGCATGTCATCTATGTCAATGTGCTGATCAATGAAATCAAACAATTTTAAACACCCCGGCAACAGCCTTTTTTCCAATTTGTACCGGGCAGGCCTCATCTGCCTCTGCCGAATGGTGGCCAGGTCCACATCCAGGGGCAAGGCATCCTGCTGAAGCAGTTTTCTCACCAGATCAGCGGAAACAAGGTCCTGATCGGTTTTTGTATCTTTTCTGCCCCGAAAGTAGATACAGACAAAGCACCCCTCCAGTGCAGTGAGCAGCACCACCGTCCCCAGGGCCTGGAATCTGGAATACTGAAAGAGGCGAAAGGCAAAAATAACAACGGTGGTCACGGCCAGCATCACAATACCGGCCTTTAACCACTGCCAGATATGAAAATAAATGTTTCTGTACTCTTTCATCACAAATTTCCCGGTCCCAAGGGAAACTACAAACCATACTCCCAACAGAACCAACAACAGCGCATCGTACCCCGGCAGCAGACTTAAGTGTCCTCTTTTAATAAGCTGAACACAATAAAAGGAGATCAGAAGCAACATGACATCCACAACCAAAAGTGAATAGGAGATATCCATTTCAAACCGGAGATACTCCACGATTCCTTCCACTGAAAGTCTATCTGTACGCCTTCTGTTGACGGTTTTGTGATACAGGGACCATGCAACCGTTTCCAGAAAAAAAAGCAGCAGACAAGTACTGAAAATATGTTCTCTGGAATAACCAGGTAAGCCAAACACCACCACAAGAAATGCGACGGTGTAGGTGAGATAAAGCACCGCCTTGAACAAGACAACCACACCGGTGCAGTACATGGAGAAGGAGACTGGCCGGAACTTTTTTGCAATGATGGATGTAATGAACCAGCACAGGTAAAAGAGCAGCAATAATCCGGTGTACTCCCGGGACAAAACAGGGGTGCCTCTTTTCAAATAATTGATCAAAAGAAATGAAAAGGTAAGTAGCGAAAAATCAACCCCTGCGATCCATGCCGGAGACAAAAGACCATTGTTTTCAGATGATCTGTGATCATAATCAAACTTTGCATTCAAGGCATAGCCTTGCTTCATGGTTTCCATGTCTTCACCTTCTTAGTTTAAATATTTTTTTAATCATTACCGGGAAAATGTCCAAGGCATTTGCAAGGATGTCGTAAAGGTTAAAGGTGCGGGTGGGGATTGTATATTGAATTAATTTGAGGATCAGAGCAGGTTTTGTATGTCCGGATTTTCGAGGATTAGTGTGGCTGGGATATGATTGCTATGTGCAATTTTCGGTGTATACGCATCAGCGACTATGAATTTTCACACAAATCCGTGATGAGCCCGAAATAATACATCTTTGTTATGACAAGGTGCTCGTGTTCAAGAAAAACAGTTAGAGCAAGGCTTATATCCCAAAAACTAAAGCATTTATCGAGGTCAGCCCCCGCTAACTACTTCCCCTCTTATTTTATTTGGGGACTTGATCACACCACCGTTCACCTTAAACGCTCGGTTAATCAACGGTGTCTGATCCAGTCAAGTGCTGACAATAAATCGTTGACTATATACTTTTTTTGATATATTTTTAAAGATATAAATGGTAAGAAACTAATAAAAATATTAGAACAAAACAACTGGCAGATTATTCGGGTCCGAGGTAGCCACCATTTACTGTCTGATGGATTAAAAACGGTTTCCGTGCCTGTCCATGGCAAAAAAGAGGTAGGAATTGGCCTCTTAAAGGCAATCGAAAAACAAACAGGAGTCAAATTGAAATGAAAATTGAATATCCGGTACAGATAACAAAAGAAGAAGACGGCCTATTCTTTGTTTCTTTTCCCGACATCGAAGAGGCAATGACCCAAGGGGAAACTATAGAAGAAGCACTTTTTAACGCTTCTGAAGTTCTCACTCTCACCATAGAGTTCCGCCTTGACGAAGAACAGGAAATTCCAAAACCTTCTAATATAACTGGCAAAGATATTCATTTGATTTCTCCCGACGTGAAGGTGCAGGCGGCTCTACTTGTTCGCAAGGCGCGGGAGGGCAAATCGCTGGCAAATCTGGCCCGCGCCCTTGAGACTTCATGGCCTTCAGTCAAGCGCCTTGAAAATCCCCACAATTCACCAACTCTGAAAATGCTTGATAAGGCTGCTGCTGCTCTTGGTAAAAAGCTTGTGTTAAGTTTTGAATAATCAAAAAAGGGAACAGATCAAGTAACCCACATCTGCCAAAAAAATATTTAGTGGTTTTTGCACAGTACCTTGTTCAGGCGCGGAGCGTCGGGACAAGGTGCTGGACCCAGTCAGCACCGCGTTTCACGGTGACGCAGCCGCCGCAGTACAAACAGGCATACTCCCCCCCCAATAACACCAATAAGCCAAGCCTGACCCCACTATACCCTTGCTTAAAAGCCCCTTTGGGGCATCAGAAAGTGCAGCCAAAGCCCTTATCTATCCACATTTTAAATAACGTTATATATAAAAACAAAAGCTTACCTGGACAAAACCCAAGAACTCTTACACTAACTACACCATTACTTTTGACAATGCAGCATTTTTTTGATATACAGAAAGTATAATTTTTTATAGACTTTGTGTCCACCTGGAGCATTATGAAAAAAACTGAGGCTTTTACTGTTCTTCGTTGCTGGGATAAAAAAGGACGATATGTATTTACTAAACGGGATTTGTCCAAACTTTTTTTTAAAGACAATTCCAAAACATTTACTGAAGGTATCAATCGTCTGGTCCATGAAGGGTGGCTTATCCGTGCCTGTCGTGGAATTTATATCAACCCCCACGCACATTCCTTTGACGGTTATGTGATCGAAAGAATAGCTGTTGCCTTACGTCGTGGTGAGTATAATTATGTCAGTCTTGAATCAATGCTGTCGGAATATGGAATGATTTCACAGATTCTCATTGACAGGTTAACAGTGATGACAACCGGGCGTAAGGGGACATTTAACACGCACTATGGTGTTATCGAATTTACCCACACAAAACAATCTGTAACTAATATTCTTTCATTTATACAAAGGATTAAAGGGAGGCCTTTGCCTGTGGCGACCAGGGAGACTGCCTGGAGGGATCTCAAGAGGGTTGGCAGAAATATTCAAATGGTAAATAAGGCTGCGTTATATGTTTCATGAAAAAAAAACCCTGACAAAACTCGTTGATAAAGCTATGAAAATGGACGGGCATACACATATGCGGCCTGTCATAGAAAAAGAGTTACTGCACTATGATATCCTGTTTGTTTTGGACAAGGAAAAATTGCTTGATAAACTGACCTTTCAGGGGGGGACATCACTTCGATTGTGCTATGGGGCTGTCAGGTTCAGTGAAGATTTGGATTTTGTTGGAGGACGTAGTTTTGCTTCAGGTCATCTAACAGAAATGAAATCCTGTATTGAACATTATATTGGATCAAAATATGGGTTGGACGTTATAGTTAAAGAGCCCAAAGAGATGGCTCAGGAACCCCAATACAGGGATATCCAGGTTGATAAATGGCAGATTACGGTTATCAGTGAACCTGGTCGCCGCCATTTACCCAGACAAAAGATAAAAATTAAGGTGGCTAATATTCCTGCATATTCAAAGATCCCCCGTTCTTTGCAGCAAAATTATGAGTTCTTACCGGATGGATATGCAGATACCCTTGTCATGGTGGAGTCTCTGGAGGAAATCATGGCAGACAAATTGATTTCGTTGGTAAACTGCCAGGCTTATATCCGTCACCGTGATATTTGGGATTTGAGATGGCTCAGACAGCAAGGTGTACAGATTAACGTTGAATTTATCAAAGCCAAACTTTTGGATTACAAGGTTATTGATTATTTTAAAAAACTTGAAAAAATGCGGTTAAGATTACCTGAGATCATTCATGGAAAAGCTTTTCGGGATCAGATGTCCAGGTTTATTCCTTTGGATGTCCAAGAACGTACATTATTCAAGGAGAAGTTCTATGTTTTTTTGACAAATGAAACTGATCTATTGTTTCAAGGGCTTGCCCAGATTTTAAACACCAAAGATAAAAAAGAATGGGGTGATGAATTTTTAATCTGACGTCTATGTTCTGAGGGGTAGTTGACTCATATTTAGGGACTTCACCGAAAATAGACTACCACTATGTCCAGTTTAATATCTTGATATTGCATTATAAAAAATTTTAATTTGGTAGTTTATTATCATCCAAGTCCCTTAGCATTGATGGCCATAACTCTTTGATGAGATCAAGTCAATTGGAATGATGAAATTAAAAACTTGGCCTGGAGGCAAGGTTTTTAACGAGTGAATAATCCCGGTGCTGATCTGCGTAGGGTGTCCAGCCCAACACCCTGTTCAGGCGCGGAGCGCCGGGACAAAGTGCTGGACGAAGTCAGCACCGCGATTCACGATGGCGCAGCCGCCGCGGTACAAACAGGCATACTTTACCCCCCAATAACACCAATAAGCCAAGCCTGACCCCACTATCCCTTGCTTAAAAGCCCCTTTTTAGCATCAAAAAGTACATCCTAAGCCCTTTTTAGCCCATATATTCGGCGACATAATATATAAAAACAAGTACTTAGCGGGGTCAGACCCTGCTATTGGTTGACGTTTTTGTGATACAGAGACCATGCAACAATTTCCAGAAAAAAAAGCAACAGGCAGGTACTGAAAATATGTTCTCTGGAATAACCGGATAAGTCAAACACCACCACCAGGAATGCGACGGTGTAGGTGAGATAAAGCGCCGCCCTAAAAGAAATAATAACACCGGTGCAATACATGGAGAAGGAGACAGACTGGAATTTTTTTACCATGATGGATGTAATGAACCAGCACAAATAAAAGAGCAGCAATAACCCGGTGTACTCCCGGGACAAAACAGGGGTACCCCTTTTCAAATAATTGATCAAAAGAAATGAAAAGGTAAGTAGCAAAAAATCAACCCCTGCGATCCATGCTGGAGACAACAGACCATTGTTTTCAGATGATCTGTGATCATAATCAAACTTTGCATTCAAGACATAGTCTTGCTTAGTCGTTTCCATGTCTTCACCTTCTTAGTTTAAATATTTTTTTAATCATTACCGGAAAAATGCCCAAGGCATTTGCCAGGATGTCGTAAAGGTTAAAGGTGCGGGTGGGGATTATATATTGAATCAATTCAAGGGCGATCCCCAAACAGAGAATCCCGGCAAGGCAGGCCCAGGTTCGCCTTTTGGGAAATGCATGGCAGGCGACGGCACTTAACAGGAAATAGCCCAGCGCATGCTGAATATAGCCTGATGCCATCCATGGGGATTTGTATGGTGAAACAAAACGGGAGGTGTGAGGGATAACTGATAAAACGATGATCACGAAGAGCAGAGAGAAAAAGAGACTTTTTTTCAAGGCAGTGACACCCAACCAAAGTCGCCAGAAGTTGCTGCCAGTATGATCAATCGCTGTTGACATTAAGCACACATTCTATTAAATTTAGTGCATGGGCTATTATAGATGGAATAAAGAAAAAAATGAAAAGCTTAAAATAGAACGCGGTATAAGTTTTGAACAAATCGCTATACATGTTGAACGAGGTGATATTCTTGACATTGTAGATGATCCTAACCAAAAAAAAGATTTTAATCAGCAATTACTTGTGGTTGAAATCAACAATTATGCCTACCTTGTTCCATTTGTCGAAGATGGAAATAGCAAATTTCTAAAAACTATAATTCCAAGTCGTAAGGCAACTCGATATTATTTAGGAGGAAAGAATGAAGTAAAGGATCCACCCCCAAAGGGGGTGGTATTGGAATAACCCCTGGAAGGGGGTGAAATTACCTTGCCGCCCCAGGCGGCAAGGACGTTATCCCCTAAATTTATTTATTCGAACAGATCAAGCTGTTCAGCTACACGTTCTTTTTTTTCTTGATACTTCACATATTTTCGTATCATTTCTGAATCAAGCCCAACCGTGTCAGCACAATAACCTTTTGCCCAGAAATGATTCCCCCAATAGGGGGATTTTCTCAAGTTTCTAAATTTATTGAGTACACGTATTGC
>CAKZLA010000363.1 GCA_937124525.1 uncultured Desulfobacterium sp.
TGGGCCGCAATGTTTTTTTGTTTTACCACCCCAAGGGTATACTTGCCAACAGGAAAAATTAAAATATCTTTCCCATTTTTTTTAGAAAAAACGGCATATTTAAAATTGCTCCGGCCGATGGTTAAAATGTTTTGACCACAGTTAAAAACCATGTGAGACGTCTGTTCAGCATGTTTCATGGTATTGGCCATAATCTTCCCCCGGTTGTCCAAAAGAATATATTGGTCCACCCCTTTGACCTTGGCAATTTGCAAAAATTCGTTAAAAAAATTCATTTTATTTTTTGATGCAGGTTCGATCTTTATTTTTATCTTCCAAGTTTTGGCACCCTTCATGCGCTGGTTGGCAATGTAAATGTTTGGCCAGTGCCCCAATTCGCCTATTTGGGACTGCGTAGCATACATACTAATGCTATGTGAGCAGGCCAAACGTAGGTAAAGATGGGGTGGTGGCCGGATATTTACCAAAAAAGTGTAAAGGATTCCTGAGATCAGGTGAAGGATGTCAAAAACACATCAGACAAATAATCCTGCACATTCCCAGGCAATAAGGGGCCCTTGCAGGCAATGAGAATAAACACATGGGGCTCAATCATCTGAATTGTCATGTATTTATCAGATATTACTGCCATCATTTGATGGATGTTTGAATCAAAAGACAAGGCTGTGAGAAAACTGGTGGTCAAATATCGTCCCAGAATATCAAGATCCACAGTTTTCAAAAATTTGGGCATTTGATTTTTGATGATACCTTTTTTTTCATGGTATAAAAAAACACCGATTATTTCGGGAACCCTGCTAAGTTCTTTTAAAAAAGCATCTCTGTTTTTTATGTTTTCTCTTATTGATATTGACGTCGGAAGGGCATAGGCATTTAAATAGTTGCACAAACTACATCGAAACACAGCCTTCCCATGCTGGATATGGTTCTTTTTTAATTCATTTTTTTCTCCACAATCTTCACAAAATAGAATCATTTCAATTAAAAAATACGGATTTGATTCGTTTCCAAAACCCCTTTGGAGGATCGTCTGGTGGTGTGGGTACGTCAGGAAGAGGTGTTTCCAGGGGTGGATCATCAGAATCAACCAGATCTGAATCAGTCAATTCTGAACCTGATGATTTATTAATAAATTCAACAAGACACGAAATGGTTTCAAGTAAAAATATTTTATCCGAATCATTTTGCCACAGCGTCTCAAGGTGGGATATATTCTCATTTACTTTCTGGACTGTTTTTTGTTCGAAACAATTGGCAGGGTCTTTCAGATTTTTTTTCAGATCCAGCAGCACCCCTTTGGGCAAATCCACATCCACATCATTGGAAACCTCATCCGAAATTTCCTCTTCATATGGAATAATCCCCGCATCAGAATCGGAGATATCAAGACCCTGCTCATCTTCAGAGAATGGCACACCGTCTGTGTTCCCTGAACTATCCAGATTAAAGAATTGATCTAGACGATTCCCAATTTCCGGTATGGGTTCAGTATCCATGCGCCGGGGAGTAATGTTCTTAACACCGCCGGCTTCGGCAATGGTATCGGACTGCCCTGACATTGTATTCTCACCACCACCCAGATGAATGGCATCCAGCAAGTCATCTGCAGATGTTTTTTTAACAGTGAAAAGGTCATCCATGACATCCCTTGGTGCTAAAGTACTCGCTTTTTTACCTGCCAACGCCGGTGTTATACCCCCAGTGTCCTGGAATTTTTTAGTCAAAGATATCTCATTTTCCGAAAGCACATTCAGGGGCGGGATATCTTCCGATGCCTGGATGGGGGGAGATGTGATATGGGATAGCGCAGGTTGTACAATGTCATCCCCATGTCCATCTTCGGGTATGGGAAATGCCTTATCCGTCGGTGATCCAGTATCCTTGCTAAACGCCTGAAATCTTGTAATATCACGTTTTAAAAGTTTTTTCTTTTCATTAAGGGGCATTTCAGGTGTTTCAGTAATTTCTTCAAAATGCTCAAAAACAGAATGTAAAAAAGGGATGGAATCTGTATGGGCATCTGCCTTTTTGACTGCAAGATACTGCCCGGCATTATTGATAAGTTTTAAAAATGTATAATGGAGCTTATGGTGTTTAAATTTTGCCATCAACCGGGTTATCACTTCATTTAAGGCTTTCAGGGTCGCATCTGAAATTTCCCAGTCAATGGCAAAAATAACGGACTTTAGATCCTGTATCTCTTTATCTGAAACCCGGGGCCCGGAGGTAATGGTTTTTTTCAGCTTATTAAAATGCCGGACACAATGGGATAAAATTTCATTTGTCTGCTCTTTTTCAAACTCCGGTGCTTGAACCAATTTGGTAAGCTGCGTGGCAATTAAATCTAAAACCACCACAGCATCTTTATGGGCATTATTTTTTTGGGAGGCAAGATATTTCCCAATGGATTGCAACATTTTAACAAGGGACATCACAGTAGTATTGTCTTGAAACTGATCTTTAATAGTTAACAGGTGCTTTTGAAATTTATCAATGTTATCCGCCTGAATATCGGATTTCAAGGCATCAATGATTTGCTGAAGCTCCATGATTGAATTCAAAAAAACCTCCTTAAAAGAACTGATCCTGAATGGATGCCAATGTCATGGTTATAATTTTCTTCAAAGTGGGAATAACGTTCCCCCCCCTCAAGGCACTGGCCTCAAATGCTGGTACCTTCAAAAGAGAATTCAAATCCGTTTGCATGATGTCCGAAGATAAAACAGGGATGTTCAATTCTTTTAAATCTATTTTGTTGTATTGCATGACAAGGGGGATTTTAAAAAGATCAAGATCATAGGTTTGAAGATTTTCGTATAACTGGTTCAGGGATTCAATGTTTTTTTTACGCTGCTCTTTTTGAACATCGCCCACAAAGACAATACCGTCAACCCCTCTTAAGACCAATCGCCTGGTGGCATTATATTTTATCTGGCCGGGAACAGTATACAATTGAATGGTGATCTCAAAACCTTTTATCTGCCCTACGTCAAAGGGTAAAAAATCAAAAAAAAGGGTTCTGTCATCGTGGGTTTTCAAACTGACCATCTCTGTTTTGATCCGGTCTCTGTAATTGTGATTTATATATTCCAGGTTGGTCGTCTTCCCTCCCCTTCCAGGGCCATAGTAGACGATTTTAATTTGAATTTCTTTGGTTTTTATATTGATGAGCGCCAAATCCGCCCTCCCAGGCCCTTTGTGGATGCAACACTAAGGCCACAATCCAATCATAAGTATCAATAGAGAAATAGTCATTTTTCAGGCTGACTTGTTAAGAAAGGGGCCAGACTTGTGCGAATATCAAAAAGCGTGGCCAACGAGTAGAAAAATCCCCCATGAACCATGACCATATCTTCACCAAAGGATCAAACAGGGCATGAAATCACATGGAAGCATCTAAAATTTCATTCAGTTCTTTTATGGTTGCTGCCACCTTTAATCTAACCAATCCCAATGAAATATCCTTGTTGAACGTGGAGATAAGCAGCATATCATCATTGACTTTACTGAAATGAATACTGGATTTTTCACCCCTGTGAAACAATAAGGAAAATTCAGACTCACCCACAAGTTTTGCCATGGCATCAACCGCTGCAAAATTACCGGCGGCAAGGGCTGCAAATGCGGTGGTATCAAAATTGGTACTGCCATTATCATGTTTTGCAATGGCATTTCCCCCCATATCCATAAAAATAACATGGGCAATTCCCGAGGATATCAGGTTCTTTTTTATTATATTATCAATGGCATTAAGTTGCTTTATATTAAACATGGCAAGATGTTAACCCAAATAAACAAATTGTGCAATATGCGATGCATTTTTCCAGGATGGCACATGAACTATTTAGTGATGCATGGTCACATCATTTTGTAAAAGGGTGTGGCATTTCACAAAAATCGATGATAATGTCATCAAGTGATGGAAAATCAACTTTCGGACTTGATTATAGGATCGTTATAGGATCGACGGTATCCGTAGAGACCTCACCCTTCGTGGTCCAACAAAGCCATGTCCGACCCAACCCCGAAAGTTAAGATAGAAACAAAATGCTCCAAATCCACAAATTCTCATAACTGCCACGGACAGACCGTATTGGGGATCTGGTCTGCCCACAACAAATATCGAAACTCCAGTTATTACAAATCATTGGACGGAGTTTCTTACAAACAGAAACACAGGAGCTGGCTGTGAAATTTGCATCTTCCTCAACACTTCCGATCAGAAAGCCTCCATTGCGAATCAAATTATTTCCTTTTTTACAATGGCTTCATCTGATCAATGTTTCCTCACTGCGGGCAGATCTTACCGCAGGTCTCACCGGGGCATTTATTGTCCTTCCCCAAGGAGTCTCCTTTGCCCTGGTGGCTGGACTGCCTGCTGAATTTGGTCTTTACACGGCCATCATTCCTCCCATTGTTGCGGCTCTTTTCGGCTCATCCATGCATTTAATCAGTGGCCCCACCACGGCATTGTCCATCATTGTTTTTTCCACCCTTAGTCCCCTGGCAGAACCTGGTTCTGCAAGCTATATCACCCTTGTATTATCATTGACCTTTCTTGCCGGTGTTTTTCAACTGATATTTGGCCTGGCCAGACTGGGCACGGTGCTTAATTTTGTTTCCCATTCCGTCATTGTGGGGTTCACGGCCGGGGCCGCGCTGCTCATTTCCACCGGCCAGCTCAAATATGCCATGGGCATACACATTCCCAATGGATCATCATTTCTGTCCACCTGGTCCGTTATCATTGCATCCACAAGTGATATCAATGGGTATGAGCTGGGCATTGCCTTGGCCACCTTAATTTGCGGTGGCATTTTAAAAACCTGGCGTCCCCACTGGCCGGGCCTGCTCATCGCCATGATCATGGGCAGCCTGTTGGCCATCCTTTTAAAAGGCGACTCCCATGGGGTCAGATTTCTGGGGTCCCTGCCGGGCAACCTCCCCCCATTGTCACGGCCGGATCTAAATCTGGATACCCTGCGGCTGCTGGCACCGGGGGCTTTGGCCGTGGCCCTTCTGGGGCTGATTGAGGCATCCTCCATTGCCCGATCCATTACCATGCATTCCAAACAACACATTGACGGCAACCAGGAATTCATCGGCCAGGGTCTCTCCAATATTGTGGGCAGTTTTTTTTCCGGGTATGCCAGCTCAGGCTCTTTTACCCGCTCCGGGGTCAATTATGAATCCGGTGCCAAAACCCCCATTTCCAGCATCTCTTCTGCCCTTTTCCTTGCAGCTATCATTGTACTCATCGCCCCCTTGACAGCCTGGTTACCCCTGTCCGCCATGGGGGGAGTCATTTTGCTTGTGGCATTTAAACTCATTGATTTTCACCACATCCGGGAGATTTTTAAAAGCAGCCGATCAGAATCCATGGTCCTTGTGGCCACCTTCTGTGGAACGCTTTTATTTCAAATTGAATTTGCCATTTACACAGGCGTACTCCTATCCCTTGCCATCTATATCACCCGAACCTCACACCCCCACATTGAATCCCTTGTGCCAGACCCCCAAAACCCCGGGCGCCACATGAGGGATAATATTGCCCGGGATCTACCGGAATGCCCCCAACTCAAAATTATCCACATTGACGGGTCCCTCTTTTTTGGCGCTGCCAACCATGTTTCCCAGATTTTTGAAGAAATTGACAAGGAGGCCCCCCGGCACCTGCTTATTGTGGGAACGGGCATCAGCTATATTGATGTATCCGGTGCCATGGTGCTGGCGCAGGAGGCACAAAGGCGTAAAGCACTGAACAAAGAGATGTTTCTGTGCAGACTCAACAAGGAGGTGTATCATTTTTTAGAAAAAGGAGATCATCTTCTTGAAATCGGAAAAAATCACATTTTTGACTCAAAGCAGGTTGCCATTTCAACCATCGTTTCAAAGCTGAATAAAGCCATTTGTGACGAGTGCCCCCATAGGATTTTCAGCAATTGTCCACCCCATGGGACCCGGGACAAATAATTGCCACCCCAAAGCCCTGCCTTATATTGCCCGGTGATCCCGACCGGTTTTTGAAAGGTAGTACTCGTAATCCCCTTTGTAATCGGTCATTTGCCCCCGGTCTATCTCTAAAACTCGGTTCACAAGACAACGCAGGAAATGGCGATCATGGCTCACCAGCACAATGGTGCCGGTGAATTCCTGCAGGGCAAGGAGCAAAATTTCCCGGGACTGGATATCCAGATGGTTGGTGGGCTCATCCAGGACGAGAAAATTAATGGGCCGTCCCAGGAGGGTTGCCAGAACCACCCGGCTTTTTTCCCCTCCGGAGAGTTGTTTTATACGTTTATCCACATCATCACCGGAAAAAAGGAATGCGGCGCATAGATTGCGAATCGTACCTATTCCTGCCAGGGGCAGGACTTCCTGAACTGTTTCAAAAACGGTTTTCCGGGCATCAAGAATATCCATGGCATGCTGGCTGAAATATCCAATGTTGACCCCGGCTCCGATTTTAAGGCTGCCCTTTGTTGGAGCTGTCTTTTGGGTGAGTATTTTTAAAAAGGTCGATTTACCGGCACCGTTGACCCCCACCACGGCAATTTTATCCCGACGATTTATCAATCCGGAGATATTATTGAATACCTCTTTGGGTTCACCATCCGCAGAACCCCATGTTTTAGCAACCCCCTCCAGCGACGCCACATCATCTCCAGATCGGGGAATTTCTGAAAACTCAAATTTCATGACCCGTTGCTGTTCAGGAATTTCAATACGTTCGATTTTTTCCAATTTTTTAATCCGGGACTGTACCTGGGCCGCATGGGATACCCGGGCCTTGAAGCGAGCGATGAAATTTTCTTCCTTTGCCAGCATCTCCTGCTGACGTCTGTGGCTTGCCAGGAGCTGTTCCATGCGAACCTGGCGCTCCCGGATATAAAAATCATAGTTACCGCCATAGGTGGTGATGGATTTGTTGGCCACCTCAATGGTTTTGGAAACAACCTTGTTCATGAACTCCTGATCATGACAGGTCATTAATAGGCCACCCTTGAAATCATTGATCAGCCAGTTTTCCAGCCAGATGATGGATTCCATGTCCAGATGATTGGTGGGTTCGTCCAACAACAGAATGTCGGGACTGATGGTGAGAATTTTTGCAAGGGCAATGCGCATTTTCCATCCACCACTAAAGGATTCCACAGGACGGGTGTAATCCAAAGGGCCAATGCCAAGTCCAGTTAACACCACTTGGGCCCGGGATTCAAGATCATACCCGCCACGGTTTTCAAAGGCTTCGGCGGCTTCGCCATAATTTTCCAGCAGGACTTCCATGGCACTGTCATCCATGGGTTCTGCCATGGCAGCTTCCATTTCTTTCATTTTTTTGCCAAGGATCATAACATCCGATGATGCTGACATCACCTCAGACAGGGCGGATCCCCCGGACATCTCTCCCACATCCTGGGAGAAATAACCGATTTTTGTTTTTTTGGAACAGGAGATATCACCTTCATCCGGTGCTTCAGCCCCTGTGATCAGATGAAAAATGGTGGTTTTACCGGCGCCATTGGGACCCACAAGTCCCATGCGGGCCTTGGGCAAAATCTGCAGGCTGGCATTCTTAAAAAGGATATGAGACCCATATTGTTTTGATATTTTTGTCAGATGAATCATTCTGTAACTCCAAAAAATGGCTAAAATACCATACATATGGATTGAACTGCAAGGGAAAGATCTCCCTGACAAATGCTAAAATCCAAGCTCCCCTTATCTCTGATTAAATCATTATAGTTATTACTTGCAATTCACTCATTTTTTCATAACACGTTGAATTTATTAATACCAAAAAATTGGACATCAAAAAATCGGCAAATTATTTGGAGACAGGGATAAAATCTCAGGTTATCTTGCCTGGTATGAAGGGCTGGTTAAACAAATTTTTGATAAGACCTCACCAATTAGAGCCTGTTTAAAAATTATCAGGCTCTAAAGCGGGAATGAAGTATGCCGACTTTATTTATTTTTTGTTTGTTTGAAATATACAAAAAGCCGTTTCCAATCTTGAAAGCACAAAGCAAAAAATGCTCCAACAGTACCCGCTGATACAATGCCGACAGGACAACCTTGCTGGCCACAAAAGGGGCAAACTGCAAACATTGCATAAAGACCTGTAAATCCAAACCACGATGCAATCAGCCTAAATAAATGACCAAAAGGCGACAATTTTAAATTTTTCTTAATAGAATCAATCTCTTTAATTTGAGGGTCACTATTGTC
>CAKZLA010000364.1 GCA_937124525.1 uncultured Desulfobacterium sp.
AGAGGGAATTGAAGGGCTTGTCCATGTGTCTGAAATCAGCAAGGAAAAAATCAAGACGCCTTCAGATCAGTTCAAGGTCAGTGACAACATTACTGCACGGGTGATGAACATCAACAGCGATGAAAGACGTATTGGTCTTTCTATCAAACGACTTGAGGACGAGGCAGAAGAGGATATCATCCAGGATTTTGCCAAAAACATGAAGCCCACCACATCTTCTTTTGGTGAGCTGCTTCGTGACAACCTCGAGGAGGCTGCCAAGTCTGAAGATAAATAATATCACTGGTTGCAGCCATATTTTCTATGAGGTCTGCTGCCGGACATGATAATGATACCAGACTGAAAATATTAGGTCGGATACAGAGCTATCTCTGTGCCCGACCTTTTTTATATATACCCTCTTACCCTCAAACTTGAACGAAATAATTTGCCTTTTGGCCCATCTACTGCGTTGCATCAAAGGCCAAATAGGGCCGAGTTATTAAACCTTTAACGCGCCTTGTAGATGAACCACCAAATTTTATAGATTGGTCTGCGTTATTTCTGTCCAACTTATTTCATCTGCGGTCCTTATTTTACCTGAACTATAGTTCCGATCAATTGAAATGATGCTAATTTTAACTCATAAGTTGCTATTTTTTTAAACAAAGTTCAACATTTAGTGCCAGCTCATGTGATCGGCACTATAATCAGCGATGATTAAAAAATCCAGGATCTGATACCCATAACCCAGTACCCAGAAAATAAGCAGTGAGGTATTTCATGTTTTCCAGAAGACATCCGTTTTTATTTTTTTGTCTTGTGGCGTTCACCGTCGCATCGGCAACTTTTGTTATTACCACTGGCTTGATTGTGGGAGGAGGAGCTTTGCTTAATGCCTCTCTTGTCACCGGATATGGAGGGCATTCTGGAAATGTGGGTGTTGTGGAAATTTCCGGATTAATTTCTTCCTCAAAAGAGATAATAGAGGATCTTAATACCTTTCGGAAGGATGCGGATATTGAGGCCATAGTGCTTCGTATTGATTCCCCCGGAGGCGGGGTGGGGCCATCCCAGGAGATATATCGAGAAGTTATGAAGACACGTCTGGTTAAAAAAGTGGTGGCGTCCCTGGGGTCGGTGGCAGCTTCGGGGGGATACTATTCAGCCGCAGCTTGTGACGGCATCATGGCCAATCCTGGCACCATTACCGGCAGCATTGGCGTGATCATGGAGTATGCCAATTTTAAGGAAATTATTAAGAAAATCGGTTTGACCCCGGTGGTGATCAAAAGCGGTGAGTATAAAGACATGGGATCACCCCTGCGAGATCTGGCTGATACGGAAAAGAGGTTGCTCCAGGGGGTTGTGGATGAGATTCATTCCCAGTTTGTCAAAGATGTTGCCACGGGTCGAAATATTGAAGAAGAAAAAATGGCCACCTTTGCCGATGGACGAATATTCACCGGTGCCAAGGCTCTGGATCTCCAGCTGGTGGATCGGCTGGGGAATTTCGGGGATGCCATTGAATGGGCTGGTGTCCTGGCCGGTATTACCGGTGATGTGGTGCCGGTTTATCCCCGGGAAGATAACATGACAATGATCAAAAAAGTGATACACTCTTTATTCAAAGGTGCTGACATCACCGGCGCCATAACGGATAATTTCGGGTTCATCGTCAATTAAAGAGACAACGCTGGAGGCCATGCCTGCAACGGGTCCACCGTCAATGACGGCATCAAGACGTATGCCAAAAAAATCGTGAAGCAGGGAAGGGTCTTCAAATATATTACCATCGGGGTCTGTGGCGCTGGTGCTCAATATCGGGTGTCCCAGATCCTGGGCAATGGCCAGGGAGATGGTGTTATCAGGCACCCGGATGCCTGCTGTTTTACGTTTTGTCAGCATGATTTTGGGAACCATTTTTGATCCTGGCAGAATGAATGTAAAGGGCCCTGGCAACAGGCGTTTCATGTTGCGGTAGGCAAAATTGGAAACTTTTGCATATTCACTGATATGGGTTAGGTTAGAACAGATAAAGCTGAAGGGTTGGGTTTGACTTCTCTGTTTCAGGCGGTAAACTTTTTCAATGGCTTTTTTGTTGAGGATATCACACCCGATGCCATAGAATGTGTCTGTGGGATATGCAATAATCCCCCCCTGTTTTAAAATGTTCACAATTTTTTCAATCATTCGGGGCTGGGGATTGTAGGGATTTACTTTCAGCAGCATGGTTTTGTTCCATTCTCAGTTTAAGGGGGTTCAGGGTAGAGGGTCTTTATTCGTGTATAAAGAGAAGCACTATGTTCGGGGTGCCCAAAAGTTAGAAACCGGCACTATTCAAACCACTGACAGCTATACCGTTTATATATAAAAGCATCAAGAAATTTTTGGATTTGCTCTGTTTGATTTTTTCCCTTTTTTCTGATATTGAACCAAATTCACAAAAATAGGGTTTGCATGCAGAATGGCATAATACCATTTTCAATATTTGTTGTGCCGGCAGGCCGACATGGCGGTTATAACAGCTTAGATAAAAGTTAATTACAGGATTTCCACTGGAGGATAAAAATGGTGAATATTATAGCAGAGGACGGGTTGTCCTTTGATGATGTGCTGCTGGTACCGGACTACTCTTCAATACTGCCCGATGATGTCCAGACCGGAACCCGGTTGACCCGGGAACTTAGTTTAAACATTCCCATTGTCAGTGCGGCCATGGACACTGTGACTGAGGCCCGGACAGCCATCAGCATGGCCCGGGCCGGAGGATTGGGATTTATCCATAGAAATCTTTCCATTGAGGAACAGGTGATTGAAGTAGATCGTGTGAAAAAATCTGAAAGCGGGATGATTGTGGACCCCATCACCATTTCTCCGGACACTTCCATTAAGAAAGTGCTGGCCATCATGGCCCAGTACCGAATTTCAGGCATACCGGTCACCGAAGGAGACAAGCTTGTGGGCATTGTCACTAATCGGGATCTGCGGTTTGAGACCCAGCTTGAGAAACCAGCCAGCGATGTCATGACCAAAGAAAATTTGGTAACGGTTTCCGAAGGGTGTTCCCTGGAAGAGTCTAAAACAATGCTTCACAGGCACCGCATTGAAAAATTGTTAGTGGTGGACAAAGCAGGTCTTCTCAAGGGCTTAATCACCATCAAGGATATTGAGAAAATAAAAAAATATCCCCATGCGTGTAAGGATTCCATGGGCAGACTTAGGGCCGGGGCCGCCATTGGTGTGGGATCTGATATGATGGAACGTACCGAAGCCCTTATACGGGGGGGAGTGGATGCCCTGGTCATTGACACTTCCCATGGCCATTCCCAAAATGTCATGAGTGCGGTGGAAAAAATTAAATATAGTTTTCCCGATTCCCAGGTGATTGCCGGTAATGTGGCCACTGCCAAAGGTGTCAAGGCGCTTGTTGATTCCGGTGCTGATGGTGTTAAAATCGGTATCGGTCCAGGCTCCATCTGCACCACCCGCATAGTGGCGGGTGTGGGAGTGCCCCAGTTGTCCGCCATTATGAATTGCAAGGAAGTTTCCAATGAGACGGGTGTGCCCATCATTGCCGATGGTGGCATTAAATTTTCCGGTGATATTGCCAAAGCCATTGGTGCTGGTGCTCAGTGTGTGATGCTGGGAAGCTTGCTTGCCGGAACCTTGGAGAGCCCGGGGGAAATTGTTATTTTCCAGGGAAGAAAGTACAAGGCATACCGGGGCATGGGATCAGTGGAAGCCATGCGCAAGGGCAGCAGTGATCGGTATTACCAGCGGGACAGCTCCGAAGATGAGACTCTGGTGCCAGAAGGTATTGTTGGCAGAATTCCCTACAGAGGGACAGTGAAGGAGAACATCGTACAGATGCTGGGGGGGCTGAAAGCCGGTATGGGATATCTTGGTACACTGACCATTGAAGAATTGCGCCAGCAGGCACATTTTGTTAGAATCAGTGCAGCCGGTCTCAGGGAAAGCCATGTTCATGATGTTATCATCACCAAAGAGGCGCCTAATTACAGTATCGACAACATGAAATAATTGCCATGGGCAGACCTGACTCCTTCCCTGGGTTTGCCCACACCAAATTCATCGCGTTACAGGACCTACATCTCAATGACAGATTTCGCATCAGCATCAAACTTTTATCATCTCCACGTTCACACCGAATATTCCCTGCTGGATGGTGCCATCCGCCTGGATGCTCTACTCCATCAATGCCGGGAGTTTGGTATGGATGCCGTTGCCATGACCGACCACGGCACCATGTTTGGTGCTGCCCCCTTTAATGCTAAAGCCCAAAAAGCAGGTATCCGGCCCATCATTGGGTGTGAGGTGTATGTTGCCCCCAGAACCATCACCCACAAAACAGCCCAGGACAATAAGGGGTTAAACCATCTGGTGCTCCTTGCCAAAGACAGGGAGGGGTATACAAATCTTTGCAAATTGGCATCCCGTGCCCAGCTGGAAGGGTTTTACTATAAGCCCCGGGTGGATAAAGAGATGCTGGCTCAGTATAGCAAAGGGCTCATTGCCATGTCTGCCTGTATCAAGGGAGAGCTTGCCCAGCGTATCCTTGAAAAAAAAATAGATGAGGCCGATGAGGCGGCCCGGTTTTTCATGAAAACCTTTGGGGAGGATAATTTTTTTCTGGAGGTCCAGCACAATGGCATGGCCATCCAGGAGACGGTGAACCAGGGCTTATTTGATTTAAGTCAGCGCCTTTCCATCCCCATGGTGGCCACCAATGACTGTCATTATCTGTCAAAAAACGATGTCAGGGCCCACGAGGCCCTCTTGTGCATCCAGACCGGTGATACCCTGAACAACGAAAATAGGTTCAAATTTGATTCGGATCAGCTCTATTTTAAATCCCCCCAGGAGATGATAGACTCCCTGGGGCAGTATCCAGGTGCCATTGAAAACACCTGTAAAATTGCGGCCCGGTGCCATGTGGAGTTTGATAATAAAACCTATCATTTCCCCCGGTATGAAACAGACACCAATGAAACCGTGGATCAGATTTTTGACCGTCAGGTGCGTGAAGGGTTTGAAAAGCGACTGGCTGTACTGAAGAGAAAAAACCCGGACATTGATGAAAAACTCTACAGGGAACGTCTGGATTACGAAATTGGCGTGATTTTGGACATGGGCTTTCCCGGTTACTTTCTTATTGTGGCGGACTTTATCCGATATTCCAATGAGAATGATATCCCCGTGGGACCGGGCCGTGGATCGGCCGCTGGCAGCATGGTTGCCTATTCCATGGAGATAACGGCTCTGGACCCCATCGAACATGGGTTGATCTTTGAGCGATTCTTAAACCCTGCTCGTATCAGCATGCCGGATATTGATGTGGATTTCTGCATTGAAGGGCGGGAACAGGTTTATAAGTACGTCATTGATCGATATGGCGGCGGGGAGTATGTCTCCCAGATCATCACCTTTGGAAAATTAAAGGCCAAGGCTGTGCTCCGGGATGTGGGAAGGGCCCTTGGCGTTCCCCTGCCCGAGGTGGATGTCATTGCAAAAATGGTTCCGGATGGTGCCAAAAATTTGACCCTTGCCATGGAAGAGGTGCCTGCCATCCCCGCTAAGGCAGATGGTCACCCCGACATCCAGGAACTTTTGGATATTTCTCTGCTGCTGGAGGGCTTGCCCCGCCACGCCTCGACCCATGCTGCCGGGGTGGTGATTTCCGATAAACCCCTGGTGGAGTATCTGCCTTTATACAAGGGGAAAGAGGGGGAAGTTGTAACTCAGTTTGACATGAACTATGTGGAAAATCTGGGACTTGTGAAGTTTGACTTTCTGGGGCTTCGGAACCTCACTGTTATTAAAAACACCCTGGCTCTTCTTAAAAAACAGGGCAAGCCCATCCCCGATCTTCTGGAATTGGATTTTGATGATAAGGAGACCTACGCGCTTCTGGCCCGGTCTGATACCACAGGGGTTTTTCAGCTGGAAAGCTCAGGCATGAAAGAGCTTATTGCCCGCCTTCAACCCGCCTGCTTCAGCGATATTGTGGCCCTGGTGGCCCTGTATCGGCCCGGTCCCCTGGACAGTGGCATGGCCGACTCCTATGTGGAACGAAAACATGGTCGGGAAGAGGTGGTGTATCTGTTCCCAGAGCTTGAGCCCATATTAAAGGAGACCTACGGGGTGATCCTCTACCAGGAGCAGGTGATGAAAATTGCCGGGGTCCTGGCCAATTACTCCATGGCCGATGCCGATGGGCTGCGTAAAGCCATGGGTAAGAAAATTGCCGCCATGATGGAGGAACACCGGACGCTTTTTCTCAAGGGTGCCAAGGAGAACAACCTGTGCGAAAAAAAGGCAGGGGAGCTTTTTGATCTCATGGAAAAGTTCGGCGGGTATGGATTTAATAAATCCCACAGCGCCGCCTATGCCCTGATTTGTTTTCAGACAGCCTTTCTCAAAGCCCACTATCCCCGTGAATACATGGCTGCCCTGATGACCAGTGAAATGAGCAACTCCGACAGTGTGGTCAAATACATGGAGGAGTGCCGTAACCAGTCCATTGACGTGCTGCCCCCGGATATCAACGAATCCGATGCGGTATTCACCGTCACCAGCACGGCCATCCGTTTTGGCTTGGCTGCCGTTAAAAATGTGGGGGCCGCTGCCATTGACTCCATTGTGGAGGCAAGGAACAGTGACGGCAACTTTAAAACCATCTATGAATTTTGTGAACGGGTGACCCTTGGCAAGGTGAATAAGCGGGTGCTGGAAGCACTGATCAAGTGCGGTGCCTTTGATTCCACCGGAGCAAGGCGCAGCCAGCTTATGGCCACACTGGAAGAAGCCTTGGATCATGGGAACCGCATCCAGCGGGAAAAAGCTGATTCCCAGATGGATCTTTTTGCTGATATGGAAGGGGGCATTGCAGCCCCGGCAAGTCTTCCCCGAATGCCGGATATTGAAGAGTGGGACACCAACGATCTTCTGGCCCTGGAAAAGGAGACATTGGGCTTTTACATCACCGGGCACCCCCTGGAAAAATACCGGAGAATTCTTTCCACCTATGCCAATTACACCTCCAGCACCATCCATGAAGCCGTGGACCAGATGGCGGTGCGTGTGGGGGGTACCATCCGACCATTGAAAATATTAAAAACCAAAAAAGGGGATCTCATGGCCTTTGTGGCCCTGGACGACATCCAGGGCAGCGTGGAAGTGGTGGTGTTTCCCGAAGCCTATGCGGAGTTCCATCAGCTGATTTCCGATGAGTCTTTCGTGATTGTCCAGGGTCAGGTTCAGAAAAAGGAGAATGCCGTAAAGCTCCTTGCCGATCGCATTGTGCCCATGGAAATGGCGGAAAAAGAGTGGACATCCAGCATTCTCATGCACCTTCATGCCCATGGAACTGAAACGGGTGTGCTTGAAAAACTGAAAAACATTGTGGATAGATATCCGGGGGAGTGTCCGGTGTATCTTACCATTCACATAGACGACACATCTTCGGTGGTGATCCAGCTTTCCGACGCCGATCGTCTGGAACCGGCTCCGGGTCTTTTTAAGGATGTCATGGCACTCCTGGG
>CAKZLA010000365.1 GCA_937124525.1 uncultured Desulfobacterium sp.
CTTTTCTGATCCACTCATTCCGGTGAGTTCCAGGCTGGCGTTTGAATCATTTCTATTTTTTAAGAGGATATTTTTCATTTTTTTCTTGATTTTAGACGCCATAAGCATTAAAGGTACTCACACATTTAAACGCCGATGTAACTCAGTTGGTAGAGTAGCTGATTCGTAATCAGCAAGCCTGCGGTTCGACTCCGCACATCGGCTCCAGTAAAATTAAGGGGTTACGGCAAATATGTTGTAGCCCCTTTTTTGTTGATTTTTTTGTTTGTCCCCACATATTCCCCACTTTTCATATTTCTAATACCACTTAACCCATGGTTACCTCCTTTTTTTCTGCCCGTTATATCCGATATCAAAACAAAAAACCAGCCCCCCCCAGGAAAGGAGCTGGTCTGCATTTAAAAGGTGATCCCCCAGGGCAATAAATATTTTAAGAGCCTGTTTAAAAATTATCGGGGTCCTAAATTATCTTGGCAATACGTCCATGGATTGCCAAGATTACCCAAAGCCCTTATCTATTTGTAAAACAGGTGTTTTCTGTGAACTGGGGATATAGTGCCATGCTTGATTCAAGGGGATGTCCATAATTCAGCCGGGCCTTCCTGGCATAGACTTGGAGTGTATACATCAGCGGCAGGGCTGCCATGTCATTGAGAATCATGATTTGAGCCTGGCTCCAAAGGTGAATTTGGCGTTCCAAATTAATTTCAAATCGGGCATCTTCGATCAATTTGTCTATTTTATTATAATAGGAAAAATTGGTGCCTGTTTTTTCCCCCACTGAGGGAATGAAGTGTGAATGAAAAAATTGAGAAAGATATGCATCCGCATTGGGCCGCCATGCAACGTAGATCACAATGGGTTTTGGATGTTCCTTGTCCCTGATGCTCTTGTGCATATCCCGGTGGGACATTACTTTAATACGGCAGTTGATACCAATTTGGGACAATTGTTGTTTCAGGATCATATAATTGGTTTGAAAGAGGCGTTTTTCAGAGCTCACCAGATCCAGGGTGAATCCTTGTGGATATCCCGCCTGGGCAAGGAGCTTTTTCGCCTTTTCCAGATTTTGGGCATAATCCAGGCCCAGTTTATAAATGTCTGATTTTGACAGCCCCCCTGGCACGAACAGGCTCGGTACAGGGGAGAAAACAGGACCTGAAAGCCGTGGTGAGATTGCCTGGAGAAAGAGCTTACGGTTCAGGGCATATGCAATGGCTTTACGGACCCGGATGTCGTCCATGGGTTTTATTCGGGTGTTAAAGAGAATTATGCTCATTTCGCCGACGCCGTGGGTATCAATTTTTATATTTCCCCGGGTTTTAATGGACTCGCTCCACCCTTTTTTCGCAGACCCCGTGATGATGTCCAGTCCGCCGTTGCAAAAGGCCGTTTCTCGATCCTTCAGTTCGGGTATCAGGAAAAACTCTATCCCGTCAAGTTTCGGAGTTCCCTTGAAATAATTTTTATGGGCCGTTAATTCAACTTTCTTGCCGGGCAGATATTTTTTGAAGACAAAGGGGCCTGTACCCACTGGGTGTTTGCTGAACGCCTCATACCCCATGCTTGTTACCGCTTTTTTGCTGACAATGAATCCCCCACCGTAATCTGTCAGTTTCGGAAGAAATAAAAGCGTGGACAAGGGAGGGGCTATGATAATTTCAATGGTATATCTTCCTGTTTTTTTCACTGTCATGCCTGCATAGTTACTGGCATAGGCAGATTGCTTCATGTCTGCGGATTTATTTAAAGAATAGACCACATCATCGGCAGTCATCTCATGGGAGGGGAAATCCGGACCGGCATGGAACATGACGCCCTGTTTCAGTAAAATGCGGCACACGTATTTTCCATTGTCAATGTGGAATGTCGGCATTTCTTTTGCCAGGTCCGGTTCAATTTTTGGAACCTGGCCCGGCACGTATCTCAAGAGGCCGTTAAACATGAGGTCGGCCATGATCCGGTCCTGGGATGCCGTGGCCAGATGGGGATCAAAATTTCCCATTTGGCTGACATGGTACCCGAACCGTAAGACATTATCCGAGGGGTTGGCGTGGATGCCTGCGAACGGCGTGCACAAACAGATGAAAGATAAAACAAGCGTAAAACATAAGTGTCTGAATAACGATCTCATTATTTGCATTGGTTTGTGAGCCCTTCAAGGGTTTCCAAGGGTATATTTGATTTGTCCTTTTCTTTGGAATAAATATATAATCATGGAAAGGCATATCAACATTAAAAATGATTGTAAACCCATTTCTAACGATGTGTTACGCTTTAAAGAATAGAAGTCTTGTGGATCGCAGCATAAATTTATCTGATTCCCAACAGCTCTCCACTTTCATTAAAATTCAGGGAAATTTTTTCAAATATATTAGCATTACTCATGGCAGCAATCTCGGGTAAAAGGGCCTGGCTTGCCCAGAACTCCTGGACATGGAGCGTATCTTTAATAATAACGGCCCGCACAGTTGTCGGTTCCAGGGGACCCAGTGTGGTAAAGGCTGCCTGGATGGCTTTTTCATCATTTGGCAGGCGAATGGGAATAAAGGCCTTTCGAAGCGACATGCTGGTCATGGCATTCATGAGGGTGCTTTCATAATCCAGTCCTTGGAAAACTTTTTCAGTGATAATGTCTGCATTGCCAAGGCCAATGCCGTTGCCTGTGGTGTTGTCAGAAAGATTCAGAATGGCAATGCGGCCTGCCTTGAGGCTTTCTGAAAAATCGTCTTCCATTAGATCAAAGGTTCTCCCTGTGACATTGGGGTCCATGCCCGAGCCGCTGATCTCTTTTCCGATCTGTTCAATGACCAGGACATCCAGTTTTTTAAAAGGAAGGCGGGGAAAATGTTTTCTGGCCTGGATAAGAAGTTTTGACTCCCTTGCAAAGATTTCTTTGGCCATAATGGATTCGATTGCCATGGTATGGTCAAAAAAATCCTCCACAATGGCAATGCCAAACCTGAAATTGGTCTTTTGGATAATTTCATCTCCCATGGCCTTGAGCAGGGGAAAAAATCCGTGTTTCAGGGCCATGTTATGGTAGGTCAAGGCCCCCTGGTGCTTTCCCATGCCAATGCACAGCATTTTGTAAAGGCCACTTTCCACCGGTCCCTTGAATTTTGTATGGGGCTTTATTCGGTTGATGCAGATGGAATGATCCATTTCAAGGGCATCCCTGGAAAAATAGACCGGGACTTCGCCCATGGTTTCTCCCACAGTGTCAACCGCCATGGAAGAGACAATGGGGGCACCGCATACTGCCTCTGTGATGCCAAGTTTTTCAAGTACCTTGATCTGCCCTTTGGCTGTGGCACCGCCGTGGCTGCCCATGGCGGGAATGATAAAGGGTTTTGCCCCCATTTTCCAGATACACCTGCATAGTGTTGCAACCAGTAAAGGGATATTGGCAATCCCCCGGCTTCCCACCCCAATGGCCACAGTGTCGCCGGGTTTTATGGGGGATTGGGGAAGAATTTCTTGAAGCTCCTTATGCAAGGTGTTTTCCGGTTTTTCCAATCCTCTGGGGGGATGGTTTATTTTTATTTGATAAAAATCAGGAAATATGAAATTATTTTCAATATATTTAGGATAATGCATTGGAAACCCTGCTAATAGTACAGTTGAAGAGGTTTTATAATGTATAAAATTTGATGGAGCGGCCAGATATAACGTTGAAAATAACCAGTTTCACCCGGTTTACTTTTTTGTTGAATTGAATTGTTTAAGCGTTATAGCCGATCTTTTTTTTATCGCAGCTGTGATGTCCTCTAACAGGCTGTTCTGTTGATATCTATTTATAAAGTCCCCATATGTGCTGTCAATTTTACTGGTCACTTTAAGACAAAAATCCAATAATCTTTTCTTGAGAATCGGATGACTTACTTTTATCTCCTCCGCAAATCTTTTCCAATGTCTTTCCATTATCCATTCGGATCTGTTCTCACCACCTATTTTCATCGCAAGTTTTTGTGACAGGTCATCATATATGTCCGTACACAACATGTCATAAAAAGGTGCCAATCGAATTTGCTTAGCCTGATATATAAAAGATAAGTTTTTTGCATGCCCATCCATATTCCCGATCAGGTAATTAAAAAATACCCATTGCATCAGCTGCTGAAAATCTTTAATCGGATTTGCAGAGTATGATCGTACCATATCAAAGCATACTTTGAGACCAGGACCACCATCAGCCTGATATTTCAGTTCATGTGAAAGCCCCATGGCCTGACAAAAATCCTCCTGGTGAAGACGCTTGAGAATATCATTCTCCAATATTCTATCATACCTTTTAATTAACAGAACCTTTTGATCTTCTTTTCGAGCAATCATAACAGGCGGGACAGCCAAACCAACGGCATTGGCAAGCATCATACAAAAGCATTCATTTTCAATGGAAAACTGAAAATGCGCCATATTCGGTTTTAAAATAAAGTTGCTTGGCGCACCATTTTCTGGGATATAAAATGAAGGATCTTTATAGAAAAGTGCCAGCTTCTCCTGTGCCCCTGCAAGCGATATTCGGATACCTTCCTGACCTGCAAGCAAAGGTCTTCTGGGGGTATCCTTTATTAAATCTGCTAATTGCTCGTCTGATAAAAAACGATATGTGTATTGATCCGGGGATTCAGGTATTGCTGCTTCAGGTAAAATTATTATTGCTCCGGCGCACTCTCCCCCAATACGTTTGAGAAGCATAAAATCATTTTTATCTGAAATCCCAAGTTGTTTCGCTATTAATATTCTAACGGCAGATTCAGGCAACAGGTTGGAAAAAAATGATTTTACTTTGTCATTTGAGATAACATCTTCCTGCATCGGCAAAGAAATAGATATTTGAAAAGCATTAGGTGAAGCCAACCATTCCTTAGAATATTGAAATGAAAACAGTCTCCTGTCATTAATACTTAAGGAACCGACTCTGGTTTGTTCAAAAAAAACATTCAAGGTCTCCAAGATCAGCTATCTCCACGTTTAATGATATGGAGTTCAAGACCAAGGCTGTTCAACAATTCAAATACTTTTCCAAGCTGAGCCGTTACTTTACCTTTTTCAATCTCTATAATAAATTTTCTGCCGACATCACTAAACTCAGAAATCTCTTTTTGAGTTAGTTTGAGACGCTTACGCTCTTCAAGGAGATGTTGCCCTAATTCTTTAGGATTATTGATTTTTATTGAAGGTTTCAATTTGCCTCTCATGTAAAAGTTTCTGATCAGATACTTTTAACAGCTTTGAAAGCGAAATGCAATTTAAAGTTCTCGCTCAGGGACTTTTTTCATTTTTCTGATAAAATTAACTTGAAAAGTAACCGATTGGAAACTTTAGAAGACGATACGGCGTGATGATTATCACTGTGGTTTGTAATATAGGATATTGTCACAATATCGGGGGAGGATCAACTTTTAACTCACTGGCTTGTCCAGTGCAGTGGTTTGTTCAACGGCCCGGGGAAGTGGGGTGGAGAATTCACCTTGCCGAGTTGAGGAGCGATCCACGTGGGTTGTCTGCTCCAACTCGTTGTTAAGTGTGCTGCGGCGTGGGTCAAACCCATTCTCAACTCGGCATTAA
>CAKZLA010000366.1 GCA_937124525.1 uncultured Desulfobacterium sp.
AATTAGAGGCATACCTATTTAATAATATTGATAATTTTTACAATGTCTATTTTTTAAAAAACGATAGAAGGTGCCTGACAGAATCTTCTGAATCAGGAAAAGGCACCCAAGATAATGCATATGCCTGTATCCCTGAAAAATAAGAACCTCAACGATATCAGGCTGACCTCACCCAACCTGGCTGAATATGATGCCATTGCAATGAAACGACGGGGGGACAATGAATCAGGTAATTGATAAATTTAAAATGCTTCGTCTGAAAAACTGTGCCCAGGGTCTTGCCGGAGTCATTGAAGAAAGCAAACAAAAAAATCTTTCACCCCTTCAAACCATAGACCGGCTGCTTGAAATTGAAATTGCCTGTAGAGCAAAGGCACGGATTGCCTTGCGGTTCAAGCAATCCCGCCTCCAGAACAAAATTACCATTGATCAATTTGACTTTACACATCATCAGTCACGTAAAAAACAAAAAGCCCTGATATTGAGTTTGCTGGATCTGGAGTTCCTTCATATAAAAAAAGACATCATTTTCATTGGGAACCCCGGTACGGGAAATTATGCAAAGCTTTTAGTTATGTAAAGTAATGAGATTAAAGCCTTTCCGATTCAAAGACTAACAAATATCCACTTTCCATAATATTATCCTTCAAACCTTTTCAAAGGAGGAGAATATGGAAAACACAACTATCAGGAAATTGAGCGAAGCAGTCATCGGGGAACTTGAACGACTCGGTTATGCTTCTGGGACCATCAAATCATATCAGAGGTTGTATCAAAAGCTTCTACGGTATGCAGATGAGAGGCAAATACATGACCATTCCCCGGACGTGTGTCACCGGTGGCTGAGAGATTCCCTCGGAATAGATCCTACACTAGTGGTCAGAGGGAATGAGCATGAGTACAAACGAAACTCCTATCTTCCGATTCGGGTATGTCAGTGCCTGACTGAATGGCAGCTCCATGGTTGCCTACCGTTAAAAAAGCAAGGCAAACTTGCCGCCCTTGAGCTACCCCGACAATTCAAAGAAGCATACGATTCATACGTTATCCACTGCAGTGAGGCTGGACACTCAAAAAATGGCACCTACACCCGACTCAATCGGATTAAACGTATGCTGCTTTTTTTTGATCAGCATGGAGTATCAAGTATTCAGCGTATTACCTCAGGGAATATATCAGATTTTTTTCGGTCACAAATTGAACTGGATAGTCGGACAGTCGCTACCATGCTGACCACAAGTAGGGTGTTTTTCCGTCACCTCTATCGAAAGGGGTTCACTCAAGAGGATCTATCAGGAAAATTACCGGTGGTAAAAGCAAACCGGAAATACCGTCTTCCTTGCTTATGGAAACAGGAAGATGTGCTGTCAGTTCTCAATTCAATAGATCGGGGTAGTCCCGTGGGCAAACGGGATTACGCCATCATGATGCTCGTCACCCGATATGGTTTGCGTTCGGCAGATGTAAAAAGTCTGAAGCTCTCGGATCTGCACTGGAGTGAGAATGTGATTGAGTTCGAACAGAGTAAAACCCGCAAACTATTGAGATTGCCGCTGTTGCGGGACGTTGGGTGGGCTATCATTGATTACCTACAAAATGGCCGGCCCCATTCCGAGTACCCGGAGGTATTCCTTACCTGCACAGTTCCGATACGGCCATTCGGTCAAAACTCCTGCGCTTTGAATTCCATTTTGGCTAAACGAGTTCAACAGGCGGGAGTCAGAATCTCCAGAGAAGTCCCCAAGGGTATGCATTCGCTTCGCCATACTCTTGCCAGCAAGATGCTCGCAAATGATGTAGAGCTTCCGGTCATCTCCTCGATACTAGGGCACGTCACTTCTGAGGCGACCAGCGTGTACCTCCATATTGACATTGCCCGACTGGAAGAATGTGCCCTTGACCCTGAGGAGGTATTGTCTAATGAAACCACGTAAAGAAACATTTGCGCAGATCGTGGATGACTATGTCCAAGAAAAAAGGGCAATTGGTTATCGTTTCGATAAAGGCTCACGGACGCTCCGACGTATTGTTGTTATCCAAGAGGAGATTGATCATGGCGCTCCCCGCCTTTCCCGAGAACTGGTAGAGCGATGGATTCAGAGGACACCCTGGGAAAACGAAATGAACAGAAGTCACCGGATCTCAGATCTTCGCGGCCTGGCGGAATACATGGTTCGCATGGGATATGATGCGATTATCGTTCCAAAGCGTCTGGCCCTTGTGGAAGACTACGCCTATACTCCCTACATCTTTTCGGAGCGAGAACTCGGCTCGCTGCTCGATACCGTAGACCAGTTGTGTGATAAGGGCATCTCAACTCATTCAGACTTGGTCTTTCCGGTAATATTCCGAATCCTGATTGGCTGCGGAACACGGATCACCGAAACACTGCAGATAGAAAAGAAGGACGCCGATGTCGAAAATGGCACATTATCACTACGCAACACAAAGAACAGTAAAGAACGGATCATTCCCATGGCCGAATCTCTTGTGCGAAGATGCCAAGAATATGTATGTAATAGCCAATTCATAAGTAGCTTCAACTCGTCCAGATGGTTTTTTCCCAATAAGGAGGGCATACCGTACAATGCCGGAACGGCTTACAGTTTGTATCGAAAGGCATTACGGTTGTCCGGCATTTCTCACGGCGGTAGGGGGAAAGGTCCCCGTTTGCATGACGTTCGTTATCCAAACCTAAATAAAATCCAAACCTTTTTAAAAAATACTTGATCTTTAAGGACTTTTTTCAAAAAAGGTTTGGATTTTATTTTATACTGTATAACCTTTTTATTAAACATATAAACAGGAGGTTATACAAATGAATGTACAAAATCTACGGGATAATTATCCAAAACTAATTTCCCACATGGAAAGCAATGGTTACTCAAAAACATACGTTGCCAGGTTCAAACGGGAGATTGAAAAAATTCTGACGGCTGTAAATTCAAAGGAATGGTCATGTTATACAGATGTATATCTGGAATACACCAAAACATCACATTCCCCTTATGCTCTTCGCGAAAAACGGACTATCATCGGAGCGATTGAGCAGTTTGAGGTTCATGGCCGATACCCGAATGGAAGACGTAGGCATGAACTTTTCGAAAGGGGATCTTATCCCTTATTGTCACCGGAATTTAAATCCGTCATCGACCTTTACTGTGAAGTGGAAAAGAAGCGTGGCAAGAAATCTACTGCTATTTATACAGAATCTCATAATGCATCCACATTTTTCTTATCCCTCCAGAAAAAAGGAATTAACAGCCTGGAAAAAACTACAGAAGACGCCGTGCTTTCAATATTTATGTCTCCGGATGAAACACAAATTAGGAGCTGTTCTTACAAAAAAAACATTGCTGCAGTATTGAAGGCGTGCATACCCTATCATCCAGAAACATGTCCTCGAATTTTGGCTTTTCTTCCAGCTTTAAGGGAAACGAGAAAAAATATACAATACCTTACATCGGAAGAGGTCCAGAAAATTAAGGAAACACTGGCTGATGATGGAAAACTGCTTACTCTCCGTGATAGAGCCATTGGAATGCTTGTGCTTTACACAGGACTACGTGGCTGCGATATTGCGGGATTGACATTTGACACCATTGACTGGGACAAGGACTTTATTAATATCAAACGTAATTATTCAGCGTCGAAAAAAAATGGGTTTGTTTTCATTTTTTGCTTGACAGGGTTTCTGTGCAAAAAACGATTTTTTGAGGTGTGTTTCAAGCCTTCTTATTTAGAATAAGAATAGGCCTAAAATTGCATATTACATCAACAAACACGCCACTGTCAATGGCTGGCCACATTGAAAATAAATAAATGTACCCAGAGGCAATCTGAAACGAAAAATTTGCCTCTGAAAACCTGTGTTATAATACCTCTCATAATCAAAATGAATTAGAGGGAGGTGCTTGTTGGGAGTAAAGGTGGATTCGATCGACGTAGATAAATCAGTTGAGGCAGCCAG
>CAKZLA010000367.1 GCA_937124525.1 uncultured Desulfobacterium sp.
AATGCATCCACGGACTCCGTGATATCGGAATGCCCAATTGCTGGGATCATCAGCTATCCAACGAACCCGGTGTGGTCATGGCCTGGGAAAGAAAATGGCTCTACCATCCCGTGGAGCAGGGATTTGGTTGGGATACCATTTTCCATTCCGGGTTCACCCTTGGTAATGTGTCCACCTATGTCAATGGAGGGGTGGAATTCAGACTGGGATGGAACATCCCCAAAACCTTCGGAGTGTCCCTCATCCGACCCGGGGGGAGCACCCGAATGAATCAGAGTCAGCATCCCGGGGTCTATCTCCTGGGTGCCGTGGATGGCCGCTGGGTGGTAAGGGACATTTTCCTGGACGGCAACACCTTCACCGACAGCCACAGCGTGGATAAAAAAGCCTTTGTGGGTGATTTTGCCGCTGGGGTGGCGTTGAACTACAATAGATTCATGATCACGCTGACCCAGGTGTTACGAACCCGCAGATTTGAAGGACAGCCTGACAGCCATTCCTTTGGAGCTGTCTGCGTTTCCTGGTTTTTTTAAATATTCCTATCGGGGAGGGGTCAGACGTGTATTGTGCTGTCGGTTTCGTAAACTGCCAATAGAGTGAGCACATCGCCTAATGTGTCGATTTTGGGGGTTATTATATATCAATGTCGCAAATTGCAACGAAGCCATCACTTTCAGGTGGACATAAGTGTGGGAATATGACAAACAAAATCCTTTATATTCCATATTGAATACATTATTCATGTGTGAATAATATTGCGAATTTATGATTCAACCAATGCAGAACATGGGGTGGTCAAAAAATGAGACTGGACTTTTGACGAAACCATCAACACCATCCGGTGATTGCCAGATCACAGAGGAATGACATGAAAAAAGACCAACAACTTTCAAAAGAAATCCAAGCTATTATCCAGAATCCGCCACAGCATTGGCAGGCATTCAGCCAGGCACTTGTCAATGCATCTGATAATTGTCTGCTGGCAGTTGATCACCAGGGGATTATTTTTTTATCCAATACCAAGGCAAAAGAAAAACTGGGAACAACTCCAAAAACAAAACTCAAACAAATACTGCCCCAACTGGATGAGAAGGTGGATAAAACCATCATCAGTGGCATTCCCCAAACTGACTTCAGGTTTCGCTCCGGGACAATTGATTTTATGGCCAGTGTACATCCCATAAAAATCGAAAATGACCTGGTGGGGGCCATTTGTCGTCTCAATGAAGCAACAGAATTTGAAAATGTAGTAAAACAGATGTATTTTTTTCAAAATATGAGCAGAGAACTGGATGCCATTATCAATTCTTCCTCAGACGGCCTATTTGTCTGTGACGACAAGGCTAATGTCATCCGTATGAATCCAGCATCAGAGCGGATTCACAAGGCCAGTGAAAAGGATCTTGTGGGCAGAAATATGCTGGATCTGATTGAGGAAGGATTTATTGACAGTTCGGCAGCCCTTAAGGCCAGTGAAACCAAAGAAACAGTGACACTGCTCCAGAATAAGGATAACCGCAAACTGATTTCCACAGGCACCCCTGTGTTTGATGAACAAGGAGAGCTGATTCGAGTGGTGGTCAGTGAACGGGATATCACCCAGATCGATCAATTGCAACGTGAGCTTGAAGAACAGGCATCCATTAAAGATCAGCTGCAACATCAGCTACTTCAAATGCAGGTTGCGGAGTTAAAATCCAACCAGATCATTGCCCGGAGCCCTTCCATGCTCAAGGTAATTGAGAGGGCCTGCAAAGTGAGTGCCGTGGATTCCTCCGTGTTGATCACCGGAGAATCCGGTGTAGGCAAGGGAGTCATTGTAAACCTGATCCATAATAATTCAAACCGGGCGGAGAAACCCCTGATCCGAATTAATTGCGGTGCCATCCCGGAAACATTGATTGAGTCGGAACTATTCGGTTATGAAGCCGGGGCTTTCACAGGGGCCCAGGCCGGTGGCAAACCCGGTTCACTGGAATTGGCCAACCACGGCACTATTTTTCTCGACGAAATCGCAGAACTACCGTTAACGGCCCAGGTCAAGCTGTTGCGGTTTCTGGAAAACAGACGGGTAACCCGGTTGGGCGGGTCAAAGGCTTTCACCGTTGATGCACGGATTCTGGCGGCAACCCACAGGGACTTGAAAAAAATGGTGGCTGACGGAACCTTTCGCCACGATCTGTATTACCGGCTCAACGTGATTCCCATGACCATCCCGTCATTAAGAAACAGAAGTGACTGTATCCCCCCTCTGTTAAGATACTATGTCGATCATTTTGCAGGGATTGTTGGCACGAAAAAACGCTTGGGCCGGGCGGCTCTGGACAGCCTTCTTGCCTACTCCTATCCTGGGAATGTACGAGAGTTGATGAATATATGCGAACGAATTGTTGTGATGTCAGAAACAGAAGTCATTGATTTATCAGATCTTCCAGGCGATGTTGCCCGCTGTTCTACGGATATGGCGGTGACCGTGTCTGTAAAACCCGAAGAACAGACCCTGGGAGAAACCCTGGAATACGTGGAGCAGCAGGTATTAACAAAGGCCCTGCATAAATACAAAACCCAGACAGAGATTTCCAGAGCATTGGGGGTAAGCCAACCCACCATTGCCCGGCGCATGAAAAAATATAATATCGCCTATCCTGTTTGATGAAATCAAACTACCCATTTTCAATCTGGCAAAGATCTTAATTATCAAGGTTGATCATAAGATGGACACCTATACGAAGTCTAAGCTTATATCATCGTCAACAGCTTGTAATTAAATATTTTATTTCTCAACTCAAAAAAAAATCAATTTAAATTGGCCGATATTATAATCAAATCCTAATGAGAATCTATTCAATTATGAATAAAACCCTGCTTTGCAGATTCACCCCTCATCCCCCAAAGCCCACACACCACAAGAAAACTCTAATAAATTCAATAGTTTTTAATTTTTTTCAGCGGAAGGACCACATATTGCTTTACAAGTTGGCAGTTGCAATTTAAAAGGGTCTCCGGCCCAAAAAGCTGGAAAATTTTAACAATTAATAAAGAAGGGATGTGACGGATGATTTTGATCATACAGTTTGGTCTTTACTTGTTGCTTATGTTGGGGATTGGGTATTATGCCATGAAAAAGACCAAAAATAATGAGGATTTTATCATTGGAGGACGGTCACTGGGGCCCATAACAACGGCCATCAGTGCCGGTGCATCCGATATGAGCAGCTGGCTGTTACTTGGCCTTCCGGGTGCTGTTTTTGCCGCCGGTCTGGTGGATGGTATATGGATCTCCCTGGGACTGCTTCTGGGTGCATACTTAAATTGGCTTATTGTTGCCCCAAGGCTCAGGGCCGATACTGAAAAGCTGGACGCCGTTACCCTGCCAACCTACCTGTCCAAACGATTTGACGATGATTCCGGTATCATCAAAACCGTTTCGGCAGTGGTCATTCTTTTCTTCTTCACCCTCTATGTTGCCTCGGGCCTCAAAGGCGGCACCCTGCTCTTTGCACACAGTTTCGGCTCCACCGAACAAACTGCCATGCTCATCACCACCTTTGTTGTGGTCTCATATACGTTTCTTGGCGGATATATGGCCGTGTGCTGGACAGATTTGATCCAGGGACTTTTAATGCTGGCAGCATTGGTGTTTTGTTTTATTCTGGCGTCCATTGCCATATCCGGATCAGGGGTTGACATCGCAGCTGTGAACCCCAAGGCATTCAATTATTCAACTTCATGGATCACCGGGGCCTCGTTGATGGCCTGGGGACTGGGATATTTTGGTCAACCCCATATTTTGTCCAGGTTTATCGGTATCAGCGATGTCAAGGAGGTACCCAAGGCCCGGCGGGTGGGGATGAGCTGGATGGTCCTGTGCCTGATTTTGTCGGTGATGATCGGCTTGATCGGAATCGGTTACAATGAGATTGCGCCCATGCAGGGGCTGACAGGACCGGACGGCGACAAGGAAAAAATATTTCTGGCCCTTGTGAGTGCCTTATTTAATCCTGTATTTTCAGGCTTTGTTCTGGCTGCTGTCCTGGCTGCGGTCATGTCCACGGCCGATTCTCAATTGCTGGTATTAACATCCGCACTCACAGAGGACCTTCCGTTTTTTAACGGATTTGATGACAGAAAAAAAGCCTGGGTAAGCCGAATGGGCGTTGTCGGGTTTGCCCTGATCGCCCTGATCATTACCTGGACCAGTGGTGGTACCATCCTTTCCATGGTGGGATATGCCTGGGGCGGCTTTGGTGCTGCCTTCGGCCCATTGATTATTCTGTCACTTGTCTGGAAAGGGACAACAAAAGCCGGTGCTATTTCAGGCATGCTTGTGGGAGCGGTTACGATTTTTGTGGTAAAAAACTATATTCAAATTGAAGGTGAATATTTTTATGAACTGCTGCCGGGATTTATCTTGGCATTTACATCCATTATCTTTGTCAGCCTGGTTACGGCCAAACCTGCTGAGCAGACGCTTGAAAAGTTAATGGGAAAAAACTGTTAAAATCAAAAAAGACAACCCGGTTGTTAAAGTATGTGTGTAAACGGACCGGGTTGGTTTTCCCCAAAATATATTTTACATGGAAACAATGGTACCCTTCATTCACTGTTTTTACGCTTTTTCAAAACCTTCTCTTATTTTTAGGTATCCCCTAACCTGGACAAGGCAGACCAAAAAGGATTTTTGATTCTCTTGCCAAAATAACACGAAAATAAGAGATAAGAATCTAAAGGTGCCAACTACTTTTGAGGAAATGTGAAGGATACCAAAACAATTTAAGAATAAATGGTGAGCATCATGACACAGACAAACATCACAAATGGATCAGGCGCTTCAATTTCCTTTGAAGATACATCAATTGCGTTTAAACACAAAACCGATATGGAGCTGTTTGTATCATATCTGATATTCACATTAACCAAAAATCCCATTCTGGTGAAACTCCTTTCCCAGGCAGCAAAAATCGCCCTGGTTCTGGGATTGCCAATAAAATCGATTATCAAGGCCACTGTATTCAAGCAGTTTTGTGGAGGGGAGAAAAAAGAAGAATACACAAATGTCATTTCCCAGCTGGGGCAAGCCTCCATCGGCACGATCCTGGATTATTCCATTGAAGGCTCGGAAGATGAAGAAAGCTTTGAAAGTACGAAAAAAGAGCTGTTACGCCTGATTGAACAATCTAAATCAAACCCCAACATCCCCTGCACCTGTATGAAAATGACGGCAATTGCCTCCTTTGATCTGCTTGAAAAAATATCCACCAACAAAACACTTTCTCCCCAGGAGCAAGAGGAGTGGGAAGAGGTGCAAAATCGTTTGGATATGATCTGCAAAGCCTCCTTTCGGGTGAACAAGCCGATTTATATTGATGCAGAAGAATCCTGGGTCCAGGACCCCATTGATCGGCTGATTGAAGGAATGATGGAAAAATACAACACCAAAAGGGCCATTGTGTATACGACCCTGCAATTGTACCGCTGGGACAGAAATGACTATTTCAAACGATTAATAGAAGATGCCCGGGCAAAATCGTATAAACTGGGGATAAAAATTGTACGGGGTGCCTATCTTGAGAAAGAAAATGACCGGGCAAAGGAATTCGGCTATCCAACGCCCATTAATCCCACCAAAGCGGCCACCGACAAAGATTATAATAAAGCCGTTGAAATATTCATTGAAAACATTGATGTGGTGGAGATCTGTGTGGGAACCCATAATGAAGATAGTTGCCGGTTGCTGGCTGGATATATGGCTGACAATAATCTGCCGAACAACCACCCGCACATCTTTTTTTCCCAGCTTTACGGGATGAGCGACACCATCAGCTTTAACCTTTCCAAGGCCGGATACAATGTCAGTAAATATCTTCCCTTCGGGCCTGTGGAATCCACCCTTCCCTACCTGACCCGGCGGGCGGAAGAAAACACAGCCATTGCCGGTCAGATGAGTAAAGAGCTTGAAATAATAGGAAAAGAACGCAAAAGAAGAAAGGCTGCTGCATAAGACTTTGAATCCCGAGACATCCATGGGATGAGATCGGGATTTCATTTTATAGCATCCTTTTTTTTATAAAAAACTCCGTCCGATGATTTGTAATAACTGGGGGCAGTGCTGAGAAAAGGGACCTTCAATTGCAGTGGTAAAAGATAAAAAATATCAATCATATCAAGGAGAAAAGCATTTTTAGACATTTCACCCAAAGATCCTTTTTCACAGCACTGCCCCCAACTGGAGTTTCGATATTTGTTATGGGCAGGCCAGATCCCCAATACGGTCTGCCCATGGCAGTTATATTGCCATATTTCCGGGAGGGATCAGTCCAAAAAGAGTTCCCCAACACTTTCACCCGTGTGAATGCGACGGATGGCCTCGGCCAGAATCGGTGCGACAGAGATGCAGGAGATCATATCTATACGCTTTTTTTCAGGAATCTCAACGGTATTGGTCACCACCACCTCTTTAATGGATGATTTGCCAAGGTTCTCAACGGCATTTCCGCACAGCACCGGGTGGGTGGCCCCCACATAGATATTTCCCACCCCAGCCTCTTTAAGGGTATCAACAGTGGCCAAAAGGGTGCCCCCTGTGGATATTTCATCGTCATAAATGATGACATCCTTTCCAACCACATCTCCCACCACCAGCCCCTGCTTGACCTGGGTGTCACTTACCCGGCGTTTATCGATGATGGCCATGGGAACGTTGAGCCGGGTTGCAAAGTTCCCCACCCGTTTAGCACCACCGGCATCTGTTGCCACGGCCACCACATTGTCAAGGTCAAGATTCTTTCTGAAATAGTCCATGATCAGGGGAGTGGCCGTGAGATGATCCACAGGCACACTGAAAAACCCATGCACTGCAGCGGCATGGAGATCCATGGTCAATACCCGGTTGGCCCCGGCGGTTTTCAACAAATCAGCCATGAGTCGCCCCACAATGGAAATGCGGGAGGCATCCTTTTTGTCTGACCTTGCATAGGAGAAATAAGGAATCACAGCGGTCACCCGTCTTGCAGATGCACTCCGAAGGGCATCCAGGGTCACCAGCAGCTCCATGATATGGTCACTCACCGGATGGGTAAAGGACTGAATGACAAAGACATCCCTTTCCCGCACATTGTCCTGGACCTGTACATGCATATTATCGTTGGAAAATTTGGATATGGCAAGGTGTCCCAGGGGAATACCCATGGCCTCACATATTTCCCGGGCAAGGGGTGCGTTGGAATTTCCTGAAAAAACCTTAAGGTCATCTTTCATTGTCAATTTTCTCCATGAGATTTTAGGCATCCTTCATTTGCCGGTTTACATTTGATGGTGTCTGTGAGCACATATTAACTGTTACTTACTTAGTATTCACTGAATTTCTATTTTAAAGGAGTTATTGGCAGACCTCAATGGATTATGTTAATGCAATAAAAGGCTA
>CAKZLA010000368.1 GCA_937124525.1 uncultured Desulfobacterium sp.
GGATCAGCGGCAGACCATGTTCTTCAGTGCCACCTTAAGCCCTGAAATATTGAGGCTGGCATCCCAGTGGACCAAGGACCCTGTTAAAGTAGAAATTGATCCGGGTCATGCCGCTTCGGAGAGCGTCAATCAGAAAGTGTACATCGTCACTGAAGAGGAAAAATTCGTTCTGCTTTATAATCTCATCCACGGTGAGAATCTTGACAGGGTCATTGTGTTTGTAAACAGAAGAGACACCACACGGAGACTGGCCCACAAGTGTAAAGAGTATGGCCTTAATGCGGATATTTTATCCGGTGAGGTGTCCCAGGCCCGACGGGTCAGGACCCTGGAAGACTTTAAAAATGGAAAGGTTAAAATCCTTGTGGCCACGGATGTGGCGGCCAGGGGCCTGCACATTGAGGGGATCAGCCATGTGATCAACTATGATCTTCCCCAGGAACCAGAGCATTATGTTCATAGGATTGGTCGCACAGGCCGGGCCGGGGCAGATGGCATCTCCATAAGTTTTGCCGATGAGAACAGCTCTTTTTACATCCCCGCCATTGAGGCTGTTCTGGGAGACTCTTTGTCCTGCGAGTACCCCGATGAGGGGATGCTGGCTACCCTTCCCAAGCCCATTAAAATTCGTGTGGAACGACCCAACCCCAAAAAACGAACTTCTGCTGGTTCCTCCCGGCGGCCTTCCCGGAGCAGTAACTCCAGAAGAAGACGTCCACCAGCTCCCTCTAAAAAGAAACGGCCGGTCTCTTGACATCTTGCAAGTGTTTGTTATAGAAAAAGTGGTTGTTGCCATGTATATTTTTTATATGAAAAGGTAGCCTCCAAGTTTGCCTCAGCAGAGCCCCCCCGATGGGCAATAGGAACCGGCCAATTGGGCCGTCTACGGTTCCGGGCCGGGCCCATTGCCCGTCGGGGGGGCGGCATGATAGCCTTTTCAATATTCGTTGTGTCCGCCAGGGCATGGGTGTTATAAAAAAACTTGGTCGCAATTATCAATTGCAACAGGGAATAATGCTATAAGGAGTAGTGATTATTTTTCGGATATCATACTTGAGAAATAATTCTGATACATAAACCTTTGTTTTTTCAAACATGACAAAAAGGAAAAATTATGAAAAAAGCCCATTGGTCCGTCACAACATTGTTATTATCGATAGGTATTATTGCCCTTTTAATTGCAGGCCCGCAGATTCAAAATGCCAATGCCAAGGTGTACCGGATGAAAATCCAATCCCTGTATCCCCATGGAGATACCTCCATGGAAGAGTTGAAGGTTTTTTCCGAATCAGCTGAGAAGCACAGCAACGGCCAATTAAAAATAAAAGTATTTGCCGAGCCTGAAATCATGCCCGGAGATCAACTATTCGGTGGCACCAAACAGGGTGTCGTGGACATGCTTCATGGCATGGGCGGCATGTGGGGCGGAATGGTTCCCGTGGGGTATGTGGAATTCAATCTGCCTATGGCCTTCCGCATTGATGAGGAAAGCACCTGGGAAGGCAAGGCCCAGGCAATACGGGATTTTTATTTTAAAAAGGGGTTTGCTGAACTTCTTCGAAAAGAGTATGCCAAACAAGGACTCTATTTTCTTGATATTCATACCTATGGTCCTGTTCCCTTTGTACTCTCCACCAAACCCGCCAAATCCTGTGCCGATTTCCAGGGATGGAAAATTAAGGCAGACGGCGGCAATATGGCCTACCACAGTGCTGTGGGCATGCAGGCCACTGCAATATCCCCCACGGAAACTTATATGGCATTAAAACTTGGCACTGTGGATGCTGCGGAATGGGATGTGAGTGCTGTCACCGGTTTAAAATGGCATGAAGTGGCTCCATACTGGATTCGCGGCATGGAGTGCGACCACACCATAGGACATATCCTTGTCAATCTCAAAAAATGGAATAAACTGCCAGACAACTTAAAAGATGCACTTCACGCAGCAGGTGAAGACTATTGGTATGCAACTGTGGCTGCCTATAAAAAAGAGATGGCTGTGGTTCAGCAACTTGTTAAAGAGGGAAAAGTCATAGAAAACGTTCTTGATGCCGACTGCCAGGAGCAGTACAAAAAGGCCGCTTACAAGATCTGGGATGAACTTGCCACCCAGGACGAAGCCAGTGCAGAAGCCATCAGGATGATCAAAGAATGGCGAGGTGTGAATTAATATCCGGGAAATTGGCTATTTTCATTGGAGTACTGAGTAGCTCAAAGTTCCTGTAACAATATAACAGGGCGGTGCGGCCCCAAGGGTACCAGCACCGCCACTTGATGGAAACAATCTATGAACACCTTTTCCGATGGCATCAAACGCTTCATTGAAAACGTTGGCAAAGCCGGCAGTTTTTTAATTCTCATCATAATGGCCATTGTCACCTTTGAGGTAATTTCACGCTATGCCTTCAACGCCCCTACCTCGTGGGCATGGTTGATAAACAAGCAGCTATTTGGAATTTTTGTCCTGCTTGCAGGAGGATATACGTTGATTCACGAAAGCCATATCCGCATCGAAATGCTATATGAGCACTACCCCCCTGCCATGAAGACCTTTATTCAATGGCTCACCCTTATCATCTCCCTTATTTTTCTGGGCACGCTGCTGTGGAAAAGCAGTGTCATGGGAATGGATGCCTGGCAGATGAAAGAAAAGGCCATGGGTGTATTTAAATTACCGCTCTACCCGCTCAAAATGTTCATGCCCATTGGCACAGCTCTGTTCATACTGGCTTGTATTGCAGTGTATGGCCCTAAGAAATAAACGATGGTGTTTATCCTCATCATTAGTCATTATACCGATTTGGGTTAAGTGTTTGATTGCATTGAATTTTTAAAATTATTTTCCCAATAAAATCAATGGCTTGTGGAAAATCGATATAATATCTATTGTCCATGTAAATTTTAAAGAAACTTTCGGCGATATTTGTTGTTGGCAGGCCAGATCCCCAATACGGTCTACCCGTGGCAGTTATAGGAATTATTATCAATGAGTATTGAACTGATTACCCTGTTTTTATTCGGCGGTCTGCTGTTGTTGCTTGCCCTTGGCATTCCTGTCACCTTTGCATTGGGCGGTATCACTGTTGTGATGACCTATATACTTGATGGACCGGATGCGGTGTACACGGTTGCCACAACGACCTACCAGCAAATGACCAGCCCCACATTAATGACCATACCGTTGTTTCTCATCATGGGCAATTTTCTGGTACAGTCCGGCATTTCAGAACGAATGTACAATGGTTTGAGTTATTGGTTGTCCGGCCTTCGCGGCGGTCTTGCCATCGTCTCCATCGGTGTATGCGTCTCCCTTGCCATGTGTGGCGGCTTTGGCCCCGGTATCCTGACCATGGGTCTGGTGGCAGTCCCGGCCATGCTCAAACATAATTATAGTAAATCCATTGCATTGGGTTCCGTCATGGCCGGAGGTGTGCTGGGTGAAATCATCCCCCCTGCCATCATCATGATTATTTTTGCTTTCATCGCCCGCATCTCCATCGGCAAACTCTTTTTTGGCGGTATGATACCCGGCCTGATACTGGCATTGCTCTATGTGGCTTACATCGTTTTTATCGGCATTATCCGGCCCAATGATCTGCCCAAAATAACAATAGATGTCACCTGGACCATGCGCTGGAAAGCCCTTGGTGAAATTTTCCTTCCATGCATGCTTGTGGTGCTGGTACTGGGTTCCATCTTTCTTGGCGTGGCCACCCCCACGGAAGCTGCCGGGGTGGGGGCACTTGGTGCCATAATCATCTGTGCCGTCCACCGCAGACTAACCTGGCAGGTTATTACCGATTCTTGCACAGAGACCCTTAAAATAACCGGAATGGCGCTGTGGATACTCATTCCAGCCACATTGTTCGGGGTATTTTATGCCAGTGCCGGGGCCCAGGATATGCTCATGGAACTTATCCAGTCCCTGGAGGTCAATCGCTGGATGGTTCTGATCTGCATGCAGTTTGTATTGCTGGTTTTCGGCATGTTCATGGATGATTATGCAGTGGTAACCATCTGTGCACCCATCATGCTTCCCATCGCAAAAGTGCTTGGTTTTGATCCCATATGGTTCTCTATTCTGTTTATCTTAAACATGCAGGTGGCCTATTTAACGCCCCCCTTTGGATGGGCGCTGATCATGATGAAAGGGGTCGCCCCCATGGGTATTACAACAAGGGACATCTGGAAGTCAGTTCCTCCCTTTGTCATGATTCAGCTTGCGGTGCTCATTCTGGTAATGATCTTTCCACAAATCGCCACATGGCTTCCCAATGCAATATTTTAAACATTAAAAATGCCTTCATTTGGCGAATAGACTTTCGGTTTCTTTTTCTATCGTGAAAACCACCGGTGAGTTATTCGGCTATGAAGGCGATAATTTTGGAGAACTGACCAAGGCCTCTGTCGGGGCATGCCCCACATGGTTCAACGTAATCCAATACAACCAACCATAACTTGATGATTAAGTTTGTCAGCTACACGATATCTGGATTAGGGCCAGACCTCTGTCATTAAAGGCTTTGTCGATTTTGCCTTTATTCACAGACTGTCTGCCATAATCAAAATTAAAACAAAAGGAGAATTAAGATGAAAAAAAGTTTATTAAGGGGCCTTTCGACCTTGTTACTGGCCTCCGCGTTTTTTATCAGTGCATCAATGCCCTTGTATGCTGATGTGGAAATCCAGGAGCTGTCCAAGGTGTTTGATAAATTCACCGTGGGTGGCGAAATAAATGTTTTCTATCGATATGATTCAAATCCCTGGTTTGGGACTGAAATGTCCAATATCAACCCCGGATTTGATTCAGATACGGATACGTCCTATGGCGAAACCTTCAGCCGGGTTCGCTTCACAGCCACAAAGGACATTGGATGGGCCAACCTGAGCGGACAGTTTGCCCCCTATTTCGCCGAAACCATTGGCCAGGATTTTTACGGAGTTTACGACAATGAAGATAAGATAGGCATTGACCAGGCCTGGCTTAAATTTTCCAAAATCGCCGGTACCAACCTGGATCTAACCCTGGGACGACAGGATATCAAACTTGAAAAATGGTTTGTGGTGGCTGACGGGGAAGATCAAGGGGCTGCCAACTGGCTCTACTTCCACTCCAGTTTCCCTTTTGCCATCAGGCTGGACGGTGATTTCGGAGCCGTAAAAGGATCGCTTTTTTATGCAGATGCCGGCGATTACGTCAAAGACTGGAGCGATCTTTTTGCCGGTGGCCCCGAAGAGGGTGTCAGTCTTGCCGGTTTGAACATCCACTGGGACATTAATGAAAAAATGTTTATTTATGGCGGTGTTTTTCAAAAAAACGAAGACTCCCAAGTCGACGGCGGTGTGGGAAACGAAGATGACACCACAGCCTTTGACATCGGTGTGGATATAACTTTTGCCGGCCTGCAGCTTGAAGGTGAATATGTCCATGAAATCGGAGACACAGGTATTTCAGGAAATGCCGATCGTGATGCCGAGGCATTTTTTGCCAGTGCCACCTACCGTTTTGACACCACAATGGCCCCCTATGTGCGCGGGATGTATGTCTCCTTTTCCGGCGATGACCCGGACACAGATGACAACGAAGAATATGATCCCATGTTTTTTGATTTCCAGAGCTGGAATCACTGGATCATTGGCGAGCTTGTGGGTGAAGCACAGCTACCCAACCAGAACAAAAACGATCTCATCCTGGAAGCCGGTTTCAGCCCAATGGAACCCATGACCATCTCTTTGATGTACATAAAACACAGCCTTGGGGAAAAGAATACCTCTGCCTACGGTCCTGTCTCTTCCGACGACTGGGCCAGCGAATGGAACCTGTTTGTGGACTGGCCCATTGGCGATCATCTCTTTGCCAGTACATGCCTGGGAGTTGTCAATCCAGATGATGCAGCCAAAGAAGTCTTTGGCAATGATGATGCGTTTTTTGCCCAGTTGTTTCTCAACTTCAGTTTCTGATCCATTGATCTGACATAAACCCACATGGCAGATCGACCTATCACAACAAAGATTGAAACCCTCATGATTCCGGCCTGTTGAGCTGAGTTTCATATAGAAGCAGACTGAATATAAAAAGCGCACGCTATTTTTTTAAAAATAGCGTGCGCTTTTCCATTTTTCCTGATTATCAAAAAAAATTAACCTGTTCGGGTAGCAATTATCGGTTATGGGAATTAAAAGACGTAATTTCAACATCTCTCAATCAATTAAGCATCCCTGGTCATCCACCCAAGAAAGCCCTCAATATACTTCTGGAGTCGTTTCTGAACTCGTTCATCCATCAGCGTTCCATGGTCGTCAAATTTTTCCGGAGCTGAGCCCACAAGACATTCAGTTGAGGGATAAAGAGGTGATAACAGACTGTCCAGTACAAGTTTCAGATGTTCCTGGGCCCGGGCTCCCCCTAAAAAACCCTTGGATGCACTGATAATTGCACTGGGTTTCCCGGCCATGGGGGATTTGAATCCCGGGCGAGAGACCCAGTCAATGGTATTCTTGAGTACCCCTGGAATACTGTGGTTGTATTCCGGGGTTGCAAACAATACGCCATCGCATCCTGTTATGGCAGTTCTCAAACGTTCAACAGCAGGGGGTTTTTCATCGCCGTCCACGTCTGAATTATAAAGTGGAATGCCATCACAGGTAAATATTTCCATTTCAACGCCAGGAGGAAGGGTTTTTTCAATGGCTCTGAGCAATGCGGTATTGTATGAACCCTTACGAAGACTGCCACTGATTCCAATGATTTTCACCATAATAGATCCTCATCTGATCGTTTTGTTTTCGATTTTGTGTTTTTGGTTTTGGTTGTAATAATTTATTTAGAACCGGGAGAAGGTGGTGTGGGTTTATCAACGGGCAGCTTGTCCAGAATCTCCTTACTGATGCCCATCTCCTGTGAAAGAAAAAAATAATGCGCTTCAGGAGACATGGCAGTTCGCTTTATATTGCCCCGGGAGTCAAAGGAAAATCTGTCTCCAAATGACACGCCGGTAACGGTGTCCCCCTGATTAATCCGAAAATAAAGTGAGTAGTTAAAAGGCCCCCATTTTCGTGTCTTTTCATTTAATTCCATAAAGGTGTTATGGGAGGCGTTTGTATCACCAATGCAGCAGGTGCATCCATCCAGCATATGAAACGGTCTCCACCGGACATACCAGTTTCCTTTTTCCGGGTAACCGTCAATGCCCCAGGCCGGATGCTCAATCTTTGTGGAGAGGTTATCGTCTATTTTGATGGGAGCACCATGCAGTATGGAAGTATCTGCAAGAAAAAGTTCTCCACCACAGTTCACAATAACACTTCCGTGATTGGGGGGGGCTCCCGGTGCTATCAACATGGTCCCCGTGGCCCTGTGGACCTTGAAACCAAGGGATAAAAGAAGACTGTAAAGGGCATTGCTGCCAGCCCAGCAGGTACCACCCGTTCCGAATCGAAGCCATCCTTCGAAAAAATCCACAGGATCATCCCCGGGAAGGGGAGCCTGGTTCCCGGATTCAAGATGAATCAATTTTTGTATGTTGTCAAAGGGTACTTTCCTGCACCACGCCCCATAAACGGTCTTTAACCCCTCCAAATCGGTGGACAAGGATAGACCTTCTATACCAAGCTTTGACAACACAGCCTCAACAAGTTTTGTTTCAAGGCCATTTTTTTTTATTGTCATTAAATTTTCCTTTGAATATGACAGCAGTAAGCCGCCCTCTTCATCCCAGAACAAAATATCAGAGTCTGTTAGAGACAATCCCCAAAAAGTATCCCCCACCAGAAGTTTGAGAAAAAAACAATTCTTTTATTTTGTGGGTCTCTGTATTCCCAATTTAGCCATTCTTGCTTCCAATGTCGTTGGCTTTAATCCCAGAATTTTTGCAGCCCCATTTTTCCCCCTGATGCACCATTCAGTCATTTTAAGAGTGGCAAGAATATGTTTTTTTTGTACATCTTCCAGGGTACATGCCTGTTTTTCAAATTCTTCCAAATTGGACGGCAGTTCGATTTGAAGTGTTCTGCCCGTGTTGATGATCAAAGATCGTTCTATGGTGTTTTTAAGTTCCCGGACATTGCCAGGCCAGTGGTAATCACACACTGCATCCATACTGGTAAGTGAAATTTTGTCGATACGCTTGCCCATTTTCTCACAAAAATGCCTGACAAAAAACCAGACAAGGGGTGGGATATCGGCACGGCGTTCACGAAGGGGAGGGATAATAATGGGAAATACATTCAGGCGATAGTATAGGTCCTTTCGAAATTCACCAGACTTTACAGCTTTGCGAAGATCTCTGTTGGTGGCAGCAATCACCCTAACATCTGAGGATATGGTCGTTTGCCCCCCCAACCGCTCAAATTGTTTTTCTTGTAGAACACGCAGAAGTTTTGCCTGCAGGGATAAGGAGAGCTCCCCGATTTCATCCAGGAAAAGGGTGGACTTATCGGCCAATTCAAAGCGTCCAATGCGTTTGGATTCAGCACCGGTGAAAGCCCCTTTTTCGTGCCCGAACAATTCGCTTTCCACGAGGTTTGAAGGCAGAGCAGCGCAATTTACAATGACTTTTGGATATTGCTTACGTGGACTAAGCTTGTGTATGGTCTGTGCCATCAATTCCTTACCGGTACCCGTTTCTCCCAAAATTAGTACGGTGGTGTCCATTTTTGCGACCTGCTCTGCCTGGATTAATACATTTTTAATTGTATCTACATGGCCGATGAACTCCCCATGAGTGTATTGAAGCTCTATCTCTTCCCTTAAATAGGTATTTTCTGCCTCAAGCCGGTCTTTGAGATTTTTTATTTCGGAAAAGGCCTTGTGAAGTTCTAATTCGGCTGTTTTCCGCACCAAGGAGTTGGCAAAAACAATCCCCAACATTTTAAGACGTTGAACAAGCACCTCTGGCCATTGCCGTTCCGACTTTAAGCAGGCAAACCCAACCACTCCTAAAAATAAGCCTCCCACCGTTAGAGGGATGAGGACACTCGATTTTATGCCCTGCTCCAGGCAATGCCGTTTTTCTTCCACCGCCTCTTCAGGAAGATTTTCAGGATTTGTCATAACAATGGGCACACATTTGTAAAGCCTGTGACTATACCAGGGCTGTTGTTCATTGAGAATTATATCCGGCATGGGAGAGACACCAGGAACTGCGAAGGCATGGGTAACCCGCAGTTTTTTCCGATCGTTTGTAAATTGAGCCACGCTACATCTGTCGATGTTTAATACTTCAGAAATGCGCTGTAGTACCGCTTCTATTTCTATATCTATTTTATCTGCGGGCAAATTGACAAATTTAGTGGATATGTCTGTCAGAAGGGTCTCAAACTGAAGCCGCTTTTCAAGGGATTGAGCCATCGAGAGCTCTTCTCGGAAAGTTTGGGATGTCGATTTTTTCATGATATGTTTTTTGTTAAAATAGCTTTAGATTCTTATCTCTTGTTTTCGTGTTATTATATGTCGTGGCCAATTTATAAAATTCAATTTAATCAACAGAGTCATATATTCGAAAGAGGCCCGGGCATCCTATGCATAGGATGCCCATGCCCCAACAGACATTGAATTTCCACCGGTTATTCATCCGCCGGCGGGATCACCATGACAGGAATCCGGGATCGTTTCAGAATACTTTTGGCACGATGCCCCATGGATTTTACATCGGTGAACATGGTTTTGTTAGACCCGATGACAATGATATCACACGCTTCCTCCTGGGCGGTTTCCAAAATAGTATCCACCACATGCCCATCCTTGACAAGGATGTTCTCCACGGTATAACGGCATTCTTCGTTGCTGGCCATTTCTGAAAAGGAGCCAAGGGCCTGATGAATGGTTGCAAGCTCATTTTTTTTGCCGATAAGGGTGGTCCTTGCGTCATGTTCATGCTTGCTGTGAAGTATTTCCCACTGCTCTTTTCCAAGCAATCCCTTAAGCCTTGAATCCAGGGATTCTGGAACGCTTTCCATGACATGCAACAGGGTAATGCCGCCTTCATACCGGGCTGCCAGGTTTGCAGCATAGGCAAAGGCATGCCTACAATTGTTGGACAGGTCTGTTGCAAATAAAATTTTCTTGAAATCTCCTATCATTTTCTCTCCTTTTGGGTACCCGAATTTGTTAAAATACAACTTTAATGAATCTGGTCACTATATATAACCTACTTTTAATTTATGATCTATGGTAAGTTAATATTTTAAGCCCGAGTTTAGCAAAAGGTTCTACTCCACACTTGACACGGTAGGTGATTTCGACCAGTTTCCCATTCTTCTTTTCCTTTTCCTTTTCCTTTACCATTTGCCCATATACCTGCTCAGGATGTGGTGCTTTGGTTGGATATTTCAGGCGACTTCAGCTAATATATAAAGCTAAATTTCGGTGCATAGCTTATCCAGATCCATTGCTCTGATTGCATGTACTACATGTGCTGCATCGGGAAATACATCTCTTAAATAATTTTTGAATTGATTGGATGAGAATTTTATGAAATCACCTGTTAATATTTCGTCATTTGAAAAATGGAAAAACGTTTGTAAATTTATGACCTTTAAAGTATATCAGGGCTTGGTCATAACGTCGGTCATCTTGTGATAAAATTTTAATGATAAAAATCAAACTATATCATTACGGTAGGTTGCGATGAATAAAATTCTATCTCCCGTAAAGTGGCCCAGCTTGTGACCAATCCCGTATATCATTTATCCTGCCATCAGGCCCGGTAGAAAAAGTGTAATTTCCGGTATGCAAATTAAAAGTATAATCTCACATACATCGGCAATAATAAAGGGAAAGACTCCCCTGAAAATTGTCCCCATCCGTTCGCCGGTGATGCCTTGAATAACATACACATTCAAACCAACCGGGGGAGTGATCAAACCCATTTCTGTAACGCGAACCACAAGAATGCCAAACCAAATTGGGTTGAAACCAAGTTTTTGAATCATGGGATAAAATACGGGGACCGTGAGCAGAACAATGGCCATGGAATCCATAAGACAGCCCAGCATGCCAACCACTGCCAGGATCATCAATAAAATCAAATAACGGTTTACGCTAAGGCCACCAACCCATGATGCAAGTTCAAAGGGAAGGCGACTGACGGAAAAAAAATAACCCAGAATCATTGCCCCCATAACAACCATAAACAGCATGCCAGTGGTCATGGTGGTTTTAAGCAAACTTGAGGTAAACGTCTCCCATGTCATTTTTTTTCGAAAAATGGTGAAGCAAAAAGTGCCGAAGGCACCTACACCCGCAGCCTCGGTGGGTGTAAACAGCCCAATGTAAATACCGCCAATGACAACCACAAAAAGAATGATGACTTCCCAGACCTTCAAAAGTGATCTGATTTTTTCCTTTAAACTTACACGGGGTCCCGGGGGACCCAATTCCGGATTTAACTTGGTAATAATCACGATGGTGATTATATAAAAAACAGCCTCCAGTATTCCAGGGATAAAACCTGCCAGAAACAACTTTCCAATGGATTGTTCAGTAATAATTCCGTAAATGATCAGAATAACACTGGGCGGAATTAAAATTCCGATGCTGCCACCGGCAGCGATGCAACCGGTGGCCAGGGCTGCATCGTATTTGTATTTTTTCATTTCCGGCATGGCCACTTTGCCAAGAGTTGCTGCGGTGGCCAGGCTGGAACCGCTTATGGCGGCAAAACAGGCACAAGCTGCCACCGTTGCCATGGCCAAACCACCTCGAAAATGCCCCAACCATTTATGCACAGCCCGATACAGATCTTCGCTTATGCCTGCGCTGAACGCAAAGGTTCCCATGAGAATAAAAAGTGGAATAACGCTTAGATTCTGGTTGGATAAAGTGCTGTACGGGACGGTTTTAAGAACACCTAATGCAGGCTCCATTCCCATTGTATAAGCAAACCCCAAAAATCCCACAAGGCCCATACAAACGCCGATATGCATTCGGGCTAAAATAAGAATGATCAAAACAATAATACCGATACAACCCACGAAAATGGGACTCATTAGTTTTTAACCTCCGAAAAAAAATTAGATAATTGCACCACAAGAATTAGTGCAAACACCCCAAAAGCGATGAAAATCGGTATAACGAAAGGATAGGTCGGGATCAATAAAACGGACGATGTCACCTGAAACCCTTTTACTTCCATGAAGTAAAGTACATTCTGCCAGGCGATGAGAATTACAAATGTCAATGTGGCAAAAGTGACAAAAGCACCTGTGGCTCTTTGAATCTTTTTTGAAAAACGATCCATAATCAAATCCACGGCAATATGACCATTTTGCTCTGCACAATAGGTAATACTGAAAGGTACCATTATGGCCATCATATATTCCACCAGTTCAAATGCGCCGGACAGGGGGCGATTAAACAAACCACGCAAGACCACATCCATGACTGTTAGAAACATCATCAATGCAAGCATAGTGGCCCCTATGGCGATCAATGCCTGGGTGATTTTTGTTGTGACTTTTGATAGCATAGCTGTCGTATCCTTAAGGCTGAAACTCAATGCTCCATTTTATCTGCCTGCAGTACAGGAAATTGGGGAAAATGGAGCATCAAGTTAAAAACTGAAGAAGTTCTTTCTTAGCCTTGGTTAGTCAATCATTTTATATCCTTAAAGTCTTTTCAAATCTTTATTCATGGCTCAGGGAAATTGCCCTATCAAGAATTTCCTGGGCGTTGTCATGCCCTTTTGTTTTCATTTTTTCGACCCACAATTTCCATATGGGTTTACCAGCCTTATCCAACCAGCGTTGCTGTTCTTCATCGGGCAGGTTATAGATGTCAATTTCTTTATTAAGAGAATGAAGCTTATCAAGCACCCCATCTTTGGCCGTGTCGAAATGATTTCGTCCCCAGAATTTGGAACCTTCAAGTCCGCTTACACTCATGATGGCTTTTTGCGTCTCTTCATCTAATTTGTTCCATTTGCGTTGGTTCATGGCAATGGAGAAATATACCGCAGGAAATGGTGTTTCTGCATAGTAATTGGCAACTTCATAAAGACGGAATCCGTGGATTGCTTCCCAGGGTGCGCCCATACCATCAATAACGCCTTTTTGCATAGCCATATAGATATCAGGCATGGGCACCATCATGGGGGTGCCTCCCAGCGCCTTCATCATCTCTGTGGGGGGGCCACCGCTCATTCGAATTTTCATCCCGCGTATGTCTTCAATGTTTTTCACCTGTTTTTTTGTGGTAATTAGAACATATGGATTGCTGGTGAAGAGCAGCAGGATTTTGTTGTCGGAAAATTCCTTTTCTATGGACGGATAGTTTTTGTATAGCTTCCAGAGGATTTCACTTCCCTTTTCAGCAGTTTTGAACGGCAAGGAAGGTAAGCTGATAACGTCTGCCAGGGGGGTCATCCCCGACCAGTACCCATGAAAACACCAGGAAATATCGGTGATACCGTTCTTGGTGGCACCCCAAGCGTCTTTTCCTTTGGTCAGCGTATTGCTGTAAAAGATCTGAATTTTAACCTTTCCCCCAGTGGCTTCTTCCACTTGTTTGGCCCAGGGGGCGATGGCATGTACACCACTCCAGCTATTTTCTGAATTCTGGTTGGCAAAGGTCAAGGTAATTGGTTTTGCCGTGGCGACAACGGCAAAGCCTATTAACGCCGTGCAGGTCAACAGAACCTGTAAAAGCTTGGTCTTTTTACGCATTGATGCTCCTTTTTTAGATAGAAATTAGGTTAAAATGTTTCCGATAACCATGACTATATGATCATAATGACCGATACCCCCGTGATGTTGGATGGAAATCAGCCGTTTACCGTGGTGAAAACACTACTGAACGCGGTGTGATTTCCATCTCCTGCATCAGTTTGTCCAACGGACCAAATTCCATACAATTTGCCTGACAGTGTTTTACACAGGAAGGAATTTCTCCATTTTGATGCCGGGCAATGCACAAATCACACAAATCGGTGGGAAAAGGCAGATAATCAATGGCAACGGGTTTTTTATCGGCGACATAAACGTATTCCGTCACCTTGATGCCACATTTCCCTGCCGGGAAATCGTGCTCCTGCTGGCAGGCCACCTCACATGTGTGGCAGCCGGTGCAATAGTCATAATTAATGAACAGACCGTATTTAGACATGATGGAAGCCTCCCTATCGAATGATTTTTCTTAAAGTAACAAGTGTAGTCTTGTATTGACCACCGCCGAAACCTGAAGTGGCGTGCTGGGGGCCCGGGACAATTTTATTTATTTGATAATCCCAGACGCCGAATAGATCCGGTTCCTTGCCTGTCATTTCCGGCATCCACCATCCATGCAATGTGTGAATCATTTTGGGGTGTACCCTTAATGAAATACGAACCCTGCGTTTCACCTGACCTAAATCATTTTCCAAATAGATCCATTCCCCGTCGTAGACATCAAATTCTTTGGCGGTGTTCGGGTGTATTTCAACATAAGGATCCGGGTCTTTTTCCCGCAACCAGGGGATCATTCGATGTTCGGAATGAAAGTACAGAGACGATCGGGCACCGGTGATCATGATCAATGGATATTTTTTGTAGAGTTCCGGGGTTCTGACGGGGCTCTGGGGGGGTTCGTCAAAATAAGGAAGGGTGTCCAACCCCCAGCTTTCATAGGCCTTACAGTATAATTCAACCCGACCTGTTTCCGTGTTAAATCCCGGTTTGCCGCCAGGTCTCAACAATCCCTTTTCGTGTCGGCGATAGGGCCGGGAGGGATCTCCCTTTGGAGGCATGGCCTGGGAACCCTTTTTGACCAGCTCATCAAAGGTGAATCCAGCCACCGAAAGTCGGTCATTGATCAACTCTTTCACTGTTTTGTATTTACAGTTCGGATTCAGTCGATTTGCCATTTCAATGTTGATTTCCCAATCGGATTTACATTCTCCCACTTGAATGGTCTTGTGCATCACACCCAATGGCACCCACCATGAACGAAAGCTGTCTTTTTCTGCAAAGGTCGCAGCAGGCAGGACAATATCGGCCAGCGCCATGGTGGTGGGATTGTGAAACAGATCCACCACCGCCACAAAATCGAGCTTTTTTAATGCATCATAATGAAATCTAGCCCGGGCAGCCTGTCCACCCAGGATGTTTGCCGTTTGAATCCATGCCCCTTTGATGGGATAGGGATGTCCGGTATCAATTTGTTCAATGGCCATATCCGGTTGGGCCCATCCACGGAATCCTTTGACCATGGGATATGTGTCGCAACCAATGCGCAATTTATTGAGCTTGTCCACCAACTCCTGTCCGTAGAGGCCCACCAACTCTTCTGTGGAATATGGATAGGTGGTCACTCCGTGGGAAGGCCGGGCAATTACATTGCCGCCGGGAATATCTATGTTACCGGTAATGGTCCATAAATGGGTGATGGCCTGGGCAACACTGGTTGCCTGGGGGTTCATATCAATGGCAACCCCCCATTGGATAGCCGCAGGGCTGTTGGTGGCGTAAAGTCTGGCCGCGCCGCGGATGAGTTTTTCCGGCACCCATGTTATCTCAGATACTTTTTCCAGCGGATATTGCTGAACCCGTTGTTTTAACTTGTCAAAACCATAGACCCATTTTTCCACAAATTCCTTATCGTATAGTTCTTCATTGATAATGACATTGAGCATGCCAAGCGCCATGGCCCCATCGGTTCCGGGCCGAATTTGAAGATGGTATTCGGCCCGGGTGGAGGTCCATGTATTTCTTGGGTCTATGGAGATGATCTTGCTGCCGCGTTTCATGCAGTCAACCACCCAATGCCCGAAGAAGCCGTCCGGACAAGTGGGTGGCGGATTCTGACCCCACACGATAATAACCTTTGGCACCTCCCATTCCGGATCATCATAGCGCTGGGCAGAAAACTGGGAAGCATCCAGCACCGCAAAGTCGCCCATGGTGGTTTTCATGGCACCAAGCCTTGGCGTGTAGCATGATTGCCCGGAAAGACCCAGTTGACACCAGTTGGGGCTGCCATAATTATAAGCCAGGTAGGAGATGGGCCCCCCTACATCTCTACCGGTTCCCTGGGCAAATATGACGGATTCAGCTCCGTATTTATCACGAATATCCTTTAATTTGCTCTCGCAGATATCAAAGGCCTCGTTCCAGGAAATGGGCTCGAATTTGCCCTCCCCACGGTTGCCAATCCGTTTTAATGGAGTGGTGATGCGGTCCGGATGATATACATATTGCTTCAGCGCCAGGACGCGCGGACAGGCTCGTCCCTGATTCCATGATGCATTTTCATCTCCTTCGACTTTAATGAGTTTGCCGTCTTTGACGTAAAGATTTTGACCGCAACCGCCGTGACAGCCAGCCCCGGCTGACCAGGTGGTGGTGGGAAATATCTCTACTTTTTTATCATATTCCATTAACCCTCCTTATTCATAAAAAATGGCTGTTCGCAGTTAAGCCAACGATTTATTCAGCCTTTTATTAATAATATTTGATTAAGTATTTTTTTATTTTTGAAACCTGCCCTATGAGCGCCAGATGGTACCAATGTCCACCTGGTTGTCCACCTCAATGACCCCCTCAACGTTTTGGGCCACTTCGGTGATTGCATTTAAAATACGCTCGGAACGGGCAGTCCCCGTAATCGTAACGCGGCCATGACGGGCCATGGTTTCCAGGTACGATGCACAGGTCTCCTCGTTGTTTGTTAATGCGGACCAGGTCAGGCTGGCCAGGAATTCATCGTAAAAGGCTTGACGAGAAGTCTCGGTGGGGTCGAAGTCTCCCCTTGCCATTATTCCAAGAATGGCTTCCACAGCACTTGCAACGCTAATTCGTCCAATGTGAAAGACCAGATCGTACAGCGATGGATTTTTCCACTCAAATCCGTACATTTGCCGGGTCCATTTGCTGAATTTTTTGTCACTTTCCATGATGTGGACCATGGCCTGCTCCTGGTCTTCTCCCAATTGCGTCATTGCGGTTTTAACGCGATAGTCTTCATCGGCAATGACAAGTATTCGTAACACATGGGGAACGTTTCGAATCAACTCCTGCCCGGAAAATCCATGGTAAACCAGATCCTGCTTATTACAACGTTGAAGAAATGCCGCCCGGATTAAATTAAAATGAGCCGCCCGTTTATCACGATCTCTCTGCCAGAGTTTGGGGGGTTCGCTCATCGCCTCAAGGAGTTTTGCCTCGGGGAAATTAAAATTTTCAGCAGCACCTAAAATAAGCTCTTTTCTACTGATGCAGGGATATCCCAATTTTGTTGCCACTTCCTGGGCAATTTGTTCTCCACCACTGAACAAGCTTGTTGAAATCGTAATGATCGCCATTTTTGCTCCTTTTTTCATTTCATTTTTGGGGCATGATAATCCGCCGCATATCCGGCTCAACGCGTAAACCAACTGGATACGGATTGGATACTTGTGATCAAGCCCCATACGCACAGCGGCTACAGAGCCAGGGGAATGTCCCCCAGGCAAAGATCCTTGTCGGTAAAAATTTCTTCGACTGTTTTTTGTTTTCCATTTTTTTCAAAGGTGAGGGTGAAACGTCCATCATCCTTAACATTATGAAACCAGAAGTCCCCGAAATTATCCGTTTCAGTGGTGAAGGAATCCTTTGATTCATCATCTTTCAGGGTGCATTTTGCGCCAATGATAACCTCTTTTTCCACTGGGTCATAAAGTGTTCCGCCAATGAATTTTTTAGGTAAGTTTTTATAATAGACCCTTGATTTCGTGGTCGCTTCAGGGGTGGGAAGTTCTGACTCTTTTATAAAATCCTTAAAATCCGCCTCTTCTCCAAAACGAAGTGCTTCTGTGGGACACTGATCAACGCATCGTGGAACAATCCATTCAGGATCATTATCCAACAGGTGGCTGCATCCCGTACATTTTTGGGCTATATTTAAATCTTCATTAAAGAAGATTGCATCGTGGGGACAGGCATCCCTGCAGAGTTTACAGCCTGTACATTTATCCGGATGAATAAGAACTATTCCGTCATCGCGTTTTTCAATGGCATCAAATTTACATTGTTCAATACACGGGGCATCATCACAATGATGACACAATTTGGGAATATAGCTTACTTTGACCTTGGGGACCTGACCACGGACAGATTCATCAATGCCAATCCAAAATTGTCCGGTATCCGGCTGTGGCTTGGCGTATGGACTCCAATCGTTACCCACATGCTCATCCTTACAGGCAATCTGGCAGCAATAGCAGCCATTGCAAACGGATAAATCAATATAAAAAGCTTTCATTATTTTTCACCCTCCTTGACAACCCAGGCGTCAAATCTCAATCCTGCATCCGGTTCATACTTACGTTCAAAGGCGTCCGGGTAATCGTGTCGCCATTGATCCATTTGTGCTCCTGACAGTCGTTCGACCTGGACCAGATAACCGCTGGTGGCCTGCCCCACACAATTTTCAGAGATAATTCCGTCTGGAGAAATGGTGTTAATGGCACCACCACGATCAATTTCGCCGACTTTGATGGGATCTGCCCGGGCACCATGGTCGATGTATACCACCCCCGGCCGGAGACGTTCGGTTACATAGGCACCGGCAAGGACAATGCCCCGTTCGTTACAAATTTTGACAATGTCTCCATGGCTTATGCCCCGCTTTTCTGCCTCGGAAGGATGCAACCACAGCGGTTCATATTTGTAGCCGTCGGGTCCAACAACCTTGCAGGTTGCAACTTCCCGGGTCCAGGTGATATCATCGCATTGGGCATGCACCCGCCAGCGGCCGTGGTTGGACATGAGCAACAGCGGATAAACCTTTGATCGCCCGCTGGAGATCCGCTCATCGTGCATGGCGCTTTTTTCGACCCACTTGGGAATGGGGGACCGCTCCTTGTCATCAGGGAAATGTACGGCCAATGCTTCCGAATAGAACTCCAGTTTTCCACTTTTGGTGCCCAGGCGATGTTTTTCAGGATTTTCATAGAATTGTCTAAATCCGGGGGGATCTGATTTCCAGTCATCGGCTGTACTGTACATCCAGTATTTTTTATCCTCCAGCTCTTCCCATGTGACAAGCTTTTCCCCTCCCATGTGGTACCAGATTCTTTCCTGCATATCCCGAACCGACAACCCATGGGTCAGTTCCTCTTCCAGCCCCACTTTCTTGGCCACTTCAAGAACAATTTCAAAATCGCTTTTGGATTCCCCGATGGGTTCGATGGCTTTGTCCTGGATCATGATATTGGGCTGGGGGATTCCCTGCCGGACATTGGTGACGATGTCGTCAACTTCCATGAGTGTATTTGCTGGCAGGATTATATCGGAGTAAATGCAATCATTTTCAAGCCAGGGATGCTGGGCTATGATCGTTTCTATCTTGGGATTTCGTAATGACAGCTCTGTTTCATTACCGCCGTTCCAACAGGTGATTCGGCAGGGACAATCGGTCCACATCATATGAATTTCACTTCCCTCCTCTTCTTTGGGGATGGGGTAGGTATATTCATTGAACTGATCCTGTGTCAATGCTTCAATGGCTCCGGTTCCACGAAATGTGATGGGTTCATCGGATTCAATTGCCTTATGAACCAAACATTTGGGCAATGCCTGTTTCTGCCAGGAAGCAATGGAGGACATCACCGGAATAGAAAGACGTTCTTCAAGGTCCGGATTCCAGACGCCACCTGCCAGGCCCTGTTTGCGCGGCATACCGAAATAGGTCAGTTGTAATTGGTGTACCCCGGGAGCACCCAATCCCTGCATGGCCAAAAGAATCACCTCCAGGCGTGCATTCTCATGGGAAAAGGGTCCGCGGATAAGACCACCCCCAAAATAATGGGCGATGGAGGTTACTTGGGCTGCAAATTCCCGGGCCAAGGCCTTAATGGTCCATTCCGGGACACCACATTTTTTAGACGCCCAAGCGGGTGTTTTGGGGACACCATCTTCATTGCCAAGGACATATGCAGAAAATTCTTCCATACCTGTGGCATGGGTGCGGATATAGGCCTTGTCATAAAGGTCTTCGGTAATCCATACGTAGATAATGGCAAGCTGTAGTGCCGCATCCGTATTGGGAAGCACCGGAATCCATTTGTCCGCATGAATGGCAGCACCATAATTTAAATCCGGACAGATATAGATCTGCTTCATACCGATTTCCGACCAGAAATAGCAAAGACTGCTGGCAAATTGTCCGGTAAATCCCCAGGGGGTGGTCTCAGGGTCGCATCCCCAAAAAAGCATCATCTCAGTATGTTCAGTGGCATCGTTGACGGTGTTCGCGGCAGGCCACATATTGCCCTGAACTCCTTGACCCCATACGTGTTTTGCACCCCAGTACCATCCTTCCCAGCTGTCAGGATTACGCACCTGCAAGGTAAAGCCGCCCATGAGATCCAAAAGATTGCCGGGATGCCCATGGGGGGTATTAATGGACTTACATTCGCCATGGCCATCCCCCTGCATCAAAATACCGTGGATACCATAGGTTTCATGGATACGTTTGATTTCGGCGGCTATGATATCGCTGGCCTCATCCCATGAAATCCGTTTGTATTTGCTTTTTCCCCTGTTTTGTGGATTGCGTTGGCCATTGGGATCCCAATCCACCCGCTTAAGTGGATATTGGATGCGATTGGCAGAGTAAACCCGTTTTTTGTAGGCCAGGGAAAAAGGGCCTGGTAAAGATTTCCAGGGGGGGGTGATGGACTTCCCGTTTCGTGTCATCTTCCATTGGCGAACATCTTCTTTTTTATACTTCCATCCATATCTCATGGGACGTATACGGACAATTTTACCATCCTTGACATCCACCATCCCCTCGGCCCCACCCCCGAAAAAGCCACCAAGGCCCAAACTCCTTAGAACTGTCTTGTCTTTTGTCTTTACATTTGCCATAGATTACCAACTTCTCCTATTGTTTACGGGATTTGATCATATGTTCGATCATTGCGGAAGCAATCCGCATAGAGATGAATATTCCTCTTACAAAAACGACTCATGTTATGATCACATCCAATTTATGGTTCAGCGTATAAATTGATTTTAATCGATAAGTTTTTTATTTAATTAACTAAATATCCAAGAACCATACCGCTTTATGATTTTATGTGAATATTTGTAAGTTCTCAATAAGTTCGGGTAATTGTTATTTTTTAGAAGCAGTAAACCTTGAAATAAGGTGATTCTCGTATTAT
>CAKZLA010000369.1 GCA_937124525.1 uncultured Desulfobacterium sp.
ATTTTTGGCACGCAAGGGAAAAATATGTCCCGGCCGAGATAAGTCGGACGGCTTGGCATTATCTGCGATTGCTGTTAGAATTGTTTTTGCCCGGTCTGCGGCCGAGATACCTGTAGTCACACCGTTGCGGGCTTCAATGGAAACTGTGAAGCCTGTCTGAAATCGGGATTGATTATCATTCACCATTAACGGCAATTCCAGAGACTTGCATTTTTCATCGGTCATGGACAGGCAGATCAGCCCCCTGCCGTATGTAGCCATAAAATTAATAGCTTCAGGGGTTACAGCCTCAGCAACCATGGTCAGGTCCCCTTCATTTTCCCGGTTTTCATCGTCCACCAGGATAACCATCTTACCTTCCTGTAAATCCTTAATTACTTTTTCAATTGTTATTAATGGCATGATATTCATCTCCCGATTTATTTAAAAAAGATACATTCCAATGATTCGAACCGTTTTTGGTTTGACATTAAACCCTGTTGTTGCATAAAATTATACTCGATTTTTTTCAGATAGCCCGTACTTAGCCTGTACTTACTATCTATGGAGCTTTTGGCAATCAAACCCTATAATCCACCAACGGTGGATTCAGTAAAATCTTGATTTTGGCCTTGAGACTCCACAATGACAATGCTTTTGAAAAATTATCGAAAAAGTTTATGCAACGTTAAAGTAAACAGTGCTTCTAAAAAACGGTTGTAGTAGCTTCAACATAGATAGCCTCCCGCGGGCACGTTATTACACATATTCTACAGTTCGCGCATGCCGTTGTATGATACTTGAAAACATTTTCTATTTGTTCCACATTATCAACTCTATCTTCCATTGGATGGGGATAATCTTTTTTGTTATCCTTTTGAAGTAGACTGGTGGTGCACGCTTTTGCGCACAGACCACAACGTCTGCATATGTCATGGTCGATTATTATTACTTTCTTTATATCGTGTACCGCTGCCTTAGCTACCTTTACCATTACATTTCTCCCCATTTTCTATCATGCTGATTTTTTTGGTGCCCTTTTGATATACCCGTCACCGATAATTCCCCCTGCCATCATGGCTTCAATGGTATTTTTTTGAATTCCCAACTCTGTCAATATCTCCTCTGTATGTTGACCTTTGAACGGCGGCGGCAATTCAGATAGTGCCTCATATTCGCCATATTTAATAGGGTTGCCCGGAACATGGATTTTCCCCGCTGTTGCATGATCGTATTCAACCAGCATATGTCTTGCTTTTGTATTCGGACTTCCACAAATTTCGGGCACCTCAAGAATCGCAGCCACAGGAATGCGTGCATCCCGCAGCATGCTTACCATCTCTTTGAGTTCATAGGATTTCATCCACTCGTTGATCATCTGGGTCATTTCTTCGATATTCTCCATTCGGGCTGCGTTGGAGTTGAATTTCCCATGGGTTGCCATTTCAGGCTTTCCCATCAAATCACACAGATTTCCCCACAATTTTTCATTGGATGCAACAACACAGACGAAACCATCCTTGCAGGTGTATACATCGTAGGGGCCTCCGTCCGGATGCCGGCTTCCCTGGCGTTTGGGCGACCGGCCGCAGATGGTGTAGGCAGGTACATTATTCTCAAGGCAAGTAAAAATACAGTCCACCAGGGAAACATCCACATGCTGCCCCTTGCCGGTACGGTTCCTGTATAGCAAGGAACCCAGCAAACCGATGGCACCATAAAGACCGGCTATGACGTCTCCCAGGGAAGATCCCACCCGTAAAGGCATATCCGGATATCCGGTAATGCTCATCAGCCCCCCCATTGCCTGGGCCAGCATGTCGTAGCCGGGCAAACTGCTCAGGGGGCCATATTGGCCGAATGCGGAGATGGAAAGGTAGATGACGTCATGCGTCACTTTTTTACATGCCTTATAGCCAATATTGAGTTTATCGGCCACACCCGGTGCAAAATTTTCAATGACGATGTCTGCGTCTTTGACCAGAGAATAAAAAATTTCCAGCGCTTTTTTTTCCCTCAGATTCAGCTCAATACTTCTTTTTCCCCGATTCAAACCAATGAAGTAAGTGGATTCTTCGGTTCCAGGGGCAAAGGGGGGCCAACTTCTTTCATTCGAATTTGGACCTGCATCTTCTATTTTAATGACCTCAGCCCCTTGATCGGCAAGGATCTGTGTACAGAACGGCCCGGTATAAACTCTTGTTAAGTCAACAATTTTTATGCCTTCCAATATTTTAATTTGGTCAGCCATTTTACCCTCCAAAACGTTTAAAGATCAGATTAATATTATTCCACCCAGATAATTGCCCCGGCACCCTGGGTCAAGCCACCGCAAATGGCACAAGAGGCATATCCGCCCCCCTTCTCTTTCAGTTGATAGGCGGCTGTCATCATTAACCTGGCACCACTGGATGTATTGGGATGACCTGTTGCAATGGCACTGCCGTTAACATTGAGCTTTTTCTTAAGTTCCAAATATTTCAGATCATCATTGTCAAGGATGGCGCTGGCAGATGCTTCGGCGACCATTTCAGTATATTGGGAATTCAAAAACCGATCGTTGGAAAGAAGCTTGCAGGAAACCAGGGGAACGCAGGCAAAGGCTTCATTAATCTCAAGAACATGCATATCATCAATTGTCAGACCGGATTGATCAAAACATTTCTTCAGTGCAAAAGCGGGAGAAACCGGCATGATTCTCGGCTGAAGCGCAATTGCAGAAGTTGTAACAACAGTGTATAAAATATCAAGCCCAAGTTTTTCTGCCGTTTCTCTGGTCATGATAATTTGAGCAGCAGCCCCATCATTCATTCCCGGTGCATTTCCAGCGGTGCAGGTGGGGTTGTTAAAAACAGGTTTCAATTTAGATAGGGCTTCAATTGAGATATTTGCACGGTATTGTTCATCAATATCCAATGCGTGTTCCGATATGATATTACCTCTTTTATCCTTCTTCTGAAGGGTAAGCGGAACGATCTCGTTTTTGAAAAAACCCCGATCATGGGCCTTGCCGTAATTGGCATGACTGGCAAAGGCAAGTTCGTCCTGTTCCTGTCTTGATATGCCGTATTCAACCGCCACTTCACCGGAATCCACCGCCACCGGGGCAAAATCTTTGTACCCCAAAGGAATGATGGGATCTTCCACCTTAAAATCGCTATGTCTTCGGCCTTCCCAACGAATATCCCGAAGCAAAAAAGGGACTGTGCTGAAGCTTGTGGCACCGCCGGTCATTACGATTTCGGCCTCTTTGAGCCGGATACTTCTGGCTCCGTACTTGACGCTGCTCATGGCGCTGGTACAGGCTTGGTCAAAATACAAGGAGGGTGTTTCTGCCGGGATCCCGGCTTTTATCAAGCTTTGCCTTGCAATCACCGGGGTATAGGGGTCCTTGCAATTGGTGGTATCTCCACACCCCCACCAGACTTCATTGATTTTCTCAGGTGCAAGATCAATACGTTCCAGGGCATTTTGCATGGCAATGGCACCCAGATCGTAAATATCGATATCCCTCATTGAACCGCCAAATCTTCCGTAGGGTGTCCTAACAGCGCTGACGACAACAATATCCTCATTATTTTTTTGAAATGTCATTGAATATATCCTTAACTCTTCTTTATCGTTTTTATTGCGCAACCCATCCGCCATCCACGCTGAGAATACTCCCAGTACAGTATCCAGCACCGGGAGAGGCCAGGAAAAGAGTGGCGCCTTTCAATTCGTCATCACTCCCGAATCGACCAAGCGGAATACCGTTTAATAAAACCTCCTGGCTTTTCTTCAAGGTGCCGGTGGTCATTTTTGAAGGAAACCACCCCGGTGCGAGACCGTTCACCGTAATATTGTACGGAGCCCATTTCACCGCCAGATCTTTTGTCAGACCTGCAAGCCCGGCTTTACTGGCCTGATATGCCACGGTATCCATGACTTCTGCCGGAGCCCCCACAAAGGCGGCAAGAGACGTAACATTAATGATTCTGCCGTATTTCTGCTGTACCATGATCCGTGCCGCTTCCTGGGCCATCAACCACGAACCTGTTAAATTGACCTTTATCACCTTTTCCCAGGCTTTCAATGGATACTCAAATGAGGAAGCACCCCAGGTTGCTCCGGAATTGTTGACCAGGATATCCACCCTGGAAAAACGTTCCAGTACGATTTTATACAATTGACTGATATCTTCAGGGTTGCCTACATCCACTTGAACGGGCAGAACATCTATTCCCAAATCCTTTTCCATAATTTGTGCAACTTCACGGCATCGATCAATTTTTCGTGCCGCTAAAACCAGATTGGCCCCGGCCTCCCCCAAGGCATAAGACATCTGCAAGCCGATGCCTGAAGCCCCTCCGCTAACAATGGCCACCTGACCACTTAAATCAAACAAGTTTTTGATGGATTTCATAATTTCGCCTTTATTTCATTATATTGCTTCATCTCTATTAATACCTTCACCAATTTTATTTTGGCTTCAGTTTCAACCCGTATATTGTGATTTTATTAGTTGTGTTGGCACAATCTATGGTGCTTTAATTGCTAAATTTCAAATCGACTTTAAATTTGGCGAAGGTATTGTCTATCGGTTTTACTTGTATGTGTAAAAACCCTGACCTGACTTCTTTCCTAACAGTCCTGCCTGTACCCTTTTTTTCAATAATGGATGGGGCTTATACTTGTCACCGAAATCTCTGGCCATGGTCTCCATTCCGTGCATTGCAATCTCTGCCCCTACCAGGTCCAGAAGGGTACAGGGTCCCATGGGGTGGCCGGCACAAAGCCGCATGGCCTTATCAATATCTTCAGGCAAATTCCCTTCCTGAACCAGTTGCACCGCCTCATTCATCAGCACATCCAGAAGTCGACTAACAATAAAGCCTGCGTAATCCACGGCAACGGCAGGATCTTTTCCAAGTTTTTCGATATATCCCATGGTTAACCCCATGGTCTCATCAGAGGTCAGTTGGCCACGGATAACCTCCACACCCTTCATGAGGGGTACCGGATTCATGAAATGTATGCCCACTGTCTTTTCACCCCTTTGGATGGCTCCGGAAATTTCAGTTACCGGAATTGCCGAAGTATTGGTGCCGAGTATGGTATCCGGCTTACAGTACTTATCAAATTTTGAAAACATCTCTTTTTTCAATTCAAGATTTTCAAACACACACTCCATGAGAAGATCAACATCTGAACATGTTTCCGGCAGGTCTGTGGTGGTTTTAATCCGGGCAAGCGTTTCGTCCTTTTCTGACGAAGTCATTTTTGATTTTGACACCATTTTTTCAAGACTTCTTCCGATGGCGGCCATTGCTTTTTCCAGGGCATTTTCCGAGATATCGTTTAATACAACCGAATAACCGGCTGCTGCGCTCACCTGGGCAATGCCAAGCCCCATGGCACCGGCACCGACAACTGCTACTTTTTCTATATTCACATTGTACTCCTTTCATACGCACCCAAGGATTGCATGATGTTTTAAGCATCTTGGCGAACCTCACAACACCTTTACTCAACTCGGATGGATTGCGATCCATATATAAATAAATCCATTTGATACAATCGCTTCATTTGATTTTTTCGTTTATACTCGATGATCCGATTTTTTTGCTTTGCATTAAAGATTGCAAATCCCCATACTATCAAGTTATACGATTTCTCACTTATCGAATAAAAGCAATGATCATGCCATATGCCTTAAAATTCTAAAAAGGGATAATATTTCCAGCCAACACGCCATTTATATTAAAAAAAAAGATAGTCATGATTACAAACAAAAAAATATAATGAAACCTCTTTCCGTTAAATCGTTCTAAAATAGAACAACAAATAACGATGAATATGTATTGTTGTGGTACGATTCTTTTTCTACAGGCAGCGCTTAATTTTATACTTTGCAAACTGCCATGGGCAGACCTGGTTTTACACCAGGGCCTGCCCACAACAAAAATAGAAAATAGATTATAGAGAATGCTTTTTATTTGTAAGGCTTGATAAGATATTCACTGAGAAAAGACTTTTGAGCATTTGCTACCACTTCAAGTTTTGTCATATCCTTGTAAAGGGTCATGTGAGACGTTTTGGGGATGACATGCAGCTTTTTGCGCTGGGACTTAATCTGACGAAAGGCTTCGATCTCAAGATCCCACAGGGTGATGTTATCAGCCTCGGCAACAGTCATAAAGGTTGGAGTATTCACAATTCTGGACACGTAAGGAAATACCGTATAAGCCAGCAACAATTCCCCTGACTCGATGGTGTTCCAATGCTCATGCAAGGGTGCCCTGGTATTTTTGTGCTCCATGAAAACGGTCTCGATTTCCGGATAAGGCCAGATACTCATCACTGTCTCAGGCGTCTGTGTGGAAAAGGCCATGGTTTCGCCGTCATTTTGCTCAAGATATCTTTTTCTTCTGTCATCAAGCATGAGCTGCTGATAATCCTCGAACCGCCGCTCTCCATGTGAGCGGGTCATGTTTTCATACCCATCGACAACCGGGATTGTCGAGATAATACCTTTAACTCGTGGATCCAAAGCTCCGAGGATCAGTACATGACCGCCGCTGTAGGAGATGCCCCACACCGCAATACGATCTGAGTCAATCTCTGGAAGCGTCTCAGCGAAACTGATGGCATTTCTGTAATCTTCAATCTGACGCCACGGATGGATATGCTGCCGCGTATGACCGTCGCTGGCACCCAGAGTACGATAATCAAACATCAAAGCCGCAAACCCCTCTTTCACGAAAGCTTCGGCGTAATCCGGCATGACGATCTCCTTAACATAGCACCATCCACCTGCCATAATGACAATGGGAAACGGACCTTCCCCTTGATCGGGAGTAATGAGCGTGCCCCGGCATGTGTATCCACCACTTTTGAATTCGACGTCTTTTTGCATTTTTTCTATCTCCATATTTTAAGGTTGCATGAATGTTAGTGGAGAGGGGCAGCCCCGTCTGGGCCTCCCCCCTGTAACACAACCCTGAACAACCGTATCAATTAATTATTTTATAATGTAAAACGAACAATCTACGCTTTTAGCATGCAGCGGAAAAGGCTTCAATTGGTTTGTTCTTATTCGCATCGTCAACTGCGATAGCACCACAGGTTAATGACATGACGGTCATTGTGCCCCAAATGTAACCACCTTTTCCAAAGTAACCGCCGGATACCTCACCTGCAGCATAAAGTCTCGGGATTACATAGCCGTCCCAATCCAGAACTCTGTTGGAAGTATCAATCCTTACACCGCCTTTAAAGGAGGTTGTGGATGGCTTACATTCCATGCCATAAAAGGGACCGTTGTCAACGGGGATGGGGCTTCCGAAGTTTCCGTCCAGCGTGTCTCTTCCACACTCTGTGTCCTCTCCGGCAGCTGCCATTTTATTATAATTATCCATTGTCGCCTTGAGGGCTGCGGGATCCAGTTTAAGTTCTTTTGCAAGCCCTTCAATGGTGTCACCCTTAAACTCTTTATGGCGGAGCCAGGTGGGGAATTCTTTTTTGGTTTTCTTTCTCATGGCATCATCATAAATGATATAATAAAGGCCATCTTCCTGTTTCGCGCCTGCATCGCCCAAATACCCGTACCAAGTGTCTTCGCGAATAAATCTCTGGGAACCTTTGTTTACAACCACACCGCCAACGTATTGAATTGAAGTGTCAGCCAGGGTATGAATACATGTGGGAAGAGAGCATTTCAGAGAATGTTTGATGTCTCTGGTAGCAGCACCTATCCTCAGAGCCATTTCAAGGCCTGCGCCGGTATGTGTGGGGGGCATAAGTCTGATGAGATCCTGGAGATGGTCAGGACCAAATTCCTTGCACAATTTCCTGTTGTAGCCAAAGCCACCTGAACACAGTACAACACCTTTATTTGCCTTGATTGCCACATCTTTTCCAGCATTTTCAGCTATGATTCCGGTAACGCCCAGTACCTTATCATGAACCAGTTCCTTCCCAGGTGTTTCCCATGCAATTTCAACACCCATTTCCAGAGCTTTTTCTTCGAGTCTTCCGATGACCTTCGGTCCTTCGAAGGTGTGGCATCTTCCTACACTGTGTCCCCATCCACCGATAACATCCATGGGAATAAGACCCAGGTCATTTTCAACCATGTCCAGGGTTTTGTGTAATTGATCGGTAAAAGCTTTACAAAGATCGTAATCACCGCCACAATTATTCACAAGATCCGCCGTATACTGCGCGGGAGAATCTTCAACGCCTTTTTCTTCCTGGTATTTTGTGCCTGCGAAGTCCATAACGCCTGCGATTACCGACATACTGCTGCGAAATTCACCAGGTTTTGCCATTTCAAGGACTAAAACTGAGTCGCCATTTTTAATGGCCTTAATTGCAGCTGCCAGACCTGCGGTTCCTGCACCAAGTATCACGATATCATAAACTTTGTCCCAATTCATTCTGTACTCTCCTTTTAATTTTTTTTGTGTGTATGCATCTATATATACTATGGACCATTCCCTACTTATCTATATTTCATCACCCCCTTTCAAAATTTTCATCAGTCATAAGTTCTCCAATTTGCCACCACATAATGTGGCTACCCACTTAAGGCGGGACAGCCTTTAAAATCAACTCTCTTAACAGGCTGAAGTTTAGGGCTTGAACGCTAATTATCCACATAAAAAGCCGTTAGAAGATCCCGGGTTAAATGGGAATGCGCCCGGCCATAATGTTTTCCGTTAAAATTGAAAGCAACACATGTGGTATAAAAAGTGATAGATTAGCGCCCTTTGGGCGAATTTTTTACAACCCATTGATTTAACAGTTCATAAAATGGAAATTCCTATACTATGAACTTAGGACTCATGAGCAAGATTTTTTAAATAGATATTTATTGTATCTAAAATTAACGACTTACATATTTTCACATGAATCATTCCTGAAACAAAAAAAGGCAATCCTACCGTGGGTACATCAGCTCACCTTCCGGCAAGGCGCCTTCATAATTTACGCCGGACATTTCGGTTCTTATTTCAATGGCTTCTTGAGGACACGCGATTATACACACTCTGCAATTAGCACATGTCGGCGCAACATATTTGGATACATCTCCAATTTGTTCACTTTTTTCTTTTTCAATTCTATCCATGCGAGGTTCGGGGAAATCATCCACCATTACAAGCAGTCTGCAGGTACACGCATCTACGCAAAGGCCACAGCTTATGCATTTTTCATGATCAATAGATATTGTTTTCTTCATATCTGAAATTATCTTGAACATTTTCTTTCCACTCCTTTTTTTTATTCAAATTCGTACTTTTTTATCAGGAAAGCCCTTAATAAACATTCAAATGCAATAGCGTTTTTTGTTTTTATAGGCTCATTCGGCCATTGAGAACTTTGTAAATATTCGGACAGCACCCCAATTCACCTGTTTTGATTTGCTCACATAGCATTATGCTACGCAGCCCCAAACAGGTGAACCTGGGGCACTGTCAAAACATTTACATAAGCAAACCGAATATTTACAAAACTTTTATTAAGATTACTTTTATTCCAAGTAATTACATCAATATTGCAGCACCCATTCATCGTTTATCATTCCGTGGAACAAAATTTTTAACCCCGCTCGGAAATCCTGTTTCACAATGGAAAAAAACTCCCTTTCTTAAACGCTAAAATTATCTTTTAATTGCAGGGGATAGACAGAAGTTGTATGATTCCCGGATGAACCTTTTATTAATCATAAAACAGTCATAAAATTTCTGAACGTGCTTAAGTAAAAAGCAATGACCATGCCATATGATTTAAAATTATAAAAAGAAAGCAGTGTCAGGAATATAAGCAATTTGGTTTTTATCGCATTTGAGAGATCTCGCCCACACATGTAGCACTTCACACCAAAACAAACACAATATATAGAACCGTGGCTTGTAAAAATAATATTTTAGCTAAGGGTTCAAAGGATAAATTTATTAGTTGATTTCACTTTTTTTTTAAAAAATGTACGATCCCGAAATAGACTTTATAAAAACGAAATATTTTTTCGTGAAGTTGTTCTAAAACAAAACAACAATCACACATAGATGTGTATTATCATGGTACAATTATCATTGCTTAAAGTCGGGAATTTCTGGGGAAAATGCTCATAAGCCAAGCATGGCCCCTACCCTTAAAAAAATACAATTCTTTCAGGTGCAGCTTGGGATGGGAATGTACAATTCTTTTTTTAAGGGGGAACCTTAAAAGACATATTTTTCTCATGCCCCCAGGACACAGAAACAAAATAACAAACCGGTAACAGATTAATCTGCTACCGGTCTATTCACCGCCTTACTTAATGATAAGATTCCTGGATGCGTTTTTTTACCAGGATTTGGTCAGAGTGACGACAATCTGAGATCCCTCTGGCCCGTTTTTAACGCTGTAATCCTGCAAAACTCTCAGATTGACTTGAAACAGTGTCGGTGGCAACCAGAAGAAATTGATTTCCGCACCAATGGCATGGGACTGTTTCCGGTTATCGTTGGAATTTTTACCGGAATCATCAGTGATCTGCCAATAGCTGCATCCAGAGATTCCCGGTCTAACAAGCAGCTTGTCCGTTGTGGCAAACTCCTTGCCCAGACCGTATTCCACCACAAACTCTGAGCCTGGCGTAATGTCCGTATCTTCCTGTTCTGTATGAACCAGCGTACGGGTTAATGCGCTGAACGACCAGGTTTTCGCCCCATCGAAATATGCCGTAGCACCAAGGGTCAGCATACCGCTCCAGTAGCCAAGGCCCAATGATGCAGGGTGCATCTCATCGAATTCTCCGGTGGGTGTAATAACAGCCAGAGCAACTGTAAAATCATATCGGTCCATGTGCCAGCCCAGACCGGCAAATTCAAAAACAATATCCCCCAGCCCCAACCCTTGACTGTCAGAAATTCCCGATGCATCAATATCAAAATCCTTATTTACGAGAGGAACGATGACATTATAAAAAAAATCTCCTCCCAGGATCTTGTGTTTTGTCACATGGATAAAACGATGCAGGGAAGAAAAAACATCCAGATCAAAACCGATATCCAATTGATCGCCATTGTTATCCCTGAGAGTGCTGGGATGGTAAAAGGTATTGTACGTTCGATAATGGAAACCCGACGGTGGTACACTGGCGGCCTTTACACCTTCTCCGCCGTATGGATAATGCGATCCGGAGGTATCAGCAAATGCTGTCAATCCCGATGAAAACATCAATACGGCTGCTGTAATTCCTGTACAAATAATTTGAATAGCGTTCCTCATTTTTCACTCCTTTATCAATGAACTTGTAAAAAACTTCCTGAAATCTCTTCTTCACAGGGGTAGCCGTCCTTAGACAGTCACCACCTCTTTTTTCAATTGTTTTTTGACAAGCTTGACTGGTGCGGTTTCCGTTAAAAACAAAAGAACAATACTTGCAAAAACCCACCCTCCGATCATTAGATAGTTAATGGAAAAGAGTCCGTATTTCATGGAGATATATCCGGCAAAAACAGGTGCTACGCCACCACCAAAAACTTCACCAATTGCAATCGGAAGCCCGGCTGCTGAACTTCTAAGTTCAGGGGGCACCGATTCGGTCGGAATAACGGCGGTATTCATGATTAAATTGCCAAATCCACAGGCAGCCATTAGGAAGAGAAGGACAAATAAAAGAGGGATATTTTTACCAGTATTCATATAGGTCACAATACATATCAAGCAGATGACAAAGCATATATACAGCGCAGGTTTTCTCCCGATTTTGTCGGATAATGCAGGAAGCCCCAATGAACCTGCAAATCCACCAAATCCGATGGCTGATGTTACAATGCCCATTTCAGACATGGATAATTTAAGATAATCGGTTAAATAAACGGGTGTCATGCCGGCCATTACAAAGAAAAAACTCATAATCCCTAAGAGACCGACCATATTAAGTATAACATTTCTATATTTGAAAACTTCTGTCCATTTCGTATTCTGTTCTGATCCTGCAGGGTTCGCTTCTTTGGATTCTGTAGATATTCCTAAACCTAAATGAGATGGCTCACGTATCACTTTATAACACAGATATGCGCATATTAATCCCGGAATGACTGATACCCCAAAGATATAGCGCCAACTCAATACTTTTAGCAATTGTGTGGCAATTATCGGGCCAAACGCTAAACCCACCAAGGCAAAGGTACATTGTTGTATGCCTATATTCAGTCCTGCCCGTTTTGGATGGGAAGCTTCAAAGGTTGCGGCGATGGAAACCGGCGTATAGCCCCCTTCGACAATGCCCATGAGGGCTCTAAACATCAGCAGAGTGACGATCCCCTGTGCAAAGGCAACCAGTCCGGAAAAAAGAGAAAATCCGATTACTGCGGGAATAAGTATTTTTCGCCTGCCGACTTTGTCTGAAAGTCCGCCGAATATCGCAGAAAATATACCCCACGTTACCGCTAATATGCCAAATAGATTTCCGATGCTTTGATAATCCAAATTAAGATCTTTCATAATGATCGGAAACAATGGAGCAATAAGCCAGCGATCAAAGCTGAGAACACCGAAAGTTATGGCTAAGAGCATGACTGCTTTCTTCTCATAAGAACGGTCCCAATTTTCGTCAGTAGCAGGATGCACAGCAGGATGATGCATTGATAATTCTCCTTTTATCTCAATCTTGGTTCTTCCGGCCATATTGAGATTTTTTTAATTTAATAGTATAGGAATTTCCATTTTATGAACTGTTAAATCAACGGGTTGTAAAAAACCCGCCCAAAGGGCGCTAATTCAATAAAGACTATATCGATTTCGAATAACATATTGGCTTAACTAAGAAATTTGTTTTAAAACGCTCAATAAAATCCTTAAACAAAAACCGGTATAATGTCTAAGATAGATAGCGATTATTATCTAAAATATGATTTCCGTTGAAATGCTTATTAATAAAACTTGTATTGTATATTTATCATATGCCTATCACCTCCTCATTATTTAAAAATAATTTTAAATTCTCACGGGTCGTCAATACCTTCGCCAAATTCAAAATTTGTTTGAAACTTGCCAGTTATGATACTATATGTTGTTTGTGTGCTTTGATGGAATCACAACATATGGAATCGAGTTTGGAGAAAACTAAAATTGGCGAAGGTGTTGGTCGTAAGTTCTCATTTTTTTATATAAAACTCCGCCTAATAGACTGCAATAATAGATGTTTTGTCTTTTATTATGGCAGACCAGAGCCCCAATACGGTCTGCTCGTGGCAGTTTATTAGAAAGTAAAACTTCCGGGCAACCTCAGCAGAGCCCCCCCCCGAGGGGCAATAGGAACCGGCCAATTGGGCCGTCTACGGTTCCGGGCCGGGCCCATTGCTCCTCGGGGGGGGGCCTCGGACCCTTTTCCCTTTTCAAGATTCGTTGGGGGGTGGGAGGACTTG
>CAKZLA010000370.1 GCA_937124525.1 uncultured Desulfobacterium sp.
CCCTTACCACCCGCTTCCACACCGATAATCCGCACGGGTTTGTCATCCAGAAACGGATAGAACAGGCCCATCGCGTTTGAGCCGCCACCGATACAGGCGATCACACTGTCGGGCAGGCGCCCTTCCTGTTCATGCAGCTGTTCCTTGGTTTCCTTGCCAATGATGGATTGAAAATAGGTCACCATCTCCGGAAAGGGGTGGGGACCACAGGCGGTTCCCAGTACATAATGGGTGGTTTCCATATTTGTCACCCAGTCCCGGAAGGCTTCGTTGATGGCATCCTTTAATATCCGGGTACCGTCGGTGACTGGGACCACCGTAGCCCCCATCTGCTCCATCCAGAACACGTTGGGTCGCTGGCGTTTTACATCCACCTCTCCCATGTAAATGGTACAATCAAACCCGAATTTGGCTGCCATGGTGGCCGTGGCCACCCCGTGCTGGCCCGCCCCGGTCTCTGCAATTACCCGGGTTTTACCCATTTTTTTCACCAGAAGTCCCTGGCCCATGACATTATTGGCCTTGTGGGCCCCGGTGTGGTTGAGATCTTCCCGTTTGATGTAAATTTTTGCCCCGCCAAAATGTTTTGTCAAATTTTCTGCATAGGTAAGCGGGGTGGCCCGGCAGGAGTAAGTGGACATGAGATCCACATAGGACTCCCAAAAGGTGGGATCATTTTTTATCTCATTGAAATGGCCCACCAGGTCATCAAAGGTGGCTGTCAGGATTTCGGGGATGAATGCACCGCCGAACTCCCCGTAATATCCACGTTTATTCATGTGTATTGCCTCCAAGGGTCTGTGAAAAAACAAATTGGTCTGTGCGACATAATAGTTCTGAGTAAACCGCATTTTTTGCCTGGGGAAAATCCAGAAATCGTTTCACCAACAAAACAGGCTCATCCATGCCAAGGCCGAGGATATCGGCCTGGAATGGAGAGAGACAAGTCACCCGGAAATTTTGTCTCCCACAATCCGGTACCATATAAAATTTATCAGACACCACCAGGGCCAGGGATTTTCCCGTGAGATCCATGTGCTCAATGCCCTTGAACAAGGTGGGATGAAGATAAATATTTTCCAGCACCACCGGCGCTTTCCTGGCTATGGTTAATCGGGTGACGCAATAGGCATCTCCCCCGGAAAAAGGATTTTCATCATCACCTGAAATTGGCTTCAGACATATGGGGTTGACTATTTGAATCTCAATGTCAATGCCCTTACGATGAAAGGCAGATGAAGTGCCTGCAAGGGAAAAAAGATCCACATCATCCCTTAGTTCTGCAACAAAAGTCCCGGCCCCCCGTCGTCTTTTGACCAACCCTTTTCTCGCCAGAATATCCACTGCCTGACGGGCTGTGGGACGTCCAATGCCATAGGTCTGTGCAAGGCCCACTTCTGCTGGGATACGGGTTCCGGGAGCATATTCTCCGGATCTTATTTTTGATGTTAAAATCTCTGCCAGCTGATGGTACAGCGGCAGGGGAGACTCAGTATTCAGCATTTTTTACCTAATACCTGAAATTTGCATTCATGGTTTTAATTGTTAAATAAATGCCATGCCATCCAACGGCACAACAAATAATGAAAATGGATTTTAAAAATATCGTGCAAATGTGGATTCCCACAAATCCAGAACCAATATGCAATAAATATGTTAAGTTGTCAAGACATTCTGTCTAAAAAAATCATACCTGATCACCAACACCAATGAATAATTTTCATTTATTTTATTTATTACAGTTATTTTATTTAAAATAAATATATTTTCAGACTTGACAGTAAATAAAAAATATAATAAATAAAATAACTATACAATACTTATGTCCTGTATTCATATTCTCTCTCCCTCTTTTTGTTCGCGTTTTTTTTTGACCACATATCACCCACCGACATCCAGCTCATGCTTCGGGGATCATTCATCCCCCACAGTATTTAAAAAATCAGGATCAAGTCCTTTTAGGCCGTTTCTGCCAAAGGATATACCAGTCTGCTTGTCTTTTTATCCGTCTTCTGCGACCAGCTAAGGCACAAAAAGGTCACCTTGAAGACGAATACAATCATGGGCATCCCAGTATATTTTTTTCCGGCAATGGCCTTACGTTACCCCCTTAATCAGAGGTGTTATAGTTAAGATATCTTAAACCCATTGAAAATCATCATTCTGACCCTTCTTTTGTAAAGTGAAGGTCAAAATGAAAATTTTTTAACCCATTCAGACCTGTGAATTTTTGCACCACTGCCCCAAGGTTAAATTCATCAATAAAAAGGAGGGTCGATTCATGGAAGACACCATGACCGTATTTACTGCAAGTAAACATTGCAATGTATCGTCAAAAACCATCATTAACTGGGTTGAGGCCGGTCACATCAAGGCTTACAAAACAGTGGGGGGCCACCGCAGAATCAAAAAAACAGATCTTGAAGAATTCATGGAAATTCAGGGCATTCCCATCCCCCATGCCCGGGAAAAGGGAGGTGGCAAAAAAATTCTGGTGGTGGATGACGATATGATCATCGTAGAGTCCATTGTTCAGTCCCTGGAGGAGGACGAATATGATTATGAAGTGATCTCGGCCTCGGACGGATTTGAAGCAGGACTCCAGGTCAACCATTTTAAACCGGATCTACTCATCCTGGATATCATGATGCCGGACATCAAGGGGTATGAGGTGTGTAAAAAAATAAAATCCACAGAGGAGACCGCCCACATCAAAATCATCGTCCTCTCCGCCTATCTTGACGATGAAAAATTCCAGCAAATGAAGGATAACGGTGCGGACATGTGCCTGTCAAAACCCCTGCCCCTGTCCCAGTTAAAAAATGAAGTGGCAAGACTGCTTGGACTTAAAGAATAGGAGGCCTATCATGAGCTTGAAAGACTCACTGGAAAAAAAGAAATTTGTCGTAACCTCAGAGATACAGGCCCCCATGGGGGATGATGATCCCCAGGAACTGATCAAAAGTTTGAACAGGGTCAAGGGACGGGTGGACGGTGTCTCACTATCTGAAGTGGAACTTGAAGGGGTGGTGGGAGATAGCATCCAGACCTGCGATCTGCTTCGCCAGAATCGTTTTAATGCCATTTATCAGACCACCACCAGGGATAAAAACCGATTTCAACTCCAGCGGGATCTCACCCTGGCCCATGAGGCCGGTGTTGAAAATATCCTGGTATTCACCGAAGACTATCGCATTTCCGGGGACAGTCTCCAGGAGTCCATGTTTTTCCATGTGGATTCAGGAAAATTGTCATCGGTGCTGGAGCACATGAAACAGGGGCAAACCATTGACGGCAGTCCTCTGGAGCAAAAGGTGGAATTCATTATGGGCTCCGGCGTGGAAACACCCTGGGGAAAAAATCTTCCCAAACGGGGCATGGAAGAGATGGAGGACATGATCAATGTGGGAACCGGTTATTTTCTCACCACCCCCATATTTGACCTGGATCAGTTTGAAAAATTCATGAAACAGGCGAACACCTTTGGGGTACCCGTCATCGCCGAAGTGATGATCCTTCGCACCGGAGGCATGGCGAAATTTCTTAACCGCCATTTTAAGTCTGGACTGGTACCGGAATGGGCCGTGCAAAAACTGTTAAAGGCCCCGGATAAAACCCGGGCCAGCATTGAACTCTTTGCCGATACCATCAAAGGACTTAAGGATCTGTGCCAGGGGGTACACATCATCACCATTGGCGGCGAAGACAAGCTTGGCGAATATCTTGATGCAGCCAAACTGCGATAAAACCCCGCGCATGGCATTCTTTATTTTTATTAAGGAACCGGTCTTAAATAGTTTGCCCACTTCAGAGCAAGATACCGTTAAAGGATAGTGTTCCCCAATTTTTAAATGGGTATGTTATTTCGGACTCATTCCTAAATATATGTCTCAATAACGATCATGGCAGAACCATCTGCCATAACAACCAATGAAAAAAGAAGGTTCCCTAAAATCCAGTACCCCCTGCCTGGTACCTGCTTTTTCATTAAAATAAAAGATGCAAAAATAGAATAATGATTGCCTTAAGCACTTAAATATCCTGGTTTTTAAGGAGGATAACAAAAAATGACTGATTCAATTGCGCTTGATGAGCTCACCTGCGAATTAAAAAATGAGGTGGCAAGCCGTGTCCCCGATGCAAACCTTGATCTATGCCTCACCTGCGGGGCCTGCACCGGCGGATGCCCGGCCAGCGGACAGTTTGACATGGACCCCAGAAAATTTTTACGCATGCTGCTCTTGGGCATGGATGATGAAATTGTTAAAAATCCCTGGGCCTGGGTGTGCACCATGTGCGGTCGCTGTGTCACGGCCTGTCCCATGAAAATTAATATCCCCAAATTTATTTTTAATGTCAGGGCCGCCTGGTCCCGGGAAAAAAGACCCAAAGGTATCAGGGGCTCCTGCGACCAGCACATCCGATCGGGAAATGCCATGGGCGTTCCCAAGGAAGATTTTGTATTTACCATTGAAGATGTGGCCGAAGAAATCAAGGAGGAACAACCCGATTTTGGCGGCTTAAATATCACCGCAGACCGTGTCGGTGCCCACATGGTGTTAAACCAGAACTCCCGGGAACCTGTCACCGAACCCGATGAGATGAGTCCCTTATGGAAGGTGCTCCACCTCACCGGTGTGGATTGGACCTATCCCACGGTTATGTGGGGGGGGGAAAATTATTGCATGTTTCTGGCCGATGACGAAGGGTGGAGATATATCATGGAGGAGTTTGCCCACCACATCGAACACACCATTAAGGCCAAGGTGGTGGTCAACACCGAGTGAGGACATTCCTACTATTCAATCCTGGAAGGATTGAGAAAATTCAATATCCCCCACACCTTTGAACTGAAAAGTATCATTGAACTCTTTGCCCAGTGGATCAAAGAAGGCACGTTAAAGGTCAACGCCGACTGGAACAAAGATCTTAAGATAAAATTCACAGTACAGGACCCATGCAATATCGCCAGAAAAATTGAATCTGACCACATCGTGGATGACCTCAGATTTGTCATCAAAACCATTGTGGGGGAAGAAAATTTCATGGACATGATTCCCAATAGGTCTAACAATTTTTGCTGCGGGGGCGGGGGCGGTGCCCTCCAGGCCGGACACACCGAACAGCGGCGGGCCTATGGAAAAATAAAATTTGACCAGATCATTGAAACCGGGGCAGATTATGTCATCACCCCCTGTCACAACTGCCATGCACAGATTGAAGATATTGGCCACCATTACGGCGGTTCTTATCACACGGTCCACCTCTGGACCATCATCTGTCTTGCCATGGGCATCCTGGGCGAAAATGAGAGAACCTATCTCGGCCCGGACCTGGCAGAACATGGACTTGAAAAGGAGGAGACATCATGACCGGAAACCCAACGGGATCTGTAATGGTTGTCGGCGCTGGCATTGCAGGGATTCAAGCCTCCCTGGACCTTGCCGATGCGGGTTATCTTGTATATCTTGTGGAAAAGGATACCGCCATTGGAGGTGTCATGGCCCAGCTGGATAAAACCTTTCCCACCAATGACTGCTCCATGTGCATAATATCTCCCAAACTTGTGGAGGCGGGACGTCATCTCAACATTGAACTGATGCCCATGACCACGGTGAATGCCGTAAATGGCAGTGCCGGTGATTTCACGGTGGGCCTCACAAAGGCCCCCCGGTTCATTGACATGGAAAAATGCACCGCCTGTGGCGAATGTCATACCGTGTGCCCGGTGGAGCTGCCCAACCCCTTTGATGAAGGATTATCTTCCAAAAGAGCTGCTTTTAAACTCTATCCCCAGGCCATGCCCAGCGCCTTTTCCATTGACAAGGGGGACCGGGCACCGTGCAAACTCACCTGCCCTGCCGGCCTCAATGTCCAGGGCTATGTGCAGATGGTGAAACAGGGTAATTACAAAAAAGCCCTGGAGATCATCATGGAACAGCTCCCGCGTGTCCGGCGCGACGGGATGGCCCCCGAGGGCTTTGTCGATGAGGTGCTCCGCCCCGAGGCCGCGCGGCGGGTCGGGGAGGAAGCGCTCGCCGCAAGCCTCGATTCACCGTGGGTCACTAGCCGCCTGACCACCTCGGCCGAGGTCTACCACCGCACCCCCAACCCGCACACCGCCGTTGATGCGGGACACGACAAACCCGTGCCCGCCAAACGTTATGTGCGTGCGCAGGTCAAAAGCCCCTTCGGGAAGTGTGGTGTTATATCCACGTTCGGTTTCCAACGGAATGTAGTCACCCAAAGTACGCGCCAGACGATGGGACCAAGCACCAGCCGCAATGACAACACGGTCAGCGTGCAAATCACTGTTTTGCGTTGTCAGCCTGACGCCGTCGCCGTCTTTTTCCAGGGTCAGGACTTCGACCTGTTCGATGACGCCACCACGAGCCTGAAAGACCTGCGCCAAGTGCTCTGCCCACAGGCGCGGGTCAATGGTGTTCATCCAGTCTGGTGTGAAAGCGGCGTGAGTGAAGCGTGCGTCAATACCTGGTTGGATATCTGCAATGGCACCTGGGCTTTCTAGATGCTCGAACCCCACACCAAGCCTGCGCCGCAGTTCCCAACCTTCGAGACTTGCGTGAAATTCCCGCGCGCCTTCATAAAGTTGCAACTGCCCGTCCCGCTGCATCAACGGTTCGCCATCAACGTCCTTTATCTGGCGTTCTAGCGCATTTCGAGACAGCGCATTGAGTTCTGCCTGCGCCGTGAGCGCCGCATTGAAACGATCACGCCAGCTTGCGCGCCAAAACCGCAGCATCCAAGGCGCAATCTTGAGGGCGTAAGCAGGCGGTATCGACAGCGGGCCGAGGGGGTCCAGCAACCATTTCGGAGCCTTTAGCATGATCCCCGGCGTGGCGAGCGGCACGATATCGGAAAAGGCAAATGCTCCGGCACTGCTCGCCGACGCTTCGCTTGCCACGCCGGCGCGATCAAGAACGCAAACTTTGTATCCATGACGTTGCAGTTCCAGCGCGATACTGATGCCGATGATACCGGCGCCAACGATCTTGATATCGCTCTGCTCCATTAGAGGCCCACAAGTACTGAGGGCAGCCATGTCACGACAGCAGGGAATAGGATAATCACAATCAGCACCAGCATCTGTGCGCCAACGAAGGGCATCACGCCGCGATACATCTGCCCGTAGGTCATGCTTCGTGGAGCAATCGAGCGCAGATAGAAGATCGAAGGTGCCATAGGCGGCGTCAGATATGAGGTTTGGATCACGACCAACACCATCATCGCGAACCAGATCGGATCAATGCCGAGCGACAGGATCACCGGCATGAAGATCGGCAGCGTCAGCATCATGATCGAGAGCTGGTCCATGAACATGCCCATCACCAGCAGGGCGAGGATCATGATCAGCAGGATCAACTCGCGCGGCATTTCCGTTGTCGAAACGAATTCCAGCAATGCATGGGTGATCCGGGTAAAGGCGAGATAGTTCGAAAAGATCGCCGAACATGTCACGATGGTCACGATCATCACGGTCGCACGGATCGAACTGGAGACCGATTTGTTCAGAGCCACGAAGCTGAGCGTGCGTTGCCCCAGAACGATGACCAGAGACCCCATGACCCCCAGCGCCGCCGCCTCGGATGGCGAGGCAAGCCCGCCGTAGATGGCCCCGATCAC
>CAKZLA010000371.1 GCA_937124525.1 uncultured Desulfobacterium sp.
ACAACGTTTCCCAAAAGCACAACTGGCAGAACGAAGGCTGTTTATCACCGATGGCCCTATTCAAACCAGCGCTGGGGTGAGTTCTGGAATTGATCTGGCTTTACACCTATTAGAAACCCATTTTGGCGGTCAATTTGCTGCAGATATTGCGAAGGAGATTGTTATTTACTTCCGAAGGTCTGAAGGTGATCCTCAATTGAGTGTGTTCTTACAGTATCGTAATCATTTAGATACCAGAATTCTTTCCAAATTAATTTTGAAACCAATCCTCGGAATTAAAAATTTAAAAACCGATCAGCGGGTAGGATTTTTACCAGGGACTGAAGGTTTGGAAGGATTAAAACAAAAGGTAGATTCCAAAAGCTTTGATATTGCCTTTGCCCTTTTTCCTGTAACCATAGAACAATTAAAAAAGGTGGCAGACGAAAATGAAACCATGCCTCCAAAAAGTACTTATATAGAACCTAAATTGAGAAGTGGACTAACGGTTTATAAATTTGGCGCCAAATGATTACAATTATTTTGACTTAAGGGACTTACTATAATCTTCGAAAGTTCCTTGCAAATAATAATCATCAACAATATAATCGAGGATTACCTTAAAATCTTTTGGACCTTTATAACCAGGCCAAGGTTTGATGATATTCAAATTTTCATCTAAATATACAATAGACGGATAAGCCATACGACCCTGTAAAAAAACAGCCGCCAATTCATGGTATCCCTTTCTACCTTTTTTTACAAAATGATATGTTTTGCCTTTAAAAACAATACTGTCTTTTTGTTCAGCATCTAATTTTACGGCATAAAATTTTTCATTCAGACGATACCATACAATTTCTATGGGTGGATTGCCGCACTAATTGTTCCCCTTGTCATCATAGGCGTCATTCCGGTTTTCGGTCCCATGAAAAAAGCTGAGAAACGTGCACAAGAAGAAGGGATACTCGCCCCGCCTGGATCTGAAAAAATAGATATTCACGGCGATGATTATTTTGAAATTCCCGAAAATCCAAAGATAATGAATTTTTTCCTTCCCATCCTTGTCTTAGTGGGTTCCACCATCTACTTTGATGTCGATATGCAAAAAGGGGTTCTCGCCACAGTCGCCTTTATGTTCCTGCTCTATATTCCCCAGGGTTTGATGGATCCTGAAGGATTTTTCGATGCATGTGTCACGGGTATCAAGCACATGCTTTTTCCCCTTCTCATGGTTGTTCTTGCATTTACATTTGCAGCAATCAACGAAGATATCGGTTTCTTAACCTATGTGATAAATACTGCAGAAAAAATCATGACACCGGAGTTGATGCCGTTTATCATATTTATCGTATTGGGTATAACTGAATTTATCATGGGGCTGAGCTGGGGGATGTATGCCATTGCCATTCCCATAGTGATCCCGCTGGCTGGGGCACTGGGTGTAAATCCTGCCATCGCAGTGGGGGCCGTCTGTTCTGCAGGTGTGTGGGGAAGTCATATCTGCTTTTATTCGGATGCCACGATTTTAAGTTCTGCTGCATCAGGATGTGATAACTACCGCCATGCCGTTACCCAGATGCCCTATGGTTTTCTTGGTGCAGCATTAACAAGCATTGCATTTCTCATTGTCGGGTATCTGGGCTGATTCAAAAATTATCAATACCTGCGAAAAACTACTCGGTTAACTGAGTTGATATCCCTTTAGTTTTTCTCAAAATTGTATATTATATCTCGTTTTTAGCCTATGAAAGGCAATATCAACCCAGTACTGAATTAAAATAAACATACAGGAGGACAAATGGAAAACAAATTATGGATTAATGGTCAATGGGTGGACTCCGTCAACGGCAAAACCATGAATGTAGAGAACCCTGCCACCGGAGAAATTTTGGGGCAAGTGGTCAATGCCTGTTCGGAAGATGTGAATTTGGCTGTGAAGGGTGCAAAGGAGGCGTTTTATGATGGACGCTGGTCACAGGCCACTTCCCAGACTCGATTCCAAGTGATGATGAAAATGGCCGATTTGATGGAAGCCAGAAGTGAAGAGATCGCCCGGATAGAGTCAGAAGATACAGGAAAACCCTATGAGTACCTTTCTCTGGGCGGGGATATCCCTTTCGCCATTGACAATATGCGTTATTTCGCATCCGTTGCCCGGGATACTTCAGGCAGTAGATCCGGAGAGTATGCCCCTGGTCTGACATCCATTTTTCGCCATGAACCCTGCGGGGTGACCGCCGGTATTTCCCCTTGGAACTATCCATTTCTGATGGCGATCTGGAAAATCGGACCGCCACTGGTTGCCGGATGTACCTCTATCATCAAACCCGCCTCCATTACGCCGAGATCTACACTTTTTCTGGGAGAGATCGCAAAGGAGGCGGGACTTCCTGATGGTGTTCTTAATATTCTCACCGGAAATGTGGGTAAAGATCTGGTGGCTCACCCTGATATCCGCATGGTCAGCCTCACCGGTGCCACCGATACCGGAAAAATGATCATGAGAGGTGCTGCTGACAGTCTTAAACGGGTGCATCTGGAACTTGGCGGCAAAGCCCCTCTAATAGCATTTGCCGATGCCGATGTAGACAAGATCGTGGAAAAAGTAATCCTTGGCGGTTTTTGTAATACGGGTCAGGACTGTACGGCGGTGACTCGGGTGCTGGTTGAAAAGAGTATTGTCAATCGGGTTACAGAAGCCATTGTGGAGGCGGCAAAAGCTGTCATTGTGGGTGATCCGTTTGATAAAAATACCGAGGTGGGGCCGATGGTCTCCGCTGCTCAAAGAGAGAGCGTCATGGGATTTGTAGAAAGGGCAAAGGTATCAGGAGCTACAGTTCTCACCGGTGGCAAGATTCCAGAAGGGTTTGAAAAAGGATATTATTACGAGCCCACGGTAATCACCAATGTGGATCAAAAATCGGAAATAGTTCAGAAGGAAGTTTTTGGGCCGGTGATCACCATTCAATCCTTTGATGGAGAAGAAGAGGGCCTCACTATGGGGAACGATGTCGACTTTGGTCTTGCCGCATCGGTATTTACCAAAGATGTGGGCCGTGCCATGCGGATGGCAAACCGTCTGGAGTTCGGAACCGTCTGGGTCAACGACCATCTTATCTTGGCCTCGGAAGGTCCCCATGGGGGATTCAAGCAGTCAGGCTTTGGCAAAGATATGTCTGTTGAATCTGTTCATGATTATCAAGTTACTAAGCATATCATGATTTCCCTTGACAAATGACGGGATGAACGGCATCCGTCGAGAGGGTCTGTAGTTAGTTGATTCCTGCCAAAGAATATACCAGCATGTTTGTATTTTTATCCGTTTTCTGCGTTGGGCTTTTCCATATATAGAACCACTATTTACGGAAAAGCCCGCCTTGAATATCAATAAAAATTCTGCTCTTCCTGGTATGTCCTTCCCCAATAATATCCTTAAATGATAAATAAATTTACATGCCTACCAGAAAAGGAAGCCACAGCACCATTTTTATGTTGGATCATCCTGGACCAGCCCCATTGTGATCTGGGGGCTTGATTATTTTGTAATAATCAAGCTCTCTTTAAACGCTTTTTTTATGTCCTCTTTATTTATTTCAAAATCATGACTTTTTAGTTTGCGTTTATTTTTGATTTCAAGTTCAGTATAAAGTTCAAAGTCTTCATTGCTAATCGTATAAGGTCCTACTATGGCAATAATAAATTGTCTAAGCTCAAGTGTTGTTTTAAACCCGAGAATTTTGAGTAATTTATGTCCTTTGTTAACATGTTTATGATTTTTTCTTATGTGCATTTCTACCATGCTGCCCAGAAATAAAGCTGTGGCTTTTCCATGGTATACACCATGATTATAGGTCAAGTGATAGCCAAAACCATGGGGTATTCCTGTTCCCGTATGACTAATGACAATCCCTGCAAAAGTCGATGCGTGAATTAAATTTTCATGCATTTCCTTAGTGAAATTCCCACTCTTAAGCGTGTTCATTGCATTAACAAAAAATTTAAGTCCTGACATCGCAATTTCATCACTATAAAAATTACTCTTTTTAATCAAAAATCCTTCTGTTAAGTGACAAAGTGCATCAACGGCCGTTGAACGAATGACACTATCAGGCATTGTCATATAATATCTTGTGTCTAAAAATGCAATTTGGGGAAATATTTTGGCCATACATGATAATTTCTTTTGTGCTTTATGGTCAGTTATTATTGAATAAGGTGTCGTTTCACTACCGGTTCCACTGGTTGTTGGAATAGCAATAATTGGTTTGCTTGATAATCCATCGGTAAAAATTAAATCCCTGGCATCTACTATATTATTTTCCAATAATACACCTATCATTTTACTTGCATCCAACGGTGAGCCGCCACCAATGCCAACAACAAAGTCTATATCACTATCTCTAAATTCATTCATCGCTTTTTGTAGAATTTCAAATGTAGGATTTTCCATTATCTCATCAAAAACAAAAGCTTTGATGTCCATGCCTTTAAAAGCTTCAAGTAAATCTGAAAGTGCTCCACTTTTTCTTGCAGAGGATCTCCCTGTGACAATTAAACATTTTTTGCCAAACGATTTGAATTCGTCTTTATATGTAAACAAGCATTTTTCTTCAAAAATAATTTTTGTGGGCATATAAAAAAAGTTCATATTTTATTTCCTTTTTGACTTGATAATAATTCAGGCCATAGAAATGCCGTGGCCCGTTTGCCCTGCCTGGAGGTAAGGTTTTTGAAAAGATATTTGGCATCCTTGTTTTAAAAATTCCCTTGCGGCCTTCCCATCACTTTGTTGAAACTAAAATAGGTATTCAAGTTCAAGAAAGAGTCGGTCATTGTCAGCAATGTTTTGAAAGGCCACAGCTTCCCTGATTGATAAAACACAAGACCGCCCTTTACCATGACACTATCCCTTACGGGGTAAGATTTTGTGGTTTTACCGTTCTCAATTCTGAAAGTTGTGGCAAGAAAGGTGAATTTTTGGTTTTTTTACTGATCTTGATATTTAATCTCTGACGGATCAATATCCAGCGGGCTTTTGGTTTTCTTGATGGTCCTTGATTTAACCGTATGGGTGTAAATCATGGTGGTTCGTATATCACTGTGACCTAACAGTTCCTGGATCGTTCGGATATCGTGGTTTGCCTGAAGCAGGTGACTGGCAAAACTGTGCCGAAAGGTGTGAGCTGTGGCCCGTTTGGTCAGCTGGGCCCTTCGCACAACGGATTTGATTGCTTTTTGGACATGGCGATCATGCAAGTGGGCGCGTCGATATTCTCCCGCATCGGGAACCCAGGTGAGATCCTTTGCAGGAAAAAACCATTGCCAATGAAATTCCCGACCGGCATTCTTGTATTTTTTTCAATGGAATCAAACATAAAGGCATCGGCAATCCCTTGATCAAGATCTTGTCGATGAATAAGCCTTACTGCATCAAACTGCTGGTGTATCTTCATATTACCCCCAAAGTACTTTACAGTCTTTATTGTCAGAATTTTGATCGCAGTTATCCTGTCACGCCAAAGTACCGTGTTTACTGTACCAAATTACTGTACCAAATTAAAGTGATAATTATCTCAACGAGCCTACAACAGGCTGATAATCATCGCTTGCCCCACAGCAAAGATCAATTTTACAAAAATTCTTCTTGCAAAACGGAAGGCCAGGATATCGAGAATGTTGAATTTTGCCAGTTGAAGCATCCTCATCACCAATTATCTCAAAAATAAGCTCAAGCCAATCTTTTTCAAGAGTTTTAAGGGGCTCTTGATCAAGGCCGGAATCTTCGGGGTTGGTCATAAGGTGGGCCACTATACGGAGACTGAAAATATTTTATGTTCAATTTCCTGTAATTACTGGCTTTATTTTTAAATAAAAAAATCAGTTCAAAGTGGCCCATCTTATGAACAATCCCAAATTTTCTAACAAAAATGGGTTGACAATGAATAATATCAGCTGATATATATCAACTGATAATTTAATTAATAACTATCAACAACAGAATTATTCAAAAATATGCCACCAAAACAAAAATTTACCAAAGAGGACATTGTGGAAGCTGGCTTCAACATTGTCCGTGAGCAGGGCTGGGAGGCGCTGACACAACGATCTATTGCCCAAAAGCTCAATGCCTCCATCGGGCCGATTTATTCTTATTTTAAATCCATGAGCAGTCTTGAGGAAGCGGTGATCGAAAAAGCATATGAGCTGCTGCTCCATCACATGATCAACGCTCGTACAAAAGAGGGTCATGCATCTCCGGGCTTTGGATACGTTCTTTTCGCAAAAAATGAAAAAAAGCTGTTCAAATGTTTTTTTAATGAGAAACATACGGAAATCCATCAGAAACGCTTTCAGGATTTGTGGCAAACCCTTCGTGAGGCAAAGAAAAATGATCCCGATTATTCAAAATTGTCTGATCGAAAAAAGGAAGGTCTCCATCTGAACAGTGTGATCTTCTGCTATGGACTGGCCATCTTGATCAATATTTCGTTCTACGACGAATTTACCGATGAAGAGATCAGTGCGCTCATATTGAATGCGAAACGCATGTTTTTGGAAGGATTCTAAGGATGGATTCTAAGGATGGGTGCTGACTGATCGGAAATGCTAACTGATTACTCAAAAAGGAGAAATCAATGAAATCAAGCTTCTTCCAACAGATGTACTCACAATCGTTTTTCAGGGGATGTATTGTACTTTGTGGGGTTATGACCCTCACCATCAGCTCAGGTATACAAACAGCATATGCGGCGCCGAAATATGGCGGCACCCTACAGGTAGCGGATGAGGTGGATGCCGGGGGATTTGATGCCATCAAGACAAGATTCATGGGAGGCATTGGCGGAATGGCGGCAAACCTGATAATGGAGCGCTTGTTCAAGATGGACAAAGAGAGCCGATTGATTCCGGTCCTTGGATTGTCGGCATTACCTTCATCCGACGGCAAAACCTGGACCATTTCACTACGCCAAGGCGTATCCTTTCATGACGGTACCCCGTTCAATGCCGATGCCGTGGTCCAGCATTGGCAGCGTATTTTGAATCCGAAAAATCGCTATCGCAACCTGTTACTCCTTCGACCCATTACGTCGGTGGAAAAAACCGGTGACTATGAAGTCCGCTTCAACCTGGATCACCCCTGGTTTTCCTTTAATGCCTCACTGGCCTCACCCTACGGCTTTGCTGCCTTGATTCCCTCCCCCAAGGCTGTGGAGGATGATCTTCAGAATCGGGCACCAGTTGGCACAGGCCCTTTTATTTTAAAGAAATGGAAGAGCGGTGATCGCCTCATTTTGAGTCGGAATCCCCATTACTGGCAGGCGGGAAAACCCTATCTGGACGAAATTGTCCTGCGGGCGATCCTGGACCACGAGACCCGGTATGCAGCGGCCGTTTCAGGCCAGGTGGACGTGATGATTACCGACCGGCCGAATCATGTCAAAAGCCTGACCGAAAACCCGAAATTCACGGCCATTTTCCGTGAACCAGCCGGCGCCTTTATACTGGCCTTGAACACATCAAAACCCCCTCTTGACGACGTTCGGGTTCGCCGTGCCATTGCCCATGCCTGGGATCAGAAAAAATACCTGAAAGCCTCCTACAAGAATGTCATGGAATATACTGAAAACTGGTATGGTAACGAACTCAGTTGCGATGACACCGGATATCTGCATCCTGATCTTGAAAAAGCAAAGGCCTTGATCGTCGAATATGGGAAACCCGTGGAGGTGACATACCATCACTCAGCAACGGTCCGGGGACGTGAAACCGGCGAGATATTACAGCAGATGGTCAAACCCATCGGAGTCAGCGTGACACTGGTTCCCACAGATTGGGCAACCATTGTCAAGCAGGTAATCAGCAGAGAGTATGACATTGCAACCTGGGGTATTCTGAGCTCCCAGGATGAAATTGAACCATACACAATGGCGTCGTTTCATTCTGAGAGCTCGCGGAATGTGACTGGATATACCAATCAGGAAACGGATAATATGTTTGCCACTCTGCGCAATAGCATGGATCCGGAAGAGCGGCAGGCCACGTTTTGCAGGCTTGCCCGGCAAATCAATCATGATGCGCCGTTTCTCTACCTGTGCGCGCCGATATACCACGCTTTTGCAGACAAGGTGCTTAAAAACCTGCCCATGTGGCGGAACGGATTTCTTCCCCTTGCGGATGTCTGGTTAGATAGGTAGGGCAGATTCGCGACAGCGCCGGAGAAGACCGGTTTTCCGGCGCTGAAAGCCAGCTGTATTTTGAAATGATTCTCAAGAGAATCCACATGAGGCTCAAATGGATCAATTTTCTGAACATTCCTTCAATACACTTGTGGCCCACTACCTGGGAGAACAACTGCCGGAAGTGATGGCCACGGCCATATCTTTTCAGGCATTGCCGGGTGATGTGCAACGCTTCATCTCCCGCATGCTTATCCTCATGCAAAAAGCCGACTTTCCGGTAACGGACTTCACCCCCACGCTTCTCTGGCAGCTTGGCAACACCATTCCCGGATTTTTGCCCTGTGCGTGGAGCGGCAGGGTGCCGCCGTTGACGCTCCCTAAACGCCACGTAAAAATTGATGCCTATGTTGGCAAAAATACCTGGCCTGACAGGCTGCTTAATCCCGTGTTTGTCGACATGGGTTGCGGTTTTCCGCCAATCACTACCACGGATTCTGCTGCGGCACTTTCGGGCTGGGGCGTTTTCGGTGTCGATCAATCTTTTCCCGACTATGTGGTCCATGACGGCCAAGGTAATTATGCCTGTTTCGACGGGCAAAAGGCATTTCAATACTTTCAACCCCAAATGACCCGTGCCGGGATCCGGATGTACCGGAATTCGGCAGAAGTCCGCCTGGGATTCGAAAAAATCTTCGATGATCTGCATCTCCTGTTGTCCAAGGAGACGAATCAAACCAGTGAAACCGTGGAAAAGGACGGATACACACTGATTCACCATCCTATTCAAAATTATGAAGCACCCAACATCACATTTATAGAGGCGGAGATGGGAAATGCACAACTCCCTCCCGCCCACGTAATCCGGTGCATGAACACTCTTTTTTACTTTGCACCGGAAATCCGGCAACGCATGCTGGTTAAGGCCGGAGCAGTGCTCGCCGATGGTGGCATCCTGATTGTCGGTGCCAATCTGATGAGTGGTGCCAGTTGCCGTTATGCTGTATATAAAAGAGAAGATCTCTCCATTCTGCCCACGGAATTTGCCTTGGGTCTCGATAATCTTGGACCCATCAGCGTCATGCCGTGGTACACCTTGCATGATGATGACCCCGAGGCAATGCTGCTTGCGGAGCTGATCCGCCAGGTCCGCGCCAACCGATCATTCTGGCGAGGGTTCACAGAACGTTTAGACGAGTTGATGGCACACTACGGCCTGTTTCAGCGTGACAGCAATGGTTTTCTTTATGCTCCTGAAGGGGATTCTCCGCCAACCGATTTCCCGGAAAGGATCTCCCGGATGTGGCTACAGCTCGAGGAAGAAGGGTTTACCGATGGGGCCGTGGATGCACTGAACCATGCAGGATACACGGCTTGGAAAAATCTGGTGGGAGATATTGCAATCCAGCCGGATTTTTCCTCTCTCAACCTTTCGGACCGAGAGTAAAGGCGGTATTTGATGAAATTTCTCAGGCGAAAGCTGGTTCATTTTTTTTTAACCGTTCTGATTGTCTCGGCAATTACCTTTGCCATGATCGATTTTCTGCCAGGAGATGCGGCCATTGTATTTGCCGGCCCGGAGACGTCGGTTGAAACCGTTGCAGCGATCCGGCATGAGATGGGTTTGGATGCCCCTGTCATCGTGCGCTATTTTTCCTGGATAGGACGTGCCGCAAGCGGTGATTTTGGCTTCTCCCTGATCACAGGGGAACCGGTATGGGATGCCCTGGTGGGGCGACTTCCCGTCACCCTCGAGTTACTGGTGCTTGCCCAGTTCATGGCCCTGGCCCTGGCGATCCCGGCGGCCATGATCTGCGCGACCAAACCAGGTGGCACCATGGACAGAATTTTGACCACTGTTGGTTTTGCATCCCTTTCCATTCCCAATTTTGTGATGGCCATTCTTCTGGTCTTCTTTTTTGTTCTGCGCTTTGGCTGGCTGCCGGCAACCAGCTTTGAGCCTCTTTCCGCCGGGCTGGCAGCCAACGTGCGAAGCCTCCTTCTTCCGGGCCTGAGTATAGCGCTGGTGGAGTGGATCATCCTTTTCCGGGTCCTTCGCAGTGATCTCATTACCACCCTGGGGGAGGACTTCATCCTTATGGCACGCTCGAAAGGACTGAGCAGCACCCATGTACTGTTCCGGCACGCCCTCCGCCCTTCCTCTCTCAATCTGCTTACGGTCATCGGACTCCAGATGGGCAACCTCATCGGCGGGGCTCTTGTTGTGGAAACAATCTTTGCCCTGCCGGGCATCGGTCGGCTGCTGTTAACCGCCATCTATTCCCGGGACATTTTCATGATACAGGGGTGTACGCTCTGGATCACCCTTGGATATGTGGGCATCAACCTTATCGTTGACCTTCTGTATGCCGTCTTAGACCCTCGCATTCGACTGGAGGTAACCAATGCCTGATGGCCAGAAAAAAACAATGGCTTTGCGGTTGCTGACCTTCTGGGTGCCGCTGACATGGCTCATATTTGTGATCTTCTGTGCCGTCACGGCTGGATGGATGGCCATACCTGCACCTGACACCATGGATTTTGATCATCAGAACGCATCGCCGGGAACCGTGATCATAATGCCGGAAAAGGCCATGGACGGGATCATGTCCAAAGCCAAAAGCCGGATCTACTGGCTGGGCACGGACGCCATGGGCCGAGACATGCTTTCCCGGATCATCATCGGTGCCAGGGTATCGCTTACGGTGGGGGTCATAGCCCCTATCATCGGTCTTGTCATCGGCGGATTATTGGGCATGATGGCGGGATATTTCCGCGGCTTCACAGAAACCATCATTATTGGATTCATGGATGTGATCCTGGCCTTTCCAGGTATCGTTCTGCTACTGGCCGTGGGGTTTTATCTCGGCACCAGCCTGTGGACATTGATCCCGTCTTTGGGGTTTCTCACGGTTCCGGCCTTCTGTCGGGTTTCCCGGGCAGCTACATTGCAACTGACCAGCCGGGAGTTTGTGCTCGCCGCCAAAATGATCGGGAACACCAATAGCTCCATCCTGGCCAGGGAAATCCTTCCCAATGTAGCCATTCCCCTCTGCGTATATGGGTTGATCATCATGGCCCTGATGATTGTTGTGGAAGGTGTTCTGAGTTTTCTCGGCCTGAGCGTGCCGCCGCCGACACCGAGTTGGGGCGGGATGATCGCCGCAGGGCGGGAGGTGCTCAGCGAAGCTCCCCACGTGTGTCTGATTCCGGCGACGGTCCTTTTCCTTACAGTGTTATCGCTCAATATACTGGGAGATACCTTACGTGGATGGACCCGGTCGCTATGAAGAACAAGATGAACACAAGTACAACTACTGAATCCACCGCCCCTCTTCTCTCCCTGGTGGGCCTAAGCGTCCAGATCGAAACTCCCAAAGGCTTGGTGCGCCCTGTGGATGGTGTGTCGTTTTCCCTCGCCTCCGGCCGGACCCTCGGTATCGTGGGCGAGTCCGGATGCGGTAAATCCATGCTCTGCCGCGCTCTGGTCCGTCTCCTACCCCCAGGGGGACATATCCTTCAAGGCATGAAGATGCGTTTTAACGGAGTCGATATTGGCTCACTTTCTGAAAAATCCCTGAACCGCATCAGGGGTCGTGATATAGCCATGGTTTTCCAGAACCCGATGACCAGCCTGAACCCTGTCATGCGCGTGGGAAAACAGATAGGCGAGAACCTGCGCCTGCACACCGTCACAGCACGAAAAGACGTGCGCGATGTTTCAGTGAATTGCCTCCTCCAGGTGGGAATGCCCCGTCCGGATCGATATGTGGACTGCTACCCCCATCAGCTCTCGGGTGGCATGCGCCAGCGGGTAGTGATCGCCATGGCCCTGTGCAGCCAGCCCAAGCTGCTCATTGCCGACGAGCCCACCACAGCTCTTGATGTGACCGTTCAAGCGGAAATTCTGAAACGTTTCGACCGGCTGCAAGGCGAATTGGGCATGGCCATTATCCTGGTTACCCATAATCTGGCCATTACCGCCAACCACACAGACGAGGTGGCTGTTATGTACGGGGGCAAAATCGTCGAGCATGCTCCTTCCGGCGTGTTGTTCAGCCGGATGCGCCACCCCTACACCCAGGCCCTCATGGGTGCCGTGCCTCGATTGGACGCATTCCCAGGCGAACCTTTCAGGACAATCGAAGGACAGCCGCCGGATTTGTTGAAACCACAGATGGGGTGCGGTTTTGCAGATCGGTGTCAGTATTCCCGTTCTATGTGCCACCGCACCGCGCCGCCGTTAGCTGCCTGCAAAAATAACAATGATCACCGATTCGCCTGTTTTTTCCCACTTAACGAAGAGAAGGACTGACGATGACAACCCACCATATAGCTGAAATGGGGCAGATTCTTGAAATAAGGGATATTCACGTCTTCTTCAACATCGGGCGTAAACAGAGTGTTCACGCCGTTTCAGGGGTCAGTTTCGGGATAAATAGAAAGGAAACCCTCGGACTGGTCGGCGAGTCCGGGTGCGGCAAATCCAGCCTTGCCCGCGCCATCCTACAGCTTCCTCCACCCACATCCGGCCAAGTGCTCCTAAATGGTCGCGATCTGACCGAGATGGATGCGAGGTCCATTAGGGCCATCCGCTCCAGGATTCAAATGGTATTTCAGGATCCACTTTCCTCCCTGAATCCTGGTCGCCGTATCGGGCGATCCATTGCCGAGCCGTTGCGTGTTATGGGCATAAGGGATAAAACCGAGATTAAATCCCGGGTTCAGAGTATGATGACCGCCGTAGGCTTAGACCCTGGACAGTATGAGAATCAGCTTCCGAATCGGCTTTCCGGCGGGCAGTGCCAGCGTGTGAGCATTGCGCGGGCTCTGATGACACGCCCCGATATACTCATCTGTGATGAACCGGTTTCAGCCCTGGATGTATCCGTCCAGGCCCAGATCCTCAACTTGCTAAATAAGATCAAAGCAGATTTCGGTCTCTCTATGCTGTTCATCTCCCATGATCTTGCGGTGGTCAAGAGAGTCTCCGACCGGGTAGCGGTCATGTATATGGGTATCGTCTGCGAAATGGCCCCTGTCAAAATGCTCTATTCCCGCCCAGCCCATCCCTATACGGCGGCTTTGCTCAACGCAGTTCTCCAACCAGTCCCCGGAAATCGGCGGTTGGCCGATATCACGACACCCGATGAGGTCCCCTCATACATCGGCTCACCTTGCGGCGGGTGCCGCTTTCATCCCCGCTGCCCACAAAAAAAAGTCCTTTGCACCGAGCAAGCACCACTGATATCGGAAATTAAAAATGGACATAGTGTGGCATGCCATTTCCCCCTTATCAAAAACGTATCAGAATAAAAGGTGATGAGGTGAAGAAAAAATGGTTAACCACTTAAGGGAGTCAGAAGTTTTCGATTTACCGCTTATATTTTTCAGACTTAGATATATTGGTTTTTCAGCCAGATTTGCAGGTAAATTGATTTGCTCTGACTCCCTAAGGCGGGGTACAAATTCTCTAATTTGCTATTTTTTTTTATGAAGGACGTTTTTATTTTTTGAAAATATAATCT
>CAKZLA010000372.1 GCA_937124525.1 uncultured Desulfobacterium sp.
ACTACCACTATGCCCAGTTTAATATGCTTGATAGTGCATTATAAAAAATTTTAAACTGGTAGCTTATTTTCGTCCAAGTCCCTTACTACTAATAAATTCAATAGTTATTGAGAATTTACAACTCTTGAGTGTAAGTTCTCAATAACCTTGGGTTGATAAAGCCTGCTTACCCTTTAAATGCCGGGTGCTATTCAAAAGGATTCTCTGAATGCCCGGATTTATTGAGAACTTACTCTTGAGTTATGGTTGTGAAGTAAAGTTTAACCGATGACTTTAAAAATTGGATTTCACCGTTTCAACGGCTGCTTTTAATGTGTCTGTGGTTATTTTGAGTCCCTCCATTTCATCGTCTGCCAACTCATATTCCATGATTTTTTGTACACCGCCCTTTCCGATGATGGCTGGCACAGTCATACTAAGGCCGCTGTGTCCGTATTCTCCCTCCAGAATCAAGGATACCGGGATCATCTCTTTTGTGTCATTGGCAATGGCCTCCACAATATTGGCAAGACCAATGGCACAGGTCCATCCAGCGGTACGACCTGATTTAAGTTCTTCAAAACGTCTCAGAATGTGGGGCACTTCTCCACGAATTTTTTGTTTGATGGCTTCCGTAATGGTAACGGGGTTGCCATCAACCCGGGCGGAGCTGAACAATTGTACCTGGGTGCTGCCATGCTCACCGATGACCACTCCTTCCACCTGACTTACCTTGGCATTAAATTCCTTGGCCAGCATCTCTCTGAAACGGAAGGAATCGTTGGTGGAATAGCCGATAAGCTTCATGCGGTTTATACCCGAGGCCATGTGGGTGGCGATATTCAAGGGGCCTGGGGGATTGCTGGCGGTGATGACAATGGCATCGGGGCAGTATTTCATGATTTCATTGCTAATATTTTTAATGATACCTACATTTTTGGGAAGCATCTCCATGCGATCGGCAATGACCCCCTGGGCTGCACCGGCACAATTGATGACAATATCCGAGCCTGCCATATCGGGAAACTGGCCTGCATATACCTTCATGTCCAGGTGAGAAACGGCTGTGCTTAAATCCATGGCATGTTGCTTCAGCACATTTTGTCGCTTTCCACCGAGGAGAACCATTTCTCTGGCAAGTCCCTTTGCTGCGATATAGAATGCGGAACATGACCCAACACAACCTGCTGCACCAATAATTGTAATTTTCATATTTTTTCTCCTTTATAATAGCAATCTCGCCAGTCCTAAGTTCTTTGCATGTTGTGTATGAAAATTTGCTAACCCTCTGAAATTATAGAACCTGTACCTTAAAGTTTCATTATATAGGCCTTAGTAATTTCAATGAGTTATGAGAACTCAGGACACTTGAGTAGCAATGGAAAATTTATTTTTTGATATTTTTTACATGAAAGTCCCGGTAAACCAAGAGGGACTTTCAATTTTAGTTGTGGGCAGTCCGGGTCCAGAATACGGTCTGCCCGTGGCAGTTTATATGAAACTCCGTCCAAAAGACTGGAATGATTGAAGTTTCAATCTTCATTGTGGCAGGTGGATACTGCCATGTATGTTATATAATTCGGGCTTGGTCATAACGTCGACCACCTTGTGATTGAATTTTAATGGTAAAGATTAAATCATGTCATTACGGTATGTTGCGATGAGTAAAATCCCACCTCCCGTATAGTGGCCCAGCTTATGATCAAGCCCTATAATTTTAAAATTACTTTGTACTTTTTTTGCCCCGGTTCGTGTTTTTTTGAATACGGTACCCCACAAGTTGCAAAAAAATAAAAAATGCAGTGCTAAAACGGATGCCCTTCATATGGCACCAAAATTAGTTTACTGGTCGAAATATTGGAACCAAAAGGGACGATTTTTGCCTTTTTCGTTATGTCGGTGGGCTAACAGGGTCTTTTATATAAAATTCCGTCCAGAATGCTTGAATATTGGAGTTTCATTTTTTGTTGTGGCAGGTGCTTACTGCCATGTAGGTTTTATATGAAAGAGTAGGCATTCCTAACATTCTTTCATGCTTCGTTGTGGGCAGGCCGGGTTCAGAATACCGTCTGCCCGTGGCAGTTATAAGAATCTGCTTAACCCAGACGATGTAGTAACCGATAATATCCCCATACTTGAATACTGTGTACGGTATCCCAGAAATATTGTCAAGGCATTTTAATAAATTTTAGTACTACAGCGAATCTTTGACTTAAAACCCGTATGCCAATTGATTTTCCTTAGCTTGATCAGCATTAAGCATAGTCAATATGACATTCGTTTTTTGGCATCCTTCATTCACTGCTTGGCACTTTTTCAAAGCATTCCCTTATTTTCCGGTAATCTCTTCAAAAAAGTGTCAACTGCTTTTGAGGCAATATGAAGGATGCCCGTTTTTTAGGTGAATTTCAAAGTATCGCTGTAGTGTTAGGTGCCTTTGGAATTTGTACAGGTCATGGTCGATAACGCCAATAACACAAGGTGGACTGCATTATGATCAAGCCCCTAAGACGTTTCCTGGCGTTTGGTTTTAATATCAAGTTTGGAGTAATGAAGGTGGGTCACAAGGGCTTCCATAAGCTCTGGTTCATTCTTTTTCTTTAAGGCGTTCAGTATGGCAGTATGTCCCTTTAACGCATCTTCCACAGTGTCTGATTTTTTGATGCTGTCAATGCGATATCTGAGCATAAGTCGGCGCAGCTGCTGGCAAAGATCTGTTAAATGCTGGCTTCCGCTGGCAAGGACCAGGATTTCATGGAATTCCTGGTCAAGTTCCAGAAAGGCTTCCGGTTGTTTTTTCTTTAATGCCAGTTCCGTTTTTTTGATATTGTCTTCCAGTGCCTCGATGCTTGCGGGGGTAATTTTTTTAATTGCCCAGCGGCATGCCAGCTCTTCATTCACTTTGCGGATTTCAAAGATCTCCTCAAGCTCGTCCATGACCAGCTTTTTAATCCGATAGCCCACCCTGGGTATGGATTCAATAAAACCATCTTTTTCCAGCAGATGAAGTGCTTCACGCACCGGTGTCCTGGATATGCCAAAGGACTTGGCTATCTGGGCCTCCACCAGCCGGTTTCCCGGTTCAATGGTATTTTCCAGTATTTGATCTCTCAGGTGTTCATACACCTGCTTGCGAATGGGTGATGGCTGTTCAATGACAAGTTTATTTGATTTTCTGATGACCATGCTTATCCCTTGTTGTTTTTAGTATACGGTACTTCAGTACGCTCATAGGCTATCAATGGAATTTTTTTTTGTCAAGACGAATTCTCAAATAGCAGGATGGTGGAATATTCACCATGACCAGCTGGAACCCACACTGAGGGCATTACTCACCGACTGGACTCCCTGGACCTGTTCTGCAATGCTCACAACCGCCGCCATCATCTTGTGGGAGCCCACATCCCCGTTGATGGTTACATGGCCGTTGAGGCACTCCAGTTGAATGCGTACCGATCGGGTGGGTTTGTTCTTTGTGAGTGCTGCCCACACCCTGGCAATGGTGAGCGCGTCTTCAAAGGCTTGGCGATCTTCATCCCTCTCCTGGAAGGCTTCCTGTTCCAGGGCTTTGGCGATGATCTTTACAGCCCCCTGAATGCTGATGTTGTCAAGGTTGATCACCAGATCAAAACTTGCGGGATCATTGACTTCCACCCCCCATACGGCGCGGCCCCAGTGGGCTCTGCCTTTGTCCATTTCCTGGATGTCATCAATGGCCTGTTCCCGGGAAAGTCCTTTATTTTTCATGGCGTGTTCAATGCGGTATTCCATGCCAGCGATGACCTTCACCCGGAGAAGCCGGGGAATATCCTGTAAAAGGAGTTGGGCTGCAAATCCATGGTACACCATATTATTTCCACGGCCCAGTTCCAGAATGGTGGCTTTGACATATTTTACGTTGATAATGCTTTCTCCTGAATTGAGACCCAGGGGACCCGGAGGCTGCAAAATGGAATTTCTGAGTTTTTCTTCCGGTATGTCAAATGTTTTTGCCGCCTTTTTAACCAGTACTTCACGATTTACACAGACGTAGTTCATATGTTTTGCAAGGGCTTCTGCAACGGCTTTACCACCGCCGAAGGTCCCTCTTGAAATGGTGATGATTGCCATTTTATTGATTTCCTCTCTGGGTTTGAATGACAGGTAGACCTATCCGCCGGGTGATAAGTGCCAGTACGGCGGAAAATGCCAGCATGGATATGATCAAAAGATAAGAGATGTCTTGTTTGCCGGTGATGTCTCGGATCAGGCCATTGATCCAGGGCATGATTAAACCGGCGGCACCAAATGCGGTGAAGAGCCATCCATAGTTGAGCCCAAAATTTCTTATCCCGAAATGATCTTTACAGGCTGCCGGAAAAATCGTCAAGTTTGCACCGTAATTAAGGCCGATCATGAATACCACCAGGAGCACCACGGGCCATGAAACCCCGCCACTCCGGGTCAATCCATACAAGATGCCAATGACCGAGGCCTGGCAGAGAAAGGCCCCACAAAGGGTGAGGGGGCGACCGATATTGTCTGAAAGAATACCGCCAAGAATACGGCCAAGCGTATTGCCAAGGGAAAGAACCACCACGGCCAGGAAGGCCCATTGGCCCAGGGCTTGTCGGCCAAAATCCGCAGCCACACTGATGAAAACCAGGCCCGCCGATGCCCCGGAAAAATACATGAAAAACAACAGCCAGAACTGGGGAGTGGCCATCATCTGTTGCCAGTTGAACTCCTGGAAGCTGGGGGCGTTTGTCTTAGAATGCCGGGACATGGGCACAAATCCCGGGGGGGGATTGTAGACAAACCATGCCAGGCAAAGAACGGCAATCCAGATGGTGATGCCAAGGGTGATCATGGTGGCACTGATTCCCGGCATGACCACACCTTGGGGGGTGGTGGTGGAAAAAAAATTCAACAGCCAGGCCGTGAAGGGGGCCAGTGGAAGGGGCGCAAGGCCAGCTCCCGCAACCACAATACCCACGGTGATACCCGTTCTTTCCGGAGGAAACCACTTCATGGCAGCCGGGGTTAAAGAGGCGTAGGCAAGGCCCACACCGGTTCCGGTGATGATGCCGAAACCGATGATATAGACGGGCAAGGATGATCCGCCCAAACCGGAAACAATGCATCCTGCACCCGCCAGTAATCCACCCAGCATGATGGCCGGACGGGGGCCGAATCTGTCCTGGAACTGCCCGGCAGGGACCATGATAAAGGAAAAAATAACGGCCATGGTGGAGTAGGGCAGGGCTTTGTCTGCATTGGACCAGCTCCAGACATCAGGGATGCCGCCTTTGATCACACTCCATACATAAAGAATACCAAAAACAAGACCCAGGCCAGCTGCGGCAAAGGTAACTACCCATCCCCTGGAAAAGGAGATGGTAATACGTGTACTGCTGTGATGCATATTGAATAATCCTGGTTTATGGCTAAAAAATCAGGCATTGTAACAGACCCATTGCTAAAAAAAAGGCTCATGCAGGATTCCAGTGGTTTGTCCTCATGCCGATATTTTGGCACCACATGAACAAACTTCCTGAAACCCCACATGAGCAAAATAAAAAAGCCTATTTAACACGGGTGGCATGCATTTCACAAGGGAATTTCTCCCTTTTCCGGCATCATTTATATTCCCTCAAAAGTAGTTGATACTGTTTTGAAGATATTTTTAGAAAATAAGGGACTTTTGTGAAAAAGTGTCAATCAGGGTATGAAAGGATGTTTTTTTTAACCCTGAAATCCATGGGTGCCCCGGATGGCATCGGCGGCCAGCCGTCCCTGGATGTAAAGGGAAAGGGCAGCAATGGCCTTGTCACACACGGTGAACACGGGAACCCCGTTGTCCATGAGGGCATCCCGCAACGGATCATAAAGCCGTCCCCCATCCACCACGGCCACAATGGGTGTGTTTACCTCTTGTGTGAGTTGGATCATCAAGTTTTTTATCCCCTTTTCATGGTTCATGTCATAGTGGGGCAGATTGGTGTGGGCCAGGGTTTTCATGGCAGGAGACATGGGGTCCAGGCTCACCACAATGGCATCCACATTGGGATCATCTGCCAGGGCCCTTGCCACCAGGGTGTGGGTCTCATCATCGGCGGCGGGGTTGATATCCAGAGGGTTGGACAGGGTGACAAAGACGGACAGTTTTTTTTCTGCAAGAAGTGTGGCAATGGTCTGCCGGGTGGTATCTTCAAACCGGGCCAGGGTCATGTGAAAATCATCGGACTGGATGGAATCTGCCATGCCCACGGCCTCAAATCCGGCACCACTAACTGCGGCCAGGCGGTTACCGTTGACGGTTTTGCAGCTCAGGTTTTCAGATAACAATAAGAGTTCCTGGAACTCAGAAAAATTTCTGGCCACAATGGCACCGGCCTGGCGGACACAGCTTTCACACACCATGTAATCGCCGGCAAGAGAAGCAGTATGACCACTGGTGGCAGCCTTTCCCTCCAGGGTCCGCCCGGCTTTATAAAAGATCACCTCTTTACCGGCAAGGACGGTCTCCCGCACGGCTTTGCAGAATTCAAGGCCGTCAAGATCATTGAACCCTTCGGCATACACGGCAATGACATCCACCTGATCAGCGGTTTTAAAATATTGAACCATATCCCCCAGGGTCAGGTCGGTCTGGTTGCCCATGGAGATCATGTAGCCTGGTTTCAATTCCGGGCATTGGTTGCTTCTGTGGAGCATGAAGGCACCGCTCTGACTGATGAGGGCGGCCCGGCGATACTTTCGGTTCCGATCCTTGGGCAGTTTTTCTTCGGGGATGAACCAGGTGTCATATCTCCCGGGACCGGACACAACCCCCATGCAGTTGGCCCCCAGAAACACAGGTCCCCCTTCTTTGGTGCCGTGGGCATCGTTTATTTTTGACATGACCTCAAGGGCGATATCTTTACTGTCTTGGGTTTCTCCCATGCCTCCGGGGATGAGCATGACACCGTCGGCGGCATCCAGACGGATCACCTCATCCACCAGATCTGGAACCTGGGCCGCCCCCACGGCAACGATGAAGAGATCCAGTTTTTTATCCAGGGCACAAAGTTCGGGTATGCAGGGAATGCCGTCAATGTCCTTTACCCCTTCTCGTAGAATGACAATGTTTTCCCGGGGAAAGCCTTCGGCCAGAATATTGTCCAAAATGATGCGTCCGAAGTTTTTCCGGGTGGCAGAAACCCCGATGATGCCAATGCTTTCCGGATGGAGCAGTTTGTTGATTTTGGTGATGGGGCGGGCGGTTTTAATCCTTGATGCCCTGCTGAATCGACACATGCCATCTAAAGGTACCATGAGGTAATCGGTGAAGGCAAAGGGGTTAATCTCCAGTTCTTCAATGACAAAGGGAGCGTCCGGATTTGCCTGGGAGTAGAAATTGCCCATCTGGATGAAACTTTCAAAGCATTCAATGAGCTGTTCATCGGTGACAATGCGTCTTTGTCCCCTTGTGAGGCCTGCCATTTTACGATAGGAGATTGTATGTTTAAAAAGCTGGAAAAAAGACTGCCCGTCGTTCATGTCCGTGGAGGCTGCAACAATGGCCTGTCCTTTTCGAAATCGTTCGGCATAGAGTTCCGTGTCGGTTCCCCCGAGGCCTGCGCTGATAACGGTGCCAAATTCCCGGGTATGACGAAGTCCCACAATGAGTTCATTGCCAAAGGCAGAGGAGTCCGGCGGCATGAACTGTACCTGGAGAACCCCCTTGAGATCCCGGCTGATGGCTGCCGTCAGTGCCTCTCCTGACAGTCCTTTGTATGGGGCAGGGGCTGCATGGGGCTGAGCCTGGATCCAGGTGGTGTAGTTCTCCGGCACTTCATAGAGCATGCGGCGCACGGCTGAACGAATGGCATTGGTCTCTTTTTGAACGATGCGTACCCCCCCCACTTCGGTCTTGTGGATGATGGTGGGGGAGACGATCTTCAGGACGGTTTTCTCGCCGGGGAAGGCGGAAAGCTCCTCATCGGAGGGGCGGGCACCCCTGGGGATGAAATTGCATTTGGGTGGAGTTTCCGAACCGGAGCAGGACAGAAGTGAGTAGACCTCATACTCATATAAAAAATCCCGGTCCTCCTGGTCCGCCAGGATTAGCATCTGGCTAATACTGTCAAAATCTATGGGAACATTCATGGGAGCCTCCATACACAATATTATTTCACAGTTGATTACTGTGATGTAAATATTCGGCCTGGTTCAAAAGAGCATATACCAGGGTAATATTTTTTCTATGTCTTTCAACTAAGTTATCAGTAAGTTCTCAATAAATCAGGGCATTCAGAGAAGCTTCTTTGTGAATTCAACCCGGTGTTTAAAGCTCAATCAGGCTTGATGAACCCGAGGTTATTGAGAACTTACAGTTATTATGATTAACTTGCTGATATTTTTAATAAAAATTCATTAAGTCTGACAGAAAAATATCAAAAACTGTTGCCCTGATTTGAACCAGGCCAAATATTCAGGTTGGTAATATAAATGTTTGATCAGTGCCCCATCTTCGCGTATTTGGGACTGCGTAGCATACTAATGCTATGTGAGCAGGCTAAACCATAGGTGAAGATGGGGTGCTGGACGAATATTTACGCTGTGATCAATCCTTTTTTTATATATTACACCAGTTTTGCGCCAGCATTGAATGATGCAAAATTGCTGTTCCAGATGGCCGGTTTGGGGCTGACATTCTTCAGGGCCTGGAGCCATACTTCCCGTGGAATAGTATTAAAGGGCTCAAGGGCACTAAGGGCTCCCAGCATCACCACGTTGGCGCTTTTACCGGTGGGATCTCCCAGACCAATGGCGATGTCCAGGATATTAACCTTGATCACATTGAACCCTTCCAATTGTTGGTTGATCATCTCATCGGTGGGATAATCGGTTGCAGGAAAGCCCTGGGGAATCACCCGGGTGTCTGCCATAAGTACCACTCCGCCGGGTTTGAGTGCCGAGATAAAACCGGGTCTCAATGATTCGCTTTTTTCCATGACAATGAGACTGTCGGCGGTTCCCGGAAGGATCTGGGGGCTGAAAACGGAGCCACAGCCAAAGGTACTGATGACGGGGCCCCCCATCTGGGCCATGCCATGGGTTTCTCCTTTGACGATATTGTCTTTGTCATATCCGGCCAGAAAGGCCATCTGGGCCAGCACCTTACCAAAAAAGAGGTTTCCCTGTCCCCCCACGCCTCGGATGGCAAGGGACAATCGCCCGGGAAGGGTTTTTTTATCAAAGTCAGGGATTTCAATGGATTCCGGGGCCGCTTCCGGTGCATTTCCGTCTTTTGCCGTGGGTATAGATGGGGCTTCGGTGGCAATGGAGATGGCACCCGTGGGGCACATCTGCAGACAGGCCGGGGTTTTGGAAACACATCCAGAGCACAGGTTGTTCCAGAAGGGGTGATCATTTTCGTCATACTCAATTCCTGAGCAGATGTTGCAGGTGCCGCACTCTTTGCATTTATCCACATCAACGACCAGTTTCTGGCCGTAGTCGCTTTTGGGAACCTTTCGGATACAGGTGCCTTTGATGATGATAATGGTGAAAACTCCTTCTTCTGCCTGCTTAAGGGCGCTCTTCAGAGCAGTTCGAATGGCCTTTAAATCATAGGCATTTACCTCCACAACAGGGGCACCTTCTCCTTTCAGGGAGGCAACCAGGTCAAACTTGTTGGTCTGGCCCTGGTAATTCACCGGAGAGGCCGGGGAGTTCTGGCCGCCGGTCATGGCGGTCCATTCATTGTCCAGTATCACCTTTACACCGGGGGTATTTCTGTAAATGGCGTTGCGGGTGGCATCCATGCCGGAATGGCATTCCGTGGAATCTCCCAAAATACTGATGCATTTGCTGACGGATTCGGGTTTGGAGGTGACGTACCCGGTGCGTTTACTTTCACTGGCACCCATGGCCACACCGGTGTCCAGGGCATTTAGAAAATAGAGAAGGGAGTTGCATCCAATGTCACCAAAAATGGCTTCCAGGGCGCCTCGTTTTTTCAATTTACTGGTCACATTGGCAAACAGGGCATAGGGGCATCCGGCACAGATCATGGGGGGCCGGGGAACCGGGGGAGCTGCCACGGCCAGGGCATCAACCTTGTGGCCCAGGAGGTCGGCAATGGTTTCAGGTGTCCATTCGGTTATAGAGCTGTTATTCGCCTTGCCACTGACGGCAAGGCCATCCTGGAGACAAGCTTCCTGGATGAATCGATACCCGTCTTCAATGACGTAAACATCTCCGTCAATGCTGTCATAAAATTGTTTGATCAGACCCATGGGAAGGGGATTGGTAAAGGCAAGGGACAGAATGTCCAGCTCCGGTTCAAACTGTTTTTTGTACTCTTCCAGGAACAAGGTGTTCACCCCGTGGGTTATGACGCCCCTTTTACCCGTCCCCTTTGTCCACAGGTTAAGGGGGGATTCTTCCACCATTTTCTGCAGTCCCGGGAGCCGCTCTGCATGGATTTTATTGTAATTGGGGCGGGTGAGGTTGGGAAGGCAGTTATAATTGTGTATATCTTCCATGACAACTGGTTCCCTTTGTTCTTTTTCCATGAGGGAGATCAGGCCTTCACTGTGGCATAGGATGCCGCTGGCCAGAATCACCGTGGAGGTGTTGAATTCCCTGCCGATTTTTACGGCGATGGATGCTGCCTGGTGCATCTCCTGGTGGTTGCGAGGTTCAAAAACCGGTACAAAACAGCTTTTCAGGGTATATTTGGGATCAATGACATGCTGGGTGGAGCTGGGGGTAAAATCACTTGCCAGAAAATAGATCAATGCCCCCCGGGGCTGGGTGAAATGGGAGGCACTGGTCACCACATCCCCGGCCTGGAACAGCCCCGGGATTTTCATGGTGACAACGCAGTCCCGACCGGCCAGGGAATGGCCGTGGCCCACTCCGGCGGATACGGCCTCGTTGACGGACCAGTTGGCACTGATCAGATCTTTTACGTGGGAAAGCCCCTTGTCCAGTACCTCGGTGCTGGGGGTGCCGGGGTATCCGTCCACGGCATGGATACCTGCCCTGACGCACCCCACGGCAAAGGCGATGTTGCCCTGAAGTACATGGGTTTTACCGGATTCATCTGTACACATCTGTTTGATGGGGTTCATTTCACTGCTCCTTTATTTGTTTATTAAGTCTGATGTTGTTGAATTATAGTACTCGATCTCTCCCCCAAGTGGTCGGTGTTATGATCAAACATGAATTTTTCATCACAATTGATTTTAAAAGTATGACCTTTTAACAAATATAAATACCTTTTGTCAATAATTATGCATCATAATAAGTTGAAAAAATATTTTTTTTATGAAAATTCGATGGAGTTTGTAAAAAATATATTTTTTAAATATTTGTTTATATTTGAGATATGGCTATTGATCGTGATTATATGATGTCGTGTAAAAAAGAGGCGTGGAAAATATGAATGTGTTTTTAGAAGTATGATTTTAAAAGTATTGTTTCACATCTGTGTGGAAGGAGCCACCTATTGTCTTGAATTCCAGCCAGATTAGGCTTTCGGGAGCTTGCTAATGAGTCTTTAGCACACTATAATTTGCAAAAGACCCTGGGCTTCACCATGAGTCTTGTGGTATTGTATGACTTTAGATATTGCGCTGGGGGGCATTTCGTGTTAATAATTCCTATGATGTGAAGTTTAGCCTGGAAGGATAAAAATCCCCCCTGACGTTTTCGTTCCGGTCAAGGCAAACCTTGGGGGCGGTATTCTGCTAATTTTTAATTTTCGTTGTGGGCAAGCCCAGATCCCCAATACGGTCTGTCCGTGGCAGTTATATAAAATGTGAATGGATCAGGAACTTATAGAATTATGATGGGCAAACAAAAACAAAAAAAAGTCTCCCCCCCACGGTTTCAGGAGATTGTGAATACAATAAAAAAAGACATTTTACTCCAGCGTTACCGTCCCGGGGATGCCCTTCCCCGGGAGGATGACCTGGCAAAGGATTTTGGTGTGGGGCGATCCCTGGTCCGGGAATCCCTGGGGGTCTTGAAGGCCCAGGGATATCTTGAGGCCAGGCGGGGCAGCAGCGGTGGAACCTTTGTGTGCGATTTACTACAGTCCCGGGGAATGACCACCTTGCTGGCAGATCTTGTGGTGATGCGTTCCATGAGCATCAAGCATTTATGTGATGTTCGGATTCTCATTGAACCCGAAGCCGCTCGAATGGCAGCCCTTGAGGCATCTCCTGCTCAGTTGAAGCATCTGGGGGATTTTATTTTCAAGGGATTGAATGCAAAAAGTCTTGGTGAGCGCATTTCCCTGGATGTGGAGTTTCATAATCAGATCTGTGATTTGAGCGGAAATCCCTTTTTTTCCCTTCTCATGCGCAGCATGATGGGCTTTCTCCAGCAGTTTCTTGAAGTGCTGGACCACAGGGATAGTTACCTCCACGAAGAGGACAGTCACACCCTTCTCTATGATGCCATCTCTTCCCGGGATCACCAGCGGGCCTTTGAAACCATGTATACCCATGTGGTGACCATGAAGCAGCGGTTCTGTGATCTTGAAAAGGAGTTTCTCAGTATCAATACCCAGCGCCTGCAGGGATAATTTGGGCTGAGTAACGTTTCTTAAAAAAGCCTTGCGAAAAAACCTCAGGGTCTGTAAACATATTGTGGCCTTTTGAGCCTTTCTTGGTTGAATTCCTTAAATATTGGAAGGTTCAGAATGCCCTTATCCCTTTCAGATGTCACGCAGATTTTTAAAAAAACTTAAGACTCACGAAGAAGGATCGATCACAATGAAATTATCTCTTGGAAAAAAAATTGGTTTGGGTTTTTCGCTGTCTCTTTTATTCACTTTGATTGTTGGGGGTGCTGGTTATTACGCTTTGGGGATTACTACTAAAGGGGTCTCCTTTTACCATGCTGTCAATGATACACAGGTGGTGTTTTCCAAGGCCAAAGAAGAGATGGGCCAGTATATGATGTATCGATTCGCAGAGGGCCGTCAACAGCAGAAAGAAGCATTTCAAAGGGGTATGTCTTTTTTGGTGGATACTCAAAAAATGATGGATAGCCAGTTGGATAATGTTTCTGAAATTTCTTATAAAGAAAATTTGTCCAAGAATAGCGAAAATATAAAAAAATACATTGAAGATTTTGAGACACTTAATCAGTCCGAAGGTGCTGTGATAAAAGCTGAATTGGACATGAATTTGACCATGCAAAAAATGACCGATATGCTGGAAAAAGACCTGTGGCTGGTGGAAGATATCGTAAGCACTTCCAAAGTTTTGTTTGCAGAAAGTACTCGATATCTCCTTCAAAAACAGGAATCTATTTATTTGAGCATCAAGGATTTGTCCCTGAAGCTACAAAAAGAAACAAAAAAATGGATGGACCTGGTGGAAAATTCTGAAAAACTTTTTCCCATTGGAAAAGAACTTTACAGTCTGTCCCTTTCTTTTTCTGAACAAATTGATCAATATCACCAGGAAGATGCAAAAAGTAAACTTATTTTATCCCAGATGGCACAACGCCAAGAAGAGTTGCAAGCCCTTTTTTCTAATCTTGGACAATTAACCATCACCAAAATGCAGACAGTTGAAAAAAGAGCAAAGATTATTATTCTTGCCGGTGTGGCGGTTGCATTTTTTGCGGGCATTCTTGTGGCCATTGTTCTTATCAGAGGGGTTACCGGAGCGATTCATCGCATTACCCAGGGAATGAATGAAGGTTCAACCCAGGTGGCCGTGGCAGCCGGTCAAGTTTCTTCTTCAAGTCTGTCCATGGCCGAAGGCGCATCCCGTCAGGCAGCCGCCATTGAAGAGACATCCTCCTCCATGGAAGAGATGGCATCCATGACCAAAAAAAATGCGGAAAATGCAACCCATGCAGACACGCTTATGAAAGAGGTGAACCAGGTGGTGCAAAGAGCCAATGGCTCAATGGCCCAGTTGACCCAATCCATGGCGGAAATATCAAAAGCAAGTGAAGAGACCTCCAAAATTATTAAAACCATTGATGAAATTGCCTTTCAAACCAACCTTCTTGCCCTTAATGCGGCTGTTGAAGCAGCCAGGGCCGGAGAAGCCGGGGCTGGATTTGCCGTGGTGGCAGATGAGGTCAGAAATCTTGCCATGAGGGCTGCAGACGCTGCAAAAAATACTGAAAAATTAATTGAAGAGACCCTCATGAAAGTAAAGGGCGGATCAACCCTGGTGACCAATACCAACGATGCCTTTGGACAGGTGTCCCAAAGCACTGAAAAAGTAGGAAGTCTTGTTTTTGAAATATCCGAGGCGTCCAAGGAACAATCCAGCGGTATTGACCAGGTAAATATCGCCATTGCCGATGTGGATAAGGTGATTCAGCACACCGTTGTCAACGCAGATTCATCGGCTGCCTCTGCAGAAGAGATGCGTTCCCAGGCTGAACTGTTAAGGGAATATGTGGAAGAACTCGTCGTGCTTATGACAGGTTCCAGCCAATCCATGAAAACCAGTTCGTCTACTCATACCCAAAGTATTATTCAAAATAGCGAGACTGCCATGATTCCACAAAAAGAACTCAGTGGAAAAGGTGAGATCAGATCCGATCAGGTGATTCCATTTGATGATGAAATTTTTTGAATACGGATCATGTTTCTATGCAAGCCCAACCCAGACGATGGCAGTAACTATAAAGAATGTGGGGTTGGTAATAGGATGGGCCACTATACGGGAGATAAAATTTATTCGCCTCAATTAACTGTAATTACTGGGTTTGATTTTTACTATTAAAATTCCATTACAAAATGGCCGGGGTTTGACCAAGCCCAAGAATGTTAAGGCAACTTTTATGGATTCGTTATGACCAGAGAGTTGGATTATCTACGGGTCCGTCTACCCAGGGAGAAAATGATGCCCGCAAGCCCCATGACCGTGTAAATCCGCAATGACATCTGCATGCTTTTCATGAAGTGCCCCATGTTCTCTTGAGTTACTGCTTGATCCCCCAGATAATGGGTGATGATCACCGTGACAGTGGCCATGCTCACCAGCATTCCCTGGGTACGCATGGTTCCAACCATGCTGGAGGCGGTTCCGTAATATCTGGGCTGGACACTGGACATGATGGCGTTCATGTTGGGGGTGGAAAAAAGCCCGAATCCGATACCCTGGAGGATAAGCATGGTAAAAATTACGGCAAGGGAGGTTGTAATTCCCATGAAGGATGCCAGAAAAAGCCCCACCGAGCAAACGGCCATGCCAAGGGTGGCAATCCATGTGGCTGGATAGATGTCTGAAAGTCGACCGGCCAGGGGGGAGAGCAGGGCCTGGGTAAGTGGTTGTACCATCATGATGAAGCCTGCGGTCTGGGCCGAGAAGCCCTTTGTATACTGCAGGTAAAGTGAGAATAAGAAGATGATGCCAAAGGAGGCGGCATAATTGATAAGGGTGGCGATACTACTCAGGGTGAAAGTGAGGTTGGTGGTGAGCAGATGCACATCAATGAGGGGGCGTTTTGTTTTTTTCTGAATCTGGAAAAACAGTACCAGCCCCAGTAGGCCCACCAGGATCATAATCCAGGCACCTGGCATTTTGTTGATCCAGGTCATTCCCATGATGAGAATGGACAGGGCCAGGGCAAATACAACAGAACCCTGCCAGTCAAATGTCTCGCCCTTTGAATCGGCCCATTCTCCGTGAAGGTGTGCCAGGGTCAGTACCAGTGCCATGATCTGCACTGGCAGCATGAAATAAAAAATCCAGCGCCATCCCATGTGGGTGACCATGACACCTGCAAGGGTGGGACCTGCTGCAAGACCCAGATAGACAAAGGCCACCACTATGCCCATGGCTTTTCCCCGTTTTGATTCCGGAAACACGGAGGTGAGGATGGCAAAGCTGGTGGCCGTGATCATGGCCGCCCCGATTCCCTGGAAGAGTCGGAACAAAATAAAGGTACGTATCCCCATACAAAGGGGAATTGCCAGGGTGGAAAGGGCGGATACCACGGTGCCGGCAATGAATATACGTTTCCGGCCGTGGATGTCGGCAAATCGGCCCGCCGGGAGCATGGTGATGGAAACAGCCAGGATGTACATCATTTGAATCAATCCCAGCTGCATGGCGCTGGCCTGAAACTCGTGGCCGATCACCGGCAGGGCAATGCCCACGGAGGAGGACATGAAGGGGGTGAGAAACTGAACGCTGGAAACTATGAACAGTACAGCGCCGGGGGAACTGTCAGCATGTGGTGATTGTGTGTGGTGCTTCATTGGGGTGAAGGCCTTAATTAATTAAAGTGATGTTTTTGTGGCATCCTTCAAAAGTACTTTACACTTTCTTAGAGTATTCCCCATTTACAGGGGCTTTTCCCCAAAAAATTGTAAAGTACTTTTGGGGTCATATGAAGTTAATCTGTTCAAAGTCAAGCTGAAATAGGCTTTTTTAAAACCTGCTCTTTGAAAATTCGGTAAGCCTACAATTGTTCTACAATTTGTGGTATAATATCTGCCAATGGAACGAGCGTATTGATC
>CAKZLA010000373.1 GCA_937124525.1 uncultured Desulfobacterium sp.
GGGAGGACGCGGGGGCGGAGTAGGAGATGCTGGCTCTGATTCCAGCAAAGGTTCAGGCGTTTCAGCCGTTTTATCAGATATTTTCTGATGGCTGGTGGAGCCAGCCCCTGGAGAGACGGCCCCATCCACTTTTTGTTCACTCTTTTTTCCAAACAGTCTGGCAAATAACGATGCAAAAAAACGTATCAATCACTTATACCTTTTACAAAAGGCCCTCACCGCGGCATGGGCCGTTGCAATGGCAACCCCTGATCCGCACTTCAAGCGGGTCCAGTCGCAGTGGGCCAAAATTGAGCCTGTGGCAAACAGGCCGGGGGAAAAGGGCATTGACGATTCTGCCAATGGCCGAAACATCCCGTCAACCTGGAGGCCTGCACGGTTTATGGGGTGACCCTGGGGATCAAACAAATGGGGGTTGTGCCATTTATCTCTTTCCGTTGGCTGGGTCACCGGAAGATCCATGAGGGATTCACGGATGCCGGTACGTTCCGCCGTCAACCCTTTTCCCAGAAATCGCCCCGTTGCAAGGATAACACCCTTTGATTCTATTCGCTTAAGAGTCCCGGATTCTCCGGCAGTGATCTTGAATTTTCCACTGGAAAAACTCTCAACTCTTTTTACCATTTCTGGCAAAGAAAGCAAGGCATCATTTTGTTTCAACCCCTTTAAAAAGATCTCCTAGGCTCCTTGCCAGATTCTCGGGGAAAACCTCACGCACGGGATCATACATATTGGCCAGAACCCGGATACTGCAAAAGGCACCTTGCCTTCCATAATACTCAACGAGGCCCCGGCCATGGAAGCGATGTGAGCGGCCCAGGCCCTGCTATCATTGATCACCAATCAAGACCAGGAGATCAACCCGGACAGGCATCTTAGATAATCGTCCCCGGCGGGTGTAACCCTGACTGTGAACCCAAAGCGCCCGGAAAGCCCACAAGGAACTTGACAGGCATACCGATAAGTTCCCCTACCCAGCGTTTCCATCACGGTCATGGGGATGGTGTGAATGCCTTGCAGCGTATCCACAGATTTCATATGCCCTGTATAAAGTTCCACAAAAATTTCTTCCGGGGTTAATTCTCCCAAACATATTTCCACTATTACTTCAAATAATTCACCAGTTCGAAAAGGTCCCTTGCTGCTCTGCACCGGCAGCCCAATGCAGACATCCTTCCACAAGGTACGAACTCGATTTTCCAGATGGGCAAGAGTGGCAGCTTCCCGGCCATTTTTATCCAGCAATGTTGTCATCCTATTGAGAATAGGAAGATAGAAAAGTCGTTCATAATCACCCACCATTCTCAGGCTGCAAAAATCTTCCATGGCCATTTTTATGGATGATTTCATCATTTGAAGCCAGCGACCGGAAATTTCACCCTGGGCAGCCTGGTAAAAACACGGAATAATTTCATTTTCCAGCACATTGTACAGGGCCTGGCTTTCAGTGGCATCCTGATACGCGGAATCCACATACTCTTCTCCCTTGCCGATGCACCATCCACGTTCACTGGAATATGCTTCACACCACCACCCATCCAAAATACTGAGATTGAGTACACCGTTGATGGCAGCTTTCATCCCCGATGTACCACAGGCTTCAAGGGGCCTGCGGGGGGTGTTCAACCACACATCAGCCCCCTGGACCAGTGTGCGTGCCAAGGCCATGTCATATCCTTCAATGAACACAGCACGCTGGCGGATTTCCGGACGTTGAATAAAAGTCATGAGGCGCTGAATAATTTTTTTACCCTCGTCATCCTGGGGATGGGCCTTACCCGCAAAGATGATTTGCACCGGGTGACGATCATTGTTAAGAATGGCGGCCAACCTCTCGGGGTCCTGGAGCAGCAGGTGTGCCCTTTTATAAGTGGCAAACCTGCGGGCAAAAACAATGGTGAGCACCTCGGGATTCAAAATGGTTTCAATCCGATCAATGACGCTTTTGGGGGCATTCCGCCGCTGGTATTGTTTTGTTAACAATTCACGGCAGGTCCGAATCATCTGGGTTCGACCCATTTCATGGGCACGCCAGAGCTCGTCATCATAAATTTCATCTATGCGGTCAATGTTTTCCTGCCGTCGGGAACTCATGTACCATTCTGGTCCCAGATAGCGTTCAAACAAGGGCCATATTTCCGGAGAAATAAAGGTGGACACATGGATACCATTGGTCACATGGGAAATGGGTATTTCATCTTCCGGACGATCCGGCCAGATATGTGCCCACATTTTCCGGGCCGTAACACCGTGAAGGCGACTGACAGCATTGCAGTACTGGGACATCCTGAGCCCCAGCAAAAACATGGAAAACGGTGCCTCTTCATCGGCACCTGCTTCTTGTCCCCAGGATATAATTTCTGCCTCCCCCACCCCCAGACGATGCTGTAAAGAAGCGATACAGGGCTTAATCCAGTCCACGGGAAAAGAATCATGACCCGCAGCCACCGGGGTATGGGTGGTAAAAACGGTACAACGGGGAACAATTTGCAGGGCTGTTGGCAAATCAATTTCATACCGGTTCATAAACAGGGCCAGGCGCTCCAGGGCGGAAAAGGCCGAATGCCCTTCATTCATGTGGCAAATGGAGGGGAATATACCCATGGCCTCCAGTGCCCGCATCCCTCCAATGCCCAAAAGCACTTCCTGGGCCAGACGGATTCTGGGTTCTCCGGCATAAAGGCGGGCCGTAACTTCCCGGGCCTCCGGGGTGTTTTCCGGTAAATTGGTATCCAGCAAAAACAGCGGCGTGCGGCCCACCCATGCCCGCCAGACAAAGGCACGCACCTCCCCTTGTGGTCCCACAATGGATATGGTTATTTCGTTACCCTGGGGGTCCCGGGCCCGTTCCAGGGGAAGATGACTCAATTCAATTTCCGGGTACTCTTCCTGCTGCCATCCATCCTGGTCAAGGTATTGGCGGAAATACCCCTTACGGTACAGCAACCCGAGACCCACAAGGGGCAGGGCCATGTTGGAAGATGCCTTGAGATAATCTCCGGCAAGGACCCCCAGTCCACCTGCAAAAATAGGCAGACTTTCATGGATGCCAAATTCCATGGAAAAATAGGCCACCGGCCCGGCCTGGTCATAGGGGCTCTGGGGTCGTTGCACATTGTCCGTCACCCGTTTGTTATAACGGGCTTTGACCCTTTCCAGATGGGCCAGAAAGCTGTCATCAGCCACCAGTTGTTCCAGGCGTTCCTCACTGACATTGGCCAGCAGTTGTATGGGATTTGAATTTAATTGCTTCCACAATTGCGGGTCAACGCGCCGGAATAGGGCCTGGGCATCGGGTTTCCAGCACCACCAGAGATTTCGGGCCAGGACTTCCAGAAAAGATAAGCCATGGGGTATGGTGGCGTACACCTGATAGGTGAGAATACGTTTCATGATCGCTTGCCTCCTGAGATTAATGGAGCGGAATTCAAAAGCTTATCTGTTTTTTTACCGAAAGAGTGCCAAATCCCCATCGTTGTTAAAGCGATGCGGGCTCTTTCGAACAGATCAATCGGCAATTTAATAAAGCAATTGGCATGCCGAGAACATGAAAAACGGTTCTGGTAGAAGAAGGCTGAACAGGGTGAGATAAGTAAGCTGGCTGGGAAAAGGACTTCAGGAGTGATCAGGCTTAGTTGTCGGATTTTTTTACAAGTTGTAAAGCCGAAAAATGATGAATAGCATAATTGGGCATCCTTCATTTGACTCTAAAAGTACTTTACACTTTTTAAGGATGAGCACTGAAAAATGGGAACTCACCACGTGAAAGTGTAAAGTAGAAATGAAGGATGCCCATAATTGTTCCCTATTCCTCAACTTTCGTACAAAAGTCAGGGGAACGTAAATAAAGGCTCCACCAATAAAAGTTATCCAACAGAAGAGCCCTTGAATATACTTGACTGGACAGGACAAAACCCAAAAAACACCGTCCCACAAGGATGGTGTTTTGCTAATCACATATAGACAAAGTATTCACATTAATAAAATAATAATACTTGAAAAATTATACCTTTTATACAAAAATTTTTTAGTTTTGCTTAAACCAAAAAAGCCCTGGAATAAATTCCAAGGACTTTTTTTAAATTAAACCTAGGCTTCATCACGGTCAAGCCGGGAGAGGAAGTAAACTAGGGCTTCAATAACAATATAATGGAAGATTTTGATTTTTGTCAAGCCATTAATCAAATTGTTTATAATAATGCTTTATAATAATAGAAGCCAGATTCGAAGAGTTATATCAAGAGATAGGCTTGATGGGTACTTTCGAGAAATTAAACATAGGCAAGGTTCATGTAATCTATTGGACGCATTAACCTATTATTCTTGGAATGCCCTTTTAAGTGAAAGTTTTTATGTTTCTCTTCAGACCTTAGAAGTTTCGCTTAGAAATTCAATTCAGACCGCTGCAAATAAACATTTTGGAAATCCCCTGTGGTTTGAAGACCAATCTATTCTCAAAGATAGCGAAATCAAAAATATTAACTCTGCTAAAAAAAATCTCAAAAGACAACGCAAAAACATAGACTCCGGGCGAATAGTCTCAGAACTACATTTTGGTTTTTGGACAAGTCTATTTTATGCTCGTTATGAAACAATTCTTTGGAGACCTCTTATTAAACCTGTTTTCCCTAAATTAGATAGGCAACGCTGGAATCGAAAGAAATTATCTGGTCGGTTTGATAAAATCAGGAAATTTAGAAATAGAATTTTCCATTATGAACCAGTATGGTATTATAATTTACAAGAAATTCATTCTGAAATCATAGAATCCATTTTTTGGATTGAACCTTCTATGCTTGAGTTATTAAAATTGATAGACCCTTTCCCCAAGTGTTGCTCTCAAGAACGATTTGATGAATTTAAAATTAGTTTTAAAAAAATATTTTAATATTCCCCAACTTTTGCATAAAAGTTAAGGAACCACCAAAAAACCCACCAATAGAAGCCATTCCCCATTTTTCGTAAAAACGAACTTGCCCATTCAAAAAAAATTCCCTAACATATAAGCAAAAAATTTATAAAAGTTAAGGAATCAACCCAACTTATGAAAAATCCCAATTATCCCAAAAAGGGAAGCACAATCGCCGTTAAACCGATCAGGAAACGCAAAAGCATCAAACTCATCAAAAAATATCTCGGGTAACCTTTGGTGTGGGAATCCCTGAATTTTCCATAAAAATGTTTTCCAGATCCCGCTGACTCAACCCTTCCTGGGGCCACCTAAAGTCCTCCACCTTTTCAAGATAGGATATAGCCAGTTCTTTCCCCAGCCATTGAATTGCCCATTCCTTGTCGTGATATTTTCGCTGGGTTGTCTTTTGATAAGGAACATAATACCCCTTGTCTATCAATGCCCGGTAGAGTGGTATGGCCGGGTGCAGCAAGGAAAGTTTTGCCTGCTTTCGAAATTTATTGATGGTTCTGGGAATGGCCAGACCAGCGGGATCAAGATCGCCAAAATACCACATACCACGGGATTCCAGTTGAACCTCGATTTCCACAATACCATCCACTTTCTCGGGCTTGGTGGCTGCTTTAAATCCTTTACCATAGACAATGGCAGCAAAGGTCTGGGTTATTTGGTTAGCCTGGCGGCAACTCTCATAGGTATTTGCGTTTTCCACAAACAAAAGAGCTTTTCCCCGGGTCTTTTGCACATCCAGAGAGAGCGGATGAAAGGGAATGGGTTCTGGACAATAAAAGCAATCCAGATCTTCCAGGGAGATATTGCCGGAAAAAAGGCCTTGAATTTTAACATCGTCCAAAGCTTTTTCATCTCCGAATATCCGAAGGGCTCGCTCCCTTGCAGGAATCATGGGCTGATCTGCGGGTCTGTTGATCAGATAGCTGTTCACTTTCTTTGCTTTCCTGCAAGCCTCCAATATAGTTGGGCAGGAAGAACCATGGATGATGGGAATCATTTTCACCGGTTCCCAGGAAGTGTTATTCAAAATATCGTCCTTTTCCTGCTTATTTCTTTTTCTTCGTATATCTTCAGCGGTATTGATCAAGGTGACATACTTGGGTAATTTAGTCGCAGTGTCCCACTTTTCCCCCTTTGCAGAGGGCAATTGAATGACCTCTTCCTGAGCGAATTGTTTCAGTATTCGAAGCAACTTTTTCTCAACTGATAGGTCACTATCCTGACTTAGAGAACGATCCCTGGCGGTACTAAAAAGCAAATCTCCAGGAATCCTTTTCTTTGTTGATGTGTGAAAGAGTTCATTCAATCCTTTGGTGATACCGGAATCAATCATTCTCGTCCTTCCACGTTCTGTTCAATAACCTCAAGGCAATTGAAGGGCTTCTCCCCCACCTGGAGATATTTACCACTGTGGCGGATGGCCACCCAGTGCTGGAAAAGCCCCATGCTTTTTAAGTTCATTGAATTTTTCTTCCTGGGCTTCGGTCACCTTGCCATAGTGAGACATCAGCCATTCATCAAAGGGATTTTCATGGGGCACCTCGGCTGGGAAAATTAAGGGGATTTCCTGTAAACCATCCCCAAGGATCATGGATATTTTTTTCTCTATCATAAGTTCCAGAAAGGCATGAAAAACGTACACCGATGCCGTGGGCATGGGGCTCTGGTAAGCGGGTGTGGGGCAATTCTTTTTTTGATGTGCTATCTTTTTACGCTTCGTACGGAAGTTTCGGGTCAGCCACCATATTTTATTATTTCCTGCGTCATCTTTTTTATTTGTCCACTGATAGTTGGAAATTCAGTTTGCACTACATTCCAGACAATATTAAAGTTGACACCAAAATAATGATGAATGAGTTTATCCCTCATGCCTGCCATATTCCTCCAAGGGATTTCATCGTAAGAAATTTTAATATCATCGGATAAATTTTTAACGGCCTCTCCGATGATTTCAATATTGCGAATAACCGCATCATGGGTTTTGGTATCCTGAACAAACCCCTCATAGTTCATACCTTCAGTGTACGACATTGTCCTGAAT
>CAKZLA010000374.1 GCA_937124525.1 uncultured Desulfobacterium sp.
TTGGTGCGGATACCGCCCATGGAGTAATGCTGGGTGGGTCGCACCGGGATGTAGTCGGTGACAGGATCAACGCCCAGGAAATACTCGCAGATCTCTTTAACTTCCCTCAAATTCTTTTCTATGTGCTTTCGACCCAGGAGGGTGATGTCAAGCCAGAGATGATCGCCATATCGGGAGGGGATACCCTTGCCCTTTCTCATATGTTCGGTCATGCGCCGGGAGACAACGTCCCTTGATGCCAGCTCTTTTTTACCGGGCTCGTAGTCGGGCATGAACCGATAACCGTCCTTATCCAGCAGCAATCCGCCGTCCCCCCGGCACCCTTCGGTGGTGAGAATACCCACGGGGACAATGGCCGTGGGATGGAATTGCACCGCTTCCATGTTACCAAGACAGGCCACGCCGGTCTCAAGGGCAATGGCGTTACCAATACCCTCGGAGATCACCGCATTGGTGGTCACGGAATAAAGCCTTCCATACCCGCCGGTGGCAATGGTGGTGGCCCTTGCCACATAGGCAATGAGCTCTCCTGTGATCAGATCCCGGACAACGGCGCCATGGCAAACGCCATCATCGTGGATCAGGGCAATGGCTTCCTTTCGTTCGTGCACGGGAATGCCAAGTTCAATGGCCTTGTTGTCCATGGCATAGAGCATGGTGTGGCCGGTGCCATCCGAGGTATAGCAGGTACGCCATTTTTTGGTGCCGCCAAAATCCCGGGAGGTGATCAATCCATGGGCTTCATCTTTTTCGGTTATGGTGACCTTTTTACCGTTGATGATGACGTCTCTGTTGCCCTTGTTCACCCGGCTCCAGGGAACTCCCCAGGCAGTCAATTGGCGGATGGCCTTGGGGGCCGTGTTCACAAACATCCGGGCCACGTCCTGGTCGCATCCCCAGTCACTGCCCTTTACCGTATCTTCAAAGTGGATCTCTTCATCATCCCCTTCGCCTTTGATACCGGCACCAAGACTTGCCTGCATGCCGCCCTGTGCTGCTGCGGAATGGGATCTTTTGGCTGGCATCAGGGACAAAATAATGGAGTCATACCCCCTCTGCTTTGCGGCAATGGCGATCCTCAACCCCGCCAGGCCACCACCAATGACAAGTGAATCCGTATATATAACTTTCATCTATTGCTCCTCGTGTGTGGGTTCTTTTTATTCTGCGCCTTGTTCTTCTGCCGGGGCGGTATCCACCGCATCCACTGCCACTGTGGCATGGGCCGAATAACGTTCTCCTGCCTGGTCTTTGTGCCCGATACCGATGATGGAAAACACCAGCAATGCAAGAAGACCCACGGTGAGAAAGAAAATCGTCAGCCGTTTTTTCCACATCTTGAGTTTCACACGGGAAGCCCGGTAATCATCTCCGGTGAACCATCCCCATTTCATGCACAATCGATAGAGACCGATGGTGCCATGGAGCTCCACGGCAAACAGCAGAATCAGATAAAGGGGCCACATGTTGGAAGAGATGACACGGTCGGCGGAGAGGTAGGGATCAATCTGTCCTGGATGGGTGAGCATGATAAACAGATGCACAGAACCCAAAAAGAACATAATAAAGGCCGTCACCACCTGGATGTACCACAGGTTGGTATCGTCGTGCTTCATCATGCCCATCTGCTGACGAATAATGGCGTGTTGTTTCCAGGAGATGGGAAATTTTCTTACGCCCAAAAGGGCATGGATAATAAAAAGGGTAAAAACCCCCAGCACGGCAAAAAATACCGCCGCAGGAAATCCTTTCCCAGTGCTGGAAAGGAAAGAAAGTTCCATGAATTTTGCCACAAAATTAAATGAGCCTTTTCCCAGCAGAATACTGCCCACAAGCATCATGTGTACCCACATGAACAGCCCCAGCACCAGACCAGTGCCGCTCTGGGCAAGATCCAGTCTGGCCGGTATCCGGCTCTTTTTAACATTGTCATTCTCTATCAAGCGTTCCATTCATCCTCCTTGATGACCAAATTACAAATAAAATTGGGGCTTAGCTCTAACTTCGACCACTCCGGTCAGTCAGTGGGAACCCATCCCCCAATGGCCAAAGTTAGAACCAAGCCCTGAGATTTATAAAAAACCGGCAAAAAAACCCCTGGGTCCTTGGCTCAGGGGATGATTTGCCGAATTGTGATATGCTTTTCAGCCTATGCGTTTTTAAAAAGCACTTAATTGAGATCAACAGCATAGGTCTTTTGTCAACATGCCTTCAGTTGCCTTGAAAGCCCCCGACTCTTTTATCAGGAGTTGTTGACATAACATCGCCACCCTGTATTAAAGAAACAACACAGCAGGAATATGGATGAACCATCGTCCTGCTCTATTTCTTAACGGTAAAGATATCGTTAAAAACAATTATTAAGCAAGGGATTGAAATCCACCCGGCAGGTCTTTGTAATCCCAGGAATTATGGATCAGCGGTTATTTAACTAAAATGCCTGCTTGCACACATCTCCGATCTCTCCAAGGTTTTCACACACATGGATACCGTTCTTTTTAAAGGCCTCCACCTTGGCCTGGCCAGTGCCGCTGCTGCCGCTGATGATGGCACCGGCATGTCCCATGCGCCTGCCCGGAGGGGCAGTCAATCCGGCAATGAACCCCACAACCGGTTTGGTCACATGGTTTTTAATATACTCAGCAGCCTCTTCTTCGGCATTTCCGCCAATCTCGCCCACCATGACAATGGACTTGGTGTCGGGATCATTTTCAAAGGCTTCCAGAACATCAATAAAATTGGTACCATTCACCGGATCACCACCAATTCCAATGCAGGTGGTCTGTCCCATGCCAAGCTTGGTTAGCTGATCCACCACCTCGTAGGTCAGGGTGCCGGAGCGTGATACAACCCCCACAGGTCCGCCTGCCATGTGAATTTTGCCAGGCATAATACCAATTTTGCATTCACCCGGTGTGATAATACCGGGGCAATTGGGTCCGATGAGACGGCATTTTTTGGTGGCCAGGAAATTTTTCACCCGAACCATGTCCATCACCGGGATACCTTCGGTGATGGCCACAATTAGATCAACACCGGCATCGGCGGCTTCCAGGATGGCATCCGCTCCAAATGGCGGTGGAACAAAGATAAGGCTGGCATTGGCCCCGGTGGCCTCCACAGCACCTCTTACAGTATCAAAAACCGGGATGCCGTCCATGTACTGGCCTCCCTTGCCCGGGGTCACTCCGGCAACCACATTGGTCCCATATTCAACACACTGCCTTGCGTGGAACTGTCCTTCCTTCCCGGTAATTCCCTGCACAAGAAGTTTGGTGTCCTTGTTTACAAATATACTCACAGCATTCTCCCCACGGTTCTTTTACCGATGCACACCGGTGTCTTCTACTCCCATTATTAAAAAACGGCAAGCACTTCTCTGAGGCTTTTGCATCTGGGATGATGTTGACACACCTTATAGTAAAGCATACAAAAAATACAAGAGAAAACGAACCTTGCACCGATTTTTTTTCAATAAATGAACCGTCGTTATTTATATAATCAATCATGGCAAATGAGACTGCCATAACAAAGCACAAATTTCATACGATCATAAAGGTCTGATCAATCATAATTTTAATTATTTATGTCATATGGTGTGTGTCCAAGACACTTTCAAATAACACCTATAATGGCAGATCATAAATTTTATGACTAAGGATGAACCTTATGGAACAATGTGTTATATTGCCGCCGCTATTTTTGCCGCCGCATCCTTAAGGTCCACAGCGCTTGTCAGATCAAGACCGGAATCGGCAAGGATTTTCTTTCCTTCATCCACGTTGGTCCCTTCCATGCGTACCACAACGGGAATATTGATGCCGGTTTTCTTGGCCGCCTGGACCACCCCTTCGGCAAACACATCACAACGCAGAATGCCACCGAAAATATTGATCAACACCGCTTTTACTTTTTCGTCCATGAGGATGATGCGAAGGGCATTTTCCACCTGGTCCGCAGAGGCACCGCCCCCAACATCCATGAAGTTGGCAGGTTCGGCTCCGGCAAGTTT
>CAKZLA010000375.1 GCA_937124525.1 uncultured Desulfobacterium sp.
GCACCGGCCGCGGATTCCGCCGACAACATCACCACATCGGCCCCTTCCACACAGGACTCAATGTCTGGAGCCACATGGCACCCAAGAGTCTCAATACCCTTGGGAATCATGGTGCCAGGAGCTGTGACATTCACGGTGGCACCCATCTTGGTAAACCCGTTGATGTTGGACCGGGCCACCCGACTGTGGGCAATATCCCCGATGATGGCAATTTTAAGCCCCTCAATTCTCCCCTTTTTCTCCCGCACGGTCATCATATCCAGCAATGACTGGGTGGGATGGGCATGGAGACCGTCACCGGCATTGACCACGGAAGGGGATAATTTTCTGGCAATGAGCTGGGCAGCCCCGGAGGAGTAGTGGCGCATGACAATGATATCCGGGCTCATGGCCTCCAGATTTTTCACCGTGTCAATAAGGGTTTCTCCCTTTACAATACTGCTGGAGCCGGTGGAAATGGAGATAACATCTGCACTCAGACGCTTGGCAGCAATATCAAAGGAGAGCTTGGTGCGGGTGCTGGGTTCCTGGAAAAAAAGGACTATGGTTTTGCCCCGCAGTGTGGGCACCTTTTTCACCGGTCGTTTATTAATCTCCTTCATGCCCTCCGCCGTATCCAGGATCATGGTGATGTCCTGGGACGAAAGGGATGCAATATCCAGAAGATCTTTATGTTCAAATCGCATGGTATAAATGTTCCTGTTAGGCTTGATCACAGGCTCAACCGGCCATCACAATGGGTGGGTCAACCCCGGAGTCATGGATGATAGCCGTCGATATTGCAATCAAGTTCTCCTGTTATTTTAAAAGGTGTCCCAGCCGATTCCAGCGGACACCGAATTCATCGCTGTTCCAGGACCAGTAAATAATAAATGCCTTCCCTTTTATCGCCTTTAAATTCACAAATCCCCAGAAGCGGCTGTCATGGCTGTTGTCTCTGTTGTCGCCCATCACAAAGAGCTTGTTTTTAGGAATAGTAATTAGTATTTAGTGTTTTTGATATTGAAAGCCATTTTTCGTTTGACGGAAGATGGCTTTTTTCTGCGTCATCCTGAGCGAAATCGAAAGTCTATTTAGCCCGCATTATTCATCAGCCGAACAATTTGGTAGTATAATCACTGCAATATGTTTTTGCATTTTTGGTTTCACAATATTTGTAGTAAATGCCAGAATTAGGTATTAACATTGGGCCATATTTGTATTGTTTTCGGTAATTTTTTGTTCAAAACCTGTGTTTTTTCACAACAGGGCATAGCAATCCCCTTGATGTGTTCCCCTTCAAGGTGTTCTTTATTGTAAAATCAATTCCCGGAACAAATCCTGATGTACAAATGCTTTTGAGAAACGATAGTACACCCTACGTTTTGTTGTTTTTATGGTAGCACCAATTTTTAATAATGATGCTCTGATAGTATCGACCTGCCACTTTTTAGCCAAGCCAAAACCCGTTTCCCTTATTGCCCCTTTCAGGAGCAAGAACATTTCGTAAGCCAAACTGCTAATGAACAACCGGAGGAAATTTGCCCAGAAACCATGGTCGGACAACCTGTCTGAGAAACACATGTTTTTTACTTCCTTGATCCGGTTCTCGCTGGTATCCCCCCTTTTTACGTAAAATCCAAAATATACCGAGCGGGCATCAGCTTCTTCCATGTTGCTGATTATATGCCTAACGTTCATACCTTTCCCCGTGCTTTCTATCTTCGAATAACATTGTTGTGGTTTATGCCACGTTACTGCCTGATAAGTAAAGCCCATAAAATGTTGGTGCTTAATATTATTGGAAACAAACAAGTGCCGGACGGCTTTCTCTGCCCTTGCTGTTTTTCTTTTCAATGTTTCGTTTGTAGCCTGGCCAATGGCAAACTGAACATTAAAGTCATCTGCCAATTGATAGAACGCAGGGCAACTGAAACCACTGTCTGCACGGACTACAATTTTCATATCAGGGTAAGCAGCCCTTATCTTTTTAAGGATACGTTTAAGGATGGCAACATACCATTTATTGGAATGGCTGTTGCCCGGCCGCAAGATTGGGGCAATTATTTGTCCGGTATCTCCATCGTGAAAAAACAGTTCGTTGTACATAAAACAGGAATAATAACCATTGAACATAGATAATTGCTGGTTGCCATAAGTCGGGTCATCTGTAGCGTCAATGTCTATAACAACCTTGCTGCGGCCTTTTAACGAATCAACATAACGGTCAACCCAAGCATAGCACAGGGCAAAAACAGAATGTTTGTCAACACTGTTTTCAAATCTGGACATAGTCGGCTGAGAGGCTAAATCCCCTTCCAGGATATCTTTCAACAGAGGATCGTTTTTTAGGTAATTTACGTCGTTGGCATCCTGGTAGCCTTGCATCAGCATGAAAACACGCTGTTTCAAAAGCTTTTCCAATGGATGGGTTATCCGAAATGGATCCCTGTATTCAGGAATCACATTGCTGAAATAACGTAAAATACGATGTTTCCTTTCAAGCTTTTCCAGCAAGAGTACCGCCCCGTCAGAACTAATTTCATCTGCCGAAAAATCCATGCTTACCGCTGTTCTACCACGGTAAAAAATTGTATCTTTATGACTCATAATTGGGTGCATTATAAAGTGTTATTGTTTTGTTTAAACTACTTAAAGATAACACTTTGCACCCATTTTATTGTCCTCGAAATGAATTATTCGGGTTAAATACAACTAATTCGCTGAAACTAATGCTTGAGCAAAATGAATTTGAAGTTTTTGTTTTTTTTAAAAGTAAAAACTGGCCAACGATTGAACCTTCAAAATTTTACAATCACTATCAAGCAATTGGTTGGAAAATTGGTGGTAAAATAAAAATTGAAGATTGGCACGCCAGTGCCAGTAATTGGATGCTTAAAGCAAAGGCAATTGAAACTAAAAATGCAGTGTCTCAT
>CAKZLA010000376.1 GCA_937124525.1 uncultured Desulfobacterium sp.
CCAAAAATAATCAGCGCTAGTAATACTAAAAATGAAGTAAGTGCAATTAGCAGTAACATGGGCGGTTTACCTAAACGATTGTCGCGCCAAGCAAAACCGAGATGATGCATAGCAAGCCAGACCCAAAAATAATTTGTCCAACCCAGCCATTCCCAGCCCATCATAAAAAATGCAGTATCGACAACCACGGCTAAAAATATATACGCTGCCAACGAAAGAAAACCCCATCGCCGCCAAAGCGCGTAAGTCGCCGGTGCGAGCAGCACAATGAGGGTGTAGATAGCTAAAAACCAAGTAGGCACTAATGCCAGTTTTGATGCGGCGACAATCGTCTGGGCGCTTGCGCCAAAAAAACTCAGTACCAGCGACATGCCTTCCCAAAAAAGTTTTTTCTCTTCTTTGAATGTTTCAATCCACGCTCCCGCAGGGGGAGCGACCACAGCTTTATCAAACACCTCACCACTCATAATCGTTTCAATCCACGCTCCCGCAGGGGGAGCGACTTCGCTGGCATATCAGGGTTTAAAACCATATCACGTTTCAATCCACGCTCCCGCAGGGGGAGCGACCTCAACTTTATGATTCATCTTACACCCCCTGGATGTTTCAATCCACGCTCCCGCAGGGGGAGCGACCTGTTGTATTTCATTGCAGATCCGTTAATGTTATCGTTTCAATCCACGCTCCCGCAGGGGGAGCGACCAGAGTTTAAAGCGTCCTGAAATCCCTGTGCACATGTTTCAATCCACGCTCCCGCAGGGGGAGCGACAGTTACTATGCTAAGTGTTTATAATTGAATAAGAATAACTTGTCAAAGAGCGAACTCTCTTTGAGTGAATCACTGTTTCATGGAAAAAGATAAATGCAAAGTAGAAAAGGATATATTTTCAAATGGTTATGGATTTGCGAACCATGTGTGTCCTTAAAAGCTAAGACAGGCGAGTAGAAACAGTCTTCCCAGATTGTGCCTTTTTAAGCTATGGGTTCGCGGATTATTTAGAGAATCAACGGTTCATCCAAGTCTATGGATTCTTTTGCGCCGATATGCTCAACTCTTCTTTTCCAATTGGAGCCTAAATAATAGAATCGAAGACTGTCCAGTTCAGGGTCGATTTCATCCATGAGTTTCTGTTTTAAAACTGTCCACTGGGCTGGATCGACAACGCATTCAAACACAGAGTACTGGACTCTTTGACCGTAATTCTGACAGGCCTTTGCAACACGCCTTAATCTTTTCTGCCCGTTTTCTTTAATGGACACATCATAACTTATGAGAACCAGCACAGAACCTCCTTATTTCCATAAAAACGGGGGATAGCCATCCAGATCGCCCCGGATGAATCTTGCCAGGAGCAGGGCCTGAATAAAAAATAGATTCCCGATCTCCACCTTTTCGTTGAGAAAGGGATGCATCAGTTTTTCCTGCTTCCTTTTCTGGTAGACTTCCAGAACGGTCCTCCGGGTCTCATCATCCATGTAAACCCCTCCTGAGTCCTTTATCTGGAAGCCATCAGGCTGAACCTGATTTCTGTTTATCAGGGACAGCACCAGCCTATCTCCAAGAACAGGACGGAACTCCTCCATGATATCCAGAGCCAGGCCCGGCCTTCCTGGACGGTCCCGGTGAAGGAAGCCCACTGCCGGATCCAGGCCCGCCGTCTCAAGGGCGGATCGAACGTCATGGACAAGCAGGGTATAGATGAATGACAGCAGGCAATTGATTCTATCCATGGGAGGTCTCCGGCTCCGCCCTCCAAATTTGAAGTCCTGTTTCTGGGAGAGGAGCAATTCGTTGAAAACACTGAAATACTGATGGGCAGCGTCTCCCTCGATTCCCCTCAGATGGTCTGCATCTCCTTTATGCAATTCCTTTTGAATATAGTTTTTGATTCTACTCGATACTTTTTTGACCTTTTGTTCGCCCATCTTTTCACGGTGATCCCGGAGTGCCCGTTCAAGGACTGTCCTGCAGTTAAACAACTTACCGGTGAGAATGAAACCGGCCATCTGCCCGCAGGTCTCCGGGGAATCCGCCATCCTGAACTGCTTTCTCCGGAGCAGCACATTACCTGAGACAGGGCCTTTGACCGAGGCCAGGAAGCGGCCGTATCGGGTCAGGAAACTTACGGAAACATCCTTTTCTGCGCAGAATCCCATGAGAAAAGGGCTGCACGTCACCGCACCAAAACAGACAATACCGTCCAGGGTGTGAATGGGAATTTTAAACCGCGTTTTCTGCTCTATTTTGATGGCAACTGTTTCCCCTTCCTTGTTCAGATATGCCCCCTGGGTCGTGACAAACAGGGTGTTCAAATGTTTTTTCATTGTTTCTATCCACGCCCCCCCATGGGGGGACTTCAATCTTAAAATTCTGATGCATTCAATTCAACTCCTTGCGGACAATATCTGCGAACCATGCTGAAACTTTCCGCTTATTCCCGATGGTTTTGGGAAGGCAAAGATCCAGAAACGAACAGGTATCGCATTTTTTTTCATAGCGTGCCGCAGGGGTTGCCCCGGAATCAATAAGGTCATGGACTTTCTGGGCTGTTTCGCAGGTAAGTCTGCGCAGGGCATCATCAAATGCCACATCCAGCCTGCGGCGGGTCTTCCCGTAAAAGAGCGCCCCTTTCTCAACACGATGGCCGAGCATCTCCTCAAGGCACAGGGCCTGGGCGCAGAGCTGAACTTTGTCAGACGCATTTTTTTTTGGCCTCCCCCGCTTGTACTCCACAGGAAACGCCACCCATTGCCCCTTTTTATCTTCTATTTGATGAAACTCCACCACATCGGCCCTGCCGGAAACCCCGAGCTGCCTGGATCTCAGGGGCAGGCCGTACTCCACCCGGATTCGCCCCATGGCTTTACTGTCACCCCTGTCCACCCGTTCATGCATGATACGGCCTTCTGCCGTGAATCTGTTCTCAACCCAGAGCTGTTCAACGTGAATCAGAGCACATTGCCGTTCGCAGAACAGCAGATGCTGAAGGGCTGACAACTGGATGAAATCATTTTCATGAATTTCCTTCATATTGATGAATTATCCCTGGTCTTCTGAATTTTCCGGATTTCCGCTACCAGGGACAGAGACTGCTCCCAGGCTCTGCCACAGAACGAGGCAAAGGGCTCAAGGGCATCCGGACTGGGCAGCAGATCTCCGCCTTTTTTTATTTGCCCCACTGCAAAATGATATTCAGAGAGGGCATCGATATACTGCTTGCGCTCTTCTCTGGGGACCACCACAGGAGGAAGGCCAGCCTTGAGAACGGGGATATTGGCGATGAGCCGAGCCAGCCTTCCGTTTCCATCAAAAAAAGGGTGAATGCGGACAAAGGAGACGTGGAGCCTGGCATAGCCGTCCATGGCCATTTGGCTGTCCCCCGGTTTTATGGCATCTATGATCTCATGATACAGACTGAACCATTTTCCCATGAGTCCCGGCACATCCCCTGGGGAGGCATATTCAAACACCATTTGTTTGCTCCCCACAATCGCCACTGTTGAGTTTGGCTCCTTTTTCCATTCCCCCACGGGCTTGTAGACGTCAACGACCTGTTGAACCTGAACGGCCCTGTGAAGAGAGAACAATTGCTCCTCGGTGAAAACACCGCCGCCTTCAACCAGGTTATAGACCAGGTCAATGGCCCTGGCATGGCCCACCACCTCCTCATGGTCTTTCAGAGGCTTGCCGGAAACTGTCAGCCCCTCTTCCAGTACAAAAGCAGTTTCCCCCAGAGTCAGGGTATTGCCCTCAATGGCTGTGGAGGTGTGGGTCCACAGGTTGCGTAGCTGGGTCATCAGGGCTTTTTGCAGATCTTTGTCTAAATTTTTTAAGAAACTAAGCATTGTGGGGCCTTTTTTTGGTTATATCATTCAAAACCAGTCGGTTGTTTGATTGTCTGAAAATAGCGGACAACTTTCAGGTATTCAAATTTATTCAATCACCTCTACTGTTACATTCGCAGGTAATTGATCCTCAGAGGGAATGATAATATCCTGGTAGTCCGAAAACTGCCTTGGTGGTTTTTGCGCATCTTTCAGTGTAGGATTCGGAACCATTTCAAATAATTTATGGGCCGGAGCATTTCCAAGGGCTGAGCTATGTTTAAATATCACAAGCTTTCTCATGGCCATTAAACCACGGGCGGCAGAGTGATCATGGTCAAACATATTCTGTAAGGATTCCCAGAAAAGTTTTAAATCATCTTCTGAAAATTTTGTATCATTTGCCAGATTTGCGGAAATGAATCCATGGGCACGGTATAGACCATACGGCACCGTATATTTACGCCCCATTGTACGGTTGTCGCCACTCTGGCTTTTCGCTTCTGCTTCAGTGGCCACAGCCATCCGGGTTATACTATGTTCAAGTGCCACAATCGGATCGACAGAACGGCCAAAGGTAAATTGAACTGGGCCACGCACCTGACCCGCATTCTCACCGGTACTCATTACCGCACCAAAGGTCCGTACATCAAAGAATTTTTCACACATAATGTCACGGGCTTCGGCTGTTTGAGCCGCTGCATTTTCTATCGATTGCACCCTCTCATCTTGTCGCGCTTCTGCAATACTATTGTTCAGGATTGCTTTTTCTTTAATAAAGATGTCATACCCTTTTTTGTCGCTTTGCCTTAACTGCACATAATTACGGACTTTCCGTTTGAGGCAGACATCTGTGACAAGCCCTTTCCCAGTTTCAGCATCGATCCGGGGGAGATTACCTGCATCGGGATCTCCATTGGGATTCCCATCCTGTACATCAAAGAAAAGGATAAAATCATACCGGTTTTTAACTGGATTAGTCATTGGTGTTCTCCTCTGATTTATCGATATTATTTTTTGTATCTGTTCCTTTGAACTTTAAATCTTGTCGCTGATGGTAATAGCCAACTGCAAATCTTCCCTGCTCTTCAAGGGAAAATTGACGAGGAATAATTCCGCTTCCGTCCAGTCCGTCCACAATTTCACCGATAAGATTTTCAAAAAAATTCTTTCCGGAATCCATCTTTGCAAGGTGGTGGTTCTTTAATTTCATTAACTGTGGATAAACAGTGACAGGAGTGCTGGAAAAAGCGCCGTAGTATCTCTCTCTGATAGTTTCAATCTTCAGTGCTTTCCATTGCACCCTCTCAAGGACTGCGAAGAGCCGTCCTAAAAGATAGGCTGGATTTTTGTTCGTTTTATCAAGAGCCACAGTGATCTCCTCCTCTTTTTTATGGTGGAATCTATTAAATCTGTTGATGCAGGCTTTAATTATTGCTGCCCGTATCCTGGTAACATTAGGTATAGATCTATCGTTAATTTTTTTATTTTGTTCTGCTCTAATTCTTCGAATAACAGAATGAAGCAGCGTTTGGGGATAAGGTTTATTTTTCAAAATTGAGTTGATTACATTTTCGGCTAAGTTCGGAGGCACATCATAACGCATTTTTTTATACCAAATGTGGTGTGGCTCTTTTTTCTTGCCAGCAGATCTCGAGGATGATGCTAATAAGGCAGATAAGGAGTCATATACGTGATCTGCATTGCTATGAATAATTTCTAAATCATCAAAGTGCTGTTTTATATTTCTTGCAAAATCTCCGACGGTACCATTTTGCCAATGGCGAACTGTTATCCTAGCTTTGCTGGGTGCCGAGAGTCCTAAAATATAAAAACGTTTAGACTCCTCAAGTGTCAATCTACCACTATTAATACTTTCGTATAGCTGTCTAACCGCTCTCGTGCATGAATCTGGGCTGTCTTTGGGAGGGGCAAGTATTGGTTTCGTGATTTTTTCGATACCTATATCGGTTTCTTTTTCAGTCCAAAAAAGAAATGACGTTCCTCCAACGTCTATGCTATTCGTTTCACTGGATAGAAGATTATTTATTGCCTGCACATATTTTGTAGCAGCAGACCTTCCAACCTGTGCATTTAAACCTTCCCGTCCTTCACCCCTACTGCTGCTCCTAAACCCATAAGAACACAATGCTTCGTTGTTAAACGATATGATTGCAGAGCCTGAAGGCTGTGCTCCAGTTACTCCCTTTATTACAAGATGTTTTGGTTCGATTTTTTCTAATTCTCCAGTGATAAGACAACGTCTCATGTTCTCATCGTGTTCCTCTTCAGGGAAAAAGAAATCAGGATAAATTTTCTTTACCTCCGGGAGCCCAAGAATCATTTGATGCTGCCCATATATCCGAAAAGAAATTGCAGGACTGCTTTCGCCATTTAAAAAACCCGTATAAGTTTTCTTTCTGGTGTTAAGTTCTTTTGTTAGCTGTTTTTCTAATTTCTTATGGATAGTTAGAGTTTTTTTATCAGCTTTTTCTTTTTTGAGCTGTTCGATTTTTTCTGAAATTTTTAAGAGTTGATCATTAAGGCTTGAAATTTCATTTTTTGTGAGTTTTTCAACAATGAAGTTCATTATATCTGCATTTGAGGCTTCATCTTGTAATTTATCAAGAAAACTCACCACAGCGGAAATTTCTTTTATCTTTGCTTTTTCATTAAATTTTTTTGTTAATTCATAAAAGCTGTTTCTACTTCCGATTTTCTTTTTGATTGTTTTCTCGGTTGAGTCGGCTGGATATCTTCCTAAAACAAACGCGGCATTATCCCAAAGAAAATTCGTATCATTACCGCTATTCGTATGTTTTAAAGCCTGCTTTCCGATACAGGGAACGATTGTGAATTTTCCGGAAAATTTTTGAGTTTTTTCATCGAATTCAATCAAAGATGAAATGTCCATGCACTCGCCATTTTCATTTATTTCGATAAGATAGCCAATTTCCTTTTTTATCCAGCCGACAGGAGCTATCTCTCCCAGCTTGGCTTTGCGTTCATAGTAGTCATAAAGTGCCTGAAGAATCATTTTCGCACCTCTTCACTATTCCATTCAGGGACAACGATTTTTCCGTTATTCATTTCTGCCCGAAAAAAAGCCGGCCGGATGTCATTGGGGTCTGAAAAATCAAGGTCGTAGAGCATGAATCCAAGATCGCGGTTTTCCTGAATCGGCAGATATCCATTCGCATAAGAGGATAGATCTTCTACAAGTTCAAAGTTTGCCGAAAATTCCCGGCAGCCAAGATAGGGCTGATTGAAACACTGCCCTTTTTTCACCCTTCGTTCAAACATTGCAAGGTATTTGCCGGGGTTTTCATCTTTTTTTGATTCACAAGCTTCAAGCGCGTCTTTTAAATCTTCAGTCTCTTCATTGTCCCATAGAATTTCAGAAACCGCTTTGAAATTGCCCTTTCGTTTATTTACAGGGATGTATTCCATCCAGGCATGAAGCCGATATCTGACATCTCTCAAGAGAAGCCCCGCCCGCTGAAGGCGATTATCCTCTATGAATATCTGGTCTTTTTTCCCCTTTCCAGCAGTAGATCCAACCTCATTTCTCCGTATAGAGATATTCTTGATCGGTGCAAGCACCTCAATTTCCCGGATATGCCATTTGATTGCCGGTTTCCAGAAAATTGCTTCAAATATGGCCCTTGAAGCTGATGGGGTTATTACGTCATAGCTCACCCGCTCCACCTTCATTTCAGGGCGGGTGAAACAGGCGTAATCGCCCCATACCTCAAGGCAGAACCGCTTTTCACTTTTGTTCATCGGCCACTCCTTTTTATAAGAAAGTGTAGGCATACCTAACATCACTTTCATGCTTTGTTGTGGGCGAGTCCGGGTCTCAAATCCCGGTCCGCCCGTGGCGGTTATATTGTAATGCAACGATTTTAAATGATCGGAATATCTCCGTCATACCCTACAAATCCCAGTACAGAATCATATAGTGTATCTGCATTCTGACACCATATTCCCTGAACCACTTCAAATGATTCCCTGACCTCATTAAAGGCATTTTCCGGGATTGAAACCGTATGCCGCTGCAGCCTCCGCATCAGATTGCGGCTCGGTCCCTTATAACGCAATACCTCAATTATTTTTTGTATTTTTTCTTTTTCATACCAAACCACTACCGAAACTTGCCGCTGATCATCAATCAAGTTAAATTTCTGCGCAGCTGTACGAAACTGGAAATTAAAATCAGAAGCATCTTTGACCAAAAGCGCTTCCATATCCTGTTTGTCAAAACTGTTCAGGCTTGAGAAATATAGCTTGAAATACTTTGTGAAGGTTTGAGGATTGAGTTTTTTACACCCCTCAGTATCAACTGAAAGTATGGTTTTTCCGGCCTGTTCTCCCTTGCGCAGCATTCCCACAGGGGCTGGTTTTGGCGGTTCAAAAACAAAAACTTTGCCATTTATGGGGTAGCCCTCATTGTCCTTTAATTTCCCTTCGCGGTTACAACGGCCGGCTGCCTGGGCAATTGAATCAAAGCCTGCCATTGCCCGAAATACCACCGGAAAGTCAAAATCCACCCCAGCTTCAACCAACTGGGTGCTGACGACACGAACCGGTTTTTTTGCATCAAGCTTTCTTTTGATCCGTTCAATGCAGTCACTTCTATGTAGGCCACACATATTGGCCGACAGATGAATGGTATTTTTAGGCATCTGCTCATATAGTTCACTGCAGTCCTTCCGGGTATTTACAATGCACAATACCTGATCATATTTCTCAAGTTCTTCAGCCAGAGAACTCCATTGTGGGAATCGGCCCAATTGTTCAACCTCAACACGCTGAAGCTGATTTGTAAGTTCTTCAGGAGTTGGTGATGTCATTATTTCACGGCATTTTTCTTTTTCCAGGATGGCATAATATTCTCCATTTTCTTTTTGGAAGATTTTAGATGTAATTGCCGGCTGTGTTGCGGTACAAAGCACCATGGATGCCTTGAAATAGCTTGTCAGACCTTTAATGCTGTATAGAACGGGTTTGAGATAATCCGTCGGCAGCATCTGAACCTCATCAATAATGACCACGCTGTTCACAATATTATGCAATTTGCGGCATGCTGAAGATTTTGCAGCAAAGAGGGATTCAAAAAACTGTACACTGGTGGTGACAATAATCGGGGCATCCCAGTTCTCGGTGGCCAGACGGCTTTGAAGTGTTTCCTTGTCAGGGTCAAGGGAACTGTGATGTTCAATTACATTTTCATCATGGAAAATTTTTTTATATATTTTCGAAGTCTGCTCAATGATACTGGTGTAGGGTATTACCATAATGATCCGATTTTTGTTATGCCTGACGGCATGCTTCAAAGCAAATGCCATTGAAGAAAGTGTCTTTCCTCCGCCAGTGGGAACCGTAAGGGAGAACAAGCCAGGCTCTTCATCTGCCTGTTTCCTGCATTGAGATAGTATAGCCGCCCGTATCCTGTTGACTGGGGTTCCCGGTGCTTCCTCCGTTAAAGAATCCATATGGGTATCAAATAACTTTTTTAAGGCCTTTATCGAACTATATTTTCCCCGGTTGTCAAATTTTCCAGGGTCCATGAATCGTTCCGTATCGAGAAAGTCCGCATCAACAAGGCAGGAGTAAAGTATTCTTATCCAGAAGTGAAAATGCGCATACTCTCCTTCTGAAATAAATTCAGGTACAGCTTCCGGCATTTTAAGGTTATCTGTAACCTCTGTGATGAACTCATCAGAGAGTGCAGGAAGTTTTGCAATTTCATCCGGTTTTAAGCGGAATTCAAGGCTTCCGCCGGTTCCTATGGTATGCATCCAGTCCGGCAGCCCCCCATGATGCCCGGCAATTAAATACGCAAGAACTTTTCCGATTTGCGGTCCCCATTCTTTGTATGCCCAGGCCGCTCCATGTGTCGAGTGAGGTGCTCGCCCCTCTCCGTCTTTTATATGGGCCTCCGGATCATACCCGCTTTGTAACTTAATTTTATTCTGAAATGCTTCAGAACCTTTTCCCATGTCATGGATAAGTGCTGCGACCTCCACCCAGTCTTCACCTGAAAAGTTTTCTGCAGCTTTTTTTGCTATTTTTGCAACATCCCTGAGGTGATCGTTAAGATCGTGAATGATCCAATTTTGGGAGACATCTTGTCTTACATGAGCCAATAATTTTTGTTTACACATATTCAGGATGTTCCTTTTTTTCTCAAAAACATTGTGGGTTTGAAGCAAATGATTAAAGAAAACAGTGAAACAGATTTTTATCCTTTAGATCCTGATATTTTTTTTTGTTGAACCATTTGTTGAATTTGGGAGACCTCCTGCCGGGCAGAGTCTACTTTGCTTGCCGTCAACAGCAAATCAAAAAACCTGCCATTGGCATTGAGTATCCTCCGGGAGGAATCCGGTTCGGTAAATCCGGTCTGGCTGTAGTGCTCCTTTATCCTGGCCTGGAGCTGGTCTGTCAGCTTCTGAGAGATCAGGTCCAGTTCGGCCAGGCGGTAGAGAAAGGCTTCGGCGGAGACGCCGAACCGGTGTTTGATGCGCAGCAGAAGTTCCCAGGACCAGGTGTTTTTTGAAACGCCCAGCTGGGTCACTGTGGCCCGGACGGCGGTTTCGGGCATGAGAAAGCTTGCGGCAAAGCGTTTTGCCGCCCTGGCTTCGGTGATGGGGCGGTTTTCATTCTCTGTTTCTATTGGAGTGAACAGAGGGGTTTTCCGGCCAGAAGTCTGGTTGAAAATCAGGATTTTCCCCAGTTCCCGTGCCAGGGAGAAAAGCTGCTTTTCAGGGTTGTTCCGGGTGTTTATGAAAAAAAAGGCATTGTGATGTACGGGTTCGTAAAAGGAGAGGGCTTCGAATTCGGAAGTGTTGGGGGGGAAGGGAAATAGAATGATTCTTAGACCGAAATTTTCCAATAGCTCCAGGTAATCGAATACCACGGCATCCCCTGTACCCAGGTAGATTCTCATCCTTTCGGCCAGAGAGTCCATGCCGGGATAATCCGGTTCAAAGGGGACGGAAAGCGGTATAAAGGCATGCTTCTGGACTCCGAGAATATCTTCCAGGGCGTGGAAGGCAGTCATGATGTCATGGCAGGCGGATAAAAGAGATTTCTGGGGAATCCGGGCGTCGGGATCAATGCTGACAAGCATGGTGTCAGCATCGGTATAAGCTGCGCGGGCCTGGGCCAGATCCCGGGCAAAAAGGGCATCCGCCGGAATTTCAAGGGCCTGTGTCAGATTGTAAATGACAGCGGCAGAGGGCAGATTGACTCCTCTTTCAATTCTCCCAAGGGGCCCCTCCTGAATACCGATTTTCGATGCAAGAGCGGCAAGGGTCCAGTTTCTCGATCTGCGAAAGAACCGTATGTTCTTTCCAATGAAATGAAGCGAAGAGTTCATAAATATATTTTGAATCATATGATTCTTTAATTGTCAACAATTATTTTAATATCATTCTAAAATAGAACTATTTAATTCTTTTTTGCATAGACTGGGCAGAATTAAATTCTGATTAGGTAGGATTAAGAAGACGATATATATTGTCATACTCAACAGAAAATGGATACATAGTCATGCCGCAAGGCGTCGATGGTATCCATTCGGGCCGCCTTCAGGGCCGGGAAATATCCGAATACCACGCCCACGGCAGCCAAGAAGAGAAAGGCAATGAAGATGATGGAAAGGTCCAGAACAAAGGGGATGGAAAAGGCGCGGTCTTTTCATGCAGTCTCTGGTACTGTTCAGCCTGCTGCTGCTACCGACCCTGCTCCTGGTCAATCGCCTTTACGTACAATCCATCGGAAGGCTTGGGGTGTATGGGTGGTTGAAAAATTCCAACGAACCTCTTCTTCATCCACCGCACTCCACAGAAAAAATATTTTTAATGAATTAGCGCCCTGCGGGTGGACTTTTTCCAACATATTGATTTAATAATCAATAAAATGGAAAGAGCGTACCCTTTTTGCAGTATTCTTTCCCTCGCAATTCTTAAAGAGGGTTTGAGGACGAGGTATTTAGCAGGCTCTTTCCCCAGGGATAATCTAAAAAGGGTACACTCTATTGATAAGTACCCGAGCATATATTCCTCGTAAATATTCGGTTTGCTTATGTAAATGTTTGGACAGTGCCCCATATTCGCCTGTTTGGGGCTGCGTAGCATACTAATGCTATGTGAGCAGACCAAAACAGGTGAAGATGGGGTGCTGACCGAATATTTACTATTCCTCAAAATAAAACCCAGAGATATCAACGATATATATCCATGGAATACTGAAAAACATATGTATGGGTACTTACGATCGACTAGAGGATTTGATCAAACAAAATATGCTGCGGTTGTGCCGCCATTGCCTTCAAAATTGATGAATCCCCTACTCATGCCGCAGGGCGTCGATGGGATCCATTCGGGCCGCCTTCAGGGCCGGGAAATAGCCGAACACCACGCCCACGGCGGCTGAGAAGAGAAAGGCAATGAAGATGATGGAAAGGTCCGGAACAAAGGGGATGGAAAGGGCGCGGCTCGTGGCAAAGGAGGCCACCAGGGCCAAAACGATGCCGATGATGCCGCCAAGGGAAGAAAGGACCATGGACTCCACCAGGAACTGTAAGAGTACCTCGTGCTCGTAGGCACCGATGGCCAGGCGGATGCCGATCTCCCGGGTCCGTTCCGTGACCGAGACCAGCATGATGTTCATGATGCCGATACCGCCCACAAGCAGGCTCACCGCAGCTACGGCCCCGAGCAGGGCGGTCATGGTCTTGGTGGTGGAGGTGAGCATGGCAGCCAGCTCCTTGGTGTCCATGATCCTGAAGTCGTCCTCCTCGTTGTCGGCGATGTGACGCCGCTTTCTGAGCATGTCGGCGATGACCGTGGCGGTATCTGAGGTGGAGACCCCATCGGCCACCGCCACCTGGATCACGGCAATCTCCCTGTTCCCGGCGAACCTGCGCTGGACCGCCTTTAAGGGCATGACCACGATGTCGTCCTGGTCCCGGCCCATGGTGGACTGGCCCTTGGGGGCAAGCTGCCCCACCACCTGGCAGGAGACTGTACCCAGGCGCAGCTTGCGTCCCACAGGGTCCTGACCGGGGAACAAGTTGGTGCTGACGGTATCGCCCACCACGCATACGGCCCGGCCCGCGCTGAGTTCGCTTTGGGAAAAGCTGCGCCCGGCCTTGAGGACCCAGTTTCTCACCGAAAAAAAATCGTTGGTGCTGCCCGTGATACTGGTGCTCCAGTTCTGGTTTCCCACCACGGCAACGGCATTCCGGGTGACCGCCGGTGCCACGCCAGTGAGTTCTGGAATCTCTCTTTGCATGGCCGTGGCATCACTCAGGGTAAAGTTGGGTGCGCCAGCTGATCCGCCCGGACCGTGGCGCTTGCCGGGCGTGATCATGAGCACGTTGGTGCCCATGGCCGCAATCTGGTTGGTGACCTGAGCCGTGGTACCGTTACCGATGGTCACAAGCGTGATAACGGCACCCACCCCGATGATGATTCCGAGGATGGTCAGGACCGACCGCAGCACGTTGCGTCGGATGTCCCGCAGGGCTAAACGAAATGTGTTCCAGATCATGGGGCCGTCTCCATGGGTTCGGCGGTATTGGTAGATTCCGCCGCAGGTTCATCCATTCCTGGGCTTTCTCCTTCCACCCGTCCGTCCAGAAACCTGACGATGCGGTCCGAGTAGGCGGCCATTTCCGCCTCGTGGGTGACCATGACCACGGTGATCTTCCGGGTCTGGTTGAGTTCCTTTAAAAGCCCCATGATCTCGTGGCTCCGGGCGGAGTCCAGGTTCCCGGTGGGCTCATCCGCAAAAAGCACGGCGGGATGGGTGGCAATGGCCCTGGCAATGGCCACCCGCTGCTGCTGACCTCCGGAGAGTTCAGCCGGGGTGTGGGATGCCCTTCCTTCAAGCCCCACCTGTTCCAGGGCCTGAAGGGCCATGGCCCGCCGCTTTCCGGCGGGGATCCCCCGGTACATCAATGGCAGCTCAACGTTCTCCAGGGCAGTGGTCCGACTGAGCAGGTTAAAGCCTTGAAACACGAAGCCCAGATAAAACCTCCTCAGGGCGGCCAGTTTTTTCCGGGGCAGCCCGCTGACCTCCACGCCTCCGAACCGGTACCGGCCCGAGGTGGGGCTGTCAAGACACCCCAGGATGTTCATGCAGGTGGACTTGCCGGAGCCGGACGGTCCCATAACCGAGATGAACTGTCCCGGTGCAATGGTCAGGTCAATGCCGCACAGGGCAAAAATCCGGGCCTGACCCGCGCCGTAGGCTTTGGTGACCTTTTCAAGGGAAATCAGGGGAGCGTCTTGTTCAGCCATGGCTTCAACTTCCCCGCTTTCCCTGGGCCGAAAGAATGATCCGGGTGCCCGGCTTGATCCTGCCGTCAAGAATCTGGGTATCCACCCCGTCCGTAAGTCCGGCCTTGACCGGTACGGGCCTTGGCTGGTCATCTTTTCCCAGGATCCAGAGGGTCTTCCTGCCCTCGCCCCTGCCTGTGACGACGACCTGTTTGGGCTTACGGGGCGGCCTGCGCCTGGACGACCCCGGCATCAGGGCTGATAGAATCGACGGTTTCCGGTCCTTTGCACCGGAAGCGGACGGAGTGAAGCGAAGGGCGGCTGCCGGAACCGTCAGGGCCTGGACCGCCCGGCTAACCGCAATATCTGCGGTGGCGGTCATGCCGGGCCGCAGGGAAAGGTCATGGTTGTCCACCGTGAGAACTGTTTCGTAGGTCACCACCCCGTCCGTGGTGGTGGCGTTGTACCGAACCTGGCGGATGCGAGCGGCAAATTTCCTGTCAGGATAGGCATCCACAGTGAAGCTTGCCTCCTGTCCGTCCCTGACCTGACCGATGTCTGCTTCATCCACATCCACGTGGAGTTCCATTTGGGTTAGGTCCTCGGCCAGCAGAAAGAGAACCGGTGCCGAAAGGGAGGCGGCAACGGTCTGGCCCTCTTCAACGTTGCGGGTCAGGACCACGCCGTTCACAGGGGAGATAATATCCGCCTTGGACAACTCAGTGACGCTGATGTCCAGAGTGGCCCGGACCTCTGCCACGCCGGCCTCGGCACTGGCCTTGTTGGCAAGGGACCTGGCATGGGCCGCCCTTGCCACGTCCATGTCAGTTTTAGAAGGGACTTTGCCCTGGCTCAGTGCATGGACCTTTTCCAGGTTCTCCAGCGTAAGTCGAGTCTCCTCCACGGTGGCCTCGGCCTGGAGAACGGAGGCTTTGGCAGCAGCCAGGGCAGCCTTCTTCTGCCGTACCTGGGCCAGGCGCTCCGTCACGTCCAGACGTGCCAGGATCTGGCCCACACGGACATTGTCGTTGTAATCCACCAGCACCTCCCTGATGGTGCCGGAAAGCTCACTTCCCACCTCCACCTGGTTGGTGGGTTCCAGGGTGCCGGTGGCGGTAACGGTCACGACAATGTCCTTGACGGCAGCAGACACTGTTTTAAAGGAGACGGCAGGTAAAACAGCATCCTCCTGTTTTTTAAATATCTTGACATAGTAACCTGCCCCCAGAAGAAGAAAGATCAGAACAAGGGTCAGGAAAACTTTTTTCCCCCGTTTCCCGGATGCCGATTGAAGGGTGGTGGTAATATCGGCAGCAAAGGTTTCAGGGGGGGAGGAATTTTGTGACGTCATGGGAGTTTCCGATCGTTTAAGGTTTCAATGGGCCCCCATCCCCCGCCAAGGGCCTTGTACAGCAGAATGAGGTTAGACACCATGGTCCCCCGGCTTTCGGACAAGTCATTCCTGAAGGAAAGTTGGGTGCGCTGGGACTCGAGCACGGCGGTGAAATCCGTCAGGCCTGAGAGGTATTTTTTCCGGGCGAGCCGTTCTGCCTGTTCCGCCTCTGCCACGGCCCGGACCAGGATGTCATACCGGGTCTGCTCGTTGGCATATTTAACCAGGCAATTCTCCACCTCTTCCACCGCATTCAGAATGGCGGACTCATACCGGATCAGGGCCTGTTTTTGAAGGGAGGACTGGACAAGGATCTTCTTTTTAATTGCACCGGCGTCAAAGAGGTTCCAGGAGACAGAGGCCATGATCTTGCGCAGCCAGTGAGAAGGGTCGGCGATGTTGCCTGCAAGTCTGCCCGGGGAGATCCCTTCCACTCCGATGGAGCCGGCAAGGGAGAGCTTGGGATAAAGGTCGGCCGTGGCCACGCCCACCCGGGCGGTCTGGGCCATGAGTTCGTTTTCCGCCTCCCGGATGTCCGGCCGCCGCCTGATGGCATCGGCAGGCAGGCCAACGGCAACGGTGGGGGAAAGTTCCGGAAGGGAAACAACCTCACTGAGAAGGGTGTGAAGGTGGCCCGGCCGCTTCCCCGTGAGCACGGCCACCTTGTTCATGGCTGCCGAAAGGCTGTTCTCAAGGCCGGGTATTTTGGATTTTGCGCTTTCCAGATTGTAGGAGGCCTGTCGTACGGCCAGCTCGTCGGTCAGCCCGGCCTGGTATCTCCATAAGGTTAGCTGCCGGGATTCGGTCTGGGAGGAGATGCTTTCCCTGACCACCGCCAGGCGAGCCTGACTGGTCCTTACCTCAATGTAGCTTTGGGCCAGGTCGGCTGCAAGGGAAATGAGGACGTCCCGCAAAGCCTCCTGCTGGGCGGCAAGGTCGGCGTCCGCGGCCTCCATGGAGCGCCGAATCCGGCCGAACAGGTCTATCTCCCAGCCTGCGGCGAGCCCGGCGGTGTAGGCGGTATCGGTGGTGCCCTTTCCTTTCTCGTTGCTGGTCCCGGTCCAGGCAGCACTGCCGCTGGTATCCAGGGTTGGTCGTGTGTCCGCCCCCTCGATTTTCCGCAGGGCCCGGTACTGGGTAACGCGCGCCAGGGCCAGGCGTAAGTCCAGGTTGTCAAGGATAGCCTGGTCGATGAGATCGGACAGAATCGGGTCGCCGAAAATCTGCCACCATCGGGCCAAGCGTTCAGGGTCGGCCTGTTCCAGGGCCAATCCCTGGATCATGGGGGAGTGCCATGGCCCCTGGGGCACAAGGCCGGGACTTTCATAGTCCGGCCCTGCTGTGGTGCACCCGGCCGCCATTATCAGGAAGCAAAATATCCAAAATCTCCTGAAAAGAGAAAACTGATACTGACGGAAACCGGACATAAAGATCCTCTTAAATTTGCCTAAGTTCTGTCTGATGGTCCTGTCTGGGGTCGGGCATCATTTTTCTGGGAGATATTTCCCGGACCAAATGGGCCATAGGTTAATGGGGGATACAGTCGGTGTCAACGATTTTTTTATGGAGGACAATAGTTTTTTATTGACAAACCCTTTTTTTTTAAATTATACCAACAAAGTTTAGGTGCTCATGGAGCTGAAGAGGGAACCCTGTGAAAATCGGGGACGGACCCGCCGCTGTAATCGGAGACGAACGCTGCAGAATACCACTGGCTGAAAGGCTGGGAAGGTGCGGCAATTAGGCTGAACCGAAAGTCAGAAAACCTGCCTGGACAAAAAAGATAGGTATTGCCGCGTGGTTGGCACAGCCTTATTCTGGTTTTTTTAGGGGAAAGGAAAGTCCGGGGCCGAATGCCTTCGGTCCTGTTTATGAACTCATCGGCAATGAAGGCCGCATCCTTATCCTGATCTAAAAAGGCCAGAAGTATCAAACCAAAGGGCCAGAAATATTAAAGAAATCAGCCACGAAGGCAGGGACTACCTCTGTTTTCGTGGTTTTTTTTTTGGAGGAGGGGAGAGGCTTTCAGATGGGCAAACAATGATTAATAGCTCAGAATTGAAATATAAATTAACTATTTGATAACAAACTTTAGGTGATGAAAAAAGGCAGCCGCATCCCGGCCAGGACGTTTTGGCTGCCTTCAGGTTCACAATCCCGGCAAGCGGGGCTGCTTCTCTTTTTTTACTTCAAAACGCCTCCATTGTCAATGCAGATGCTGGATTGTTCAGTCGTTAACATGTTGCTGCAAAAGTTGAAAAGGAGGAAAAAGATGAAACGAATTTATGCGTCGGTGGTAGCACTGGGATTCTTTATGATGAGCATCCTCGTCGTGCCCGTCCACGCTCAAGATGAAAAAATCGGTTCCCAGCCGGTCACGTCCTCAGAAATTGAAGACGGGAAGATCCATAAGCTAAAAGATGTGGTGGTTAAGGAAGAAAGTGGCGCAGAGGGGATTACGGTCAACCCCGGTAAAACCACCATTCAATTCGATGATTTTTCCATCGTTGGTGATAAAAACAATATCCAGGATTTGCTCAAAACCCAGGCTATTTTCGATTTTCGAGGAAGTACTGACCTGGTGCCAGACAGCGATACCATGAACATGCGCGGCTTTTCCAGCGGACGTTTTGTCATGGCCGTTGACGGGCTGACTGTCCAAAAAACCGGCGGCCGCAAAGGTTCACATATTGTGGACTACAGCCTGCTCTCCGCCCTGCCCATTGAAAAAATTGAAATCATCGCCGGCCCCCATTCATCCCTTTACGACAGCAAGAGCATCGGTGGTGCGGTCAACATCGTCACCCAGCCCCCCCACCGCCGTGATACCTTGGTGCCGGAGGCCAGTCTGAGCAGCAGTTACAGTTCCTATAATACCCAGAATCACAAGTTGAACCTGGATGGGGCCGTGGATATGGTGACCTATGCCGTCAGCGCCCAAAAACAGAGCACCGACGGTTATCTGCGCTACAACGAAACCGATATCGAAACCTATTCGGGCAGCCTGGGACTGCTTCTGCCCTTTGATGGTTATGTTAATGTAACTGCTTCAAATTCCGAGATTGATCGGCAGGTTGTCGTGAACAACACGGGGGAGGATTACGATTCCAGCTATCCGGAGGTAACGGATTCCTCATGGGAGCCCTATCAGGACCCCACCTGGGATAAAGAAGCGTGGTCCTACAAGCTGAACTATTTTCAGAATCTGCCCATGGGACGTCTGAGTGCAGGTGCTTACAAAAGCATGGAAAACCGCCACCGGGACTATGACGTCTGGATTGATGATGACGATCATTCCCTTGGAACGGAACGGACCTATTGGAAGACAAAGTGGCAGCAGGAGGGGGGAAGAATTCAGGATCTCTACCAATGGTCTGAAAATCATGAGACCACCATCGGTTTCGAGCTGGCAAGGCTGTACGATGGAGATGATCTGGATGAACGGATCAGGAAAAAGGGCACTTATATCCAGCACCAGTGGGACATTACCTCTTTTCTGGATGTGAAGTTAGGCTTGAGAAATGAGGATGTCCATATATGGGTCAGCAACAGCCAGACCAATGGTATTCCCAACCGCGGAGAGTGGATCGAACGAACCTGGAACGAATGGGTACCCAAGTCCTATACCACCTTGAAAATGGACCAGATGGCAGACTGGCTGCGGGACACCTCGCTTTCCCTGGGCGTTTCCAAAATCTGGCATGCACCGGATTCCCATGGCGAGTACAATCCCCAAGGCAGGCCGACCGGTGCCTGGCTGGATCCTGAACATGGCATCGGTTACGATCTGGTGCTTAACCGGCGTCTGTACAGGGATATTTCCATGACGATTGACTACTCTTTTTATCAGATCAAGGACTATATTGCCACCAATAGAAGTTACGCAAAATATTCCGGCGGCAATGCCGGTGAGCTGCGGTACAGCGATTATAAAATCAACCTTGAGGAAGTTTATCGCCACGGGATTGAACTCAACATGGGGGGGCATTTGTTTGATGACCTTTCATTTTATCTGAGCTATGCCTGGCAGAAATTTGACAACCAAGGTGACGAACCGGCAGGTGAAACGGAGCTGGACGATGAAGCCGAACATCGGGTGACCGCCGGACTCAGTTACCAGCTTTGGGAGAAAACCGCTCTGAAGCTGGACTATTCCTATCAGGGTACGGAAACACAGGAGCAATCTGAAGAAATTGGTGAAGACGAAAATGGCGATCCAATTTATACTTATAGAGAGGTGGACAATCCTGCCTACAGCGTTTTTAATTTTGCCGTGGAACATACTCTGTTCAAAGAGAAGTACCACATAAAAAACGCACAGTTGCAGTTTTATATCAAAAACCTTCTGGATGAGGAGTACTACGACTCCCGGGGGTATCTGGCAACGGACCGGACCTTTGGCGTCAATTTGAGTCTTCGGCTATAGTAGGCGATTTTCATATAACTTCCACGGGCAGACCATATTGGGGATCTGTCCTGCCCACAATGAAAAAATAAAGTTCTTTAATTACAGTTTCTTGGTGAAATTTTTATATAAAAAAATTTGGAGAAAATCAAATGCATGACAAAAAATTAAGAAAAGGGATTTGGATCGGCGGATTGGTCTTGGTGCTGATATCCCTGATGACCCTGGGCTTCACGTTGTCAAGTGGATTGGCCCAGGCCCAACAGGGAAAAATGCCGGGAAGCTACAAGGTGGTGGGCATCGGACCCGGGGATGGCGACCTTCTGACTGTGAGAGCGGCAGAGGCCATCCGCGCTGCGGATGTGGTGTTCTGCAACCCGAAAACCAGAGAAAAACGTACCCCATATGTCGATTTTTCCGGGAAAAAGGTGGTGGATGGTTATGGGGTGTTGTTCCGCTATTACGGCAGGGATTGCAAAGCGATTAGCCAGGAGGAAAAGAGAGGCAAAGACGGAATGGACTGCGAAGGATTCCATCGCAGACAGGCTGAGTTTGCCACCATGGTAAGGGAGGCGGTAAAGGCAGGCAGGCATGTGGTCCTGCTCAGCGGCGGCGATCCCACCATTTATGGGCCGGATATGTGGAGCGTGAAGGAACTCAAGGATCTGGAGCCGACTGTCATTCCCGGTCTCAGCGCCTTTAACGCCGCCAATGCAGCTCTTCAGGTCAGCCTGGGAGAAGTGATACTCACGGCCCCGTTCAAAAAAGAAGGAAGCCGGGACAGCATTGAGCAATTGGCCGGACATGACAGGGCCACCATGGTTATTTTCATGCCCCGAAACATGCAGGAGCTGTTTGCGCGTCTTTCAACATCCTGTCCTGCAAATACGCCGGCGGCCGTTGTCGGCAATGCCGGTATGGTCGGCCAGGAAACGATCACCATGGGCACGGTGGGCGGTTTTGCCGCCGACACTTCCGGAATCAATGGACGAAGATCCATCGTATACGTGGGCAAAGCCCTGGGTTGGGCCGCATTCAAGCCTGCCTCGGCATCCAAACAGAGCGGCAAGGGAAAGTTCTATCTGGTTGGTGTGGGGCCTGGTGATCCTGATCTGATCACCCTGCGGGGGCTTGCAGTGATCAAATCGGCGGACCTGGTTTTTGCCCACCAGCGGCTTAAAGAAAAATTCAAGGACGCTTTGTCCGGCAAAAAGGTGGTCACCGGCTATCATCGCCTTTTTCCCTTTTACGGAAAACCCTGTGCCAAGGTTCAGCCAAACACCCAAAATCGGGAACGTATGAGCTGCGAAGAGTATCATAAAAAACAGGAAGAGTTCGCCGCCATGGTGCGTGCGGCAGTGGCCCAAGGCAAAACCGTTGCCATGCTGGACAGCGGAGACCCGTTGGTCTACGGCCCCTGTGCGTGGTCCCTGACTGAACTACGTGACCTTAATACCGAAGTGGTGCCGGGACTCAGTTGTTTCAATGCTGCCAATGCCGCCCTCAAGGCCGGTGTCACCGAAGGGAAAAACTCCCATTCCGTGCTCCTGGCATCGGGATGGTCAGTGGAGGAAATGGCCGTTCATCAGAGCACCATGGTGCTCTTTACCATGCGTACGGAGTTTAAGAAGTTCATCGACGGTCTGTCGACCCATTATGCTGCAGACACCCCCGTGGCCATCGTATTTAGTGCCGGTTATGCGGAAAAGGAAAAGATCATGCACGGAACTCTGGGAACGATTCTGGATCAGACAGGAAGCGGCAAAATGCCCTTTGAATATTTGCTTTATGTGGGTGAATTTTTGTCTGATGGAGGGCGGGTTGCCCATTAATTTTGTTGGTAATGGCAATGCCTAATTAACGCGGGAAATCCGCAACCCAGGCACCTTTCATCAGGCTCTTGTTTTTTTGAACAAGAATTCAGGTAACATATTTTCGATGATGTACAGCCTAATCCGCTGTGAATGGAGATAGAATGTCCAATGGATTAAAACGGGAACTGGGGCTGTTTTCGGCAACGGCCCTGGTCATTGCCAACATGGTCGGTTCCGGTATTTTCACGACCTCCGGGTTTATCATGGCCGAGCTGAAAAATCCCCATACCCTTGTTTTGTGCTGGGTTTGCGGCGGATTGTTTGCTCTGTGCGGGGCCCTGTGCTACGGAGAACTGGGTGCACGCTTTCCCAAGGCAGGCGGGGAATACGTTTTTCTAAAGGAGACCCTGGGCCGACCGGTGGGGTTTCTCTCCGGCTGGATCTCCTTGATCGTGGGATTTTCCGCTCCCATTGCAGCGGCATCCATGGCCTTTGCCACCTACCTTTTTCAGGCCTTTTCAATCCCTGCGGGCAATGGGGGGATGGTTTTTAAGGTAGCCGGCATCCCTTTGGTGAACTTGTCGCCCATGACGCTGACGGCCATGGGGGTGATCCTGCTCTTTTCTCTGATCCACTATCACAGCCTGCAGGTCGGTAGCCGGGTACAGAACGGATTGACACTGTTTAAAATCGCTCTTGTGGTCGTGTTTATCGGTGCTGGTCTGGCATTGGGCAACGGCTCCATGGACCATTTTACAGCCCCTGCATTCCCTGTCTGGTCTTCGGATAAGTTTGCCGTGTCCCTGATTTTTGTCTCCTTTTCTTACAGCGGATGGAACGCCGCCGCATACCTGGGAGCTGAGATCGTCAATCCCCAACGAAATATTCCCATTGCTTTGCTGGCCGGTACCATCATTGTGGTGATTTTGTACGTTCTGCTGAATCTTGTATACTTGTATGCATTACCTTCCGAAGCCATGGAGGGGGTACTGGAAATCGGTGCCAAGTCTGCCTCTTTCCTGTTCGGCAGGGGCGTTAGCCGACTGTTCAGCGGTGCCGTGGCCCTGGGGTTGTTGTCCGTGCTGAGCGCCATGATTCTGACCGGGCCGAGAATTTATTACGCCATGGCCAGGGATGGACTCTTCTTTCAGATGTTTGGCAGGTTGGACCCGCATCGCAGCACACCGGCCAAATCCATTTTCCTGCAAGCGGCCATCGCCGTCATGATGGTGGTTTCAGCTTCATTTGACAGTCTTTTGCTCTATATCGGCTTTACCCTTTCGCTCTTTGCCATGCTGGCGGTCATTGGCTTGATGCGCATCCGGCAACGCACCCCCCTGCCCGGCGGAACATACCGGACCTTCGGATATCCGTTGACCCCGCTGCTTTTTGTCTCTGGGAATCTATGGATCATTTTTTTCTCGATCAAAAGCCGTCCGGTCACGGCCCTGTTCGGCCTCGGTACCATCGGACTGGGAGTTTTGACATACCTCTATTTCAACCGCCGGAACCGCCGGGGAGGCGATCCCTTTTCAATGGACGTCCAGGACAATCTTGAAACCATACAACAACAGAGCAGATCCAATTGATGGGTCTGCATCCGAATATGGATGGAATGTACGACGCAAATACACGGCCTGAAGATAAAAAAATGCTGAACCTTTTCATAGCCGGCTGCTTTTTTCTCTCTGGAGCCGCCGGTCTCGTCTATGAAGTCATCTGGGTGCGGCTGATCGATAAGATCATCGGCGGTGCGCCCTTTGCCGTGACCACTGTGCTTTCCGTGTTCATGGGCGGATTGGCCCTGGGCAGCTATTTGTCCGGCCGGATCGTGGACCGATTTACCCGGCGTGCAACCCTGCTGACCCTGTACGGTGTCATGGAAATCGGTATTGGCTCGTGTGCCATGCTCGTACCGCTCCTTATCCGGGCCATTCAGCCTTTCTATCACTTTTTTTATGACCAGCTTCTGAATCATACCTGGGCATATCCCCTTGTGGCCTTTGTCAGCTCTGTTTTTATTTTGATCGTGCCCACGGCGCTCATGGGAGCCACCCTTCCTGTGCTGTGCCGGTTTTACGTCATGCGTCTGGATCATATCGGTAGTCGCACCGGATGGCTTTACGGCCTGAACACCATCGGAGCTGCACTGGGCGTTATTCTGTGCGGATTTGTGTTGATTAAAACCCTGGGCGTTTCCATGACCCTGGCCCTGTTTGCCTCCATCAACGGATTGATCGGCCTGTCCTGCATTCTGCTTTCACGTTTCCTGCCGGCCGATGGGATGTCAACGGTTTGTTCCCACCAAAAAAAATTTGCCAAAGCCATGGTGCCGGAATGCAGCAATACCCACGAAGAATTTGTCCACTGGGGTGTGCTGATCTTTGTTGCTTCCGGGTTCTGTGCCATGGCTTACGAGGTGTTATGGACACGTTTGCTGGGGCTCATTGCCGGACCGACAACCTATTGTTTCAGTCTTGTGGTGGCCACCTTTATCATTGGCCTGGCCCTGGGCAGTATCCTGTTCGGTCGCCTGGCCGACAAAACCCGCAACGCCTTGGTTTTACTGGCCGGTACCCAGATGGCGGCAGCCATGATGGCACTTGCCGTAAGCCAACTCCTGGGTAACGGCCAATTCTTTTTCGCCAAATTAATTCATACTTACCATGACCGGTTTTCCCATCTTCTTTTCATGCAGTCCCTGGTGCTGTTCAGCCTGCTGCTGGTACCGACCCTGCTCCTGGGGGCGGCCTTTCCGCTGGTCAACCGCCTTTATGTACAATCCATCGGCAACATGGGGCGTCGTATGGGAACGGCCTATGCCCTGAATACCGTGGGTGCCCTGACCGGTTCATTCATTGCCGGGTTTGTGCTGGTGCCATGGGTGGGCAAAATGAACGGGTTACGTCTGGTCATCTTATTGCAGTTTTGTTTGTCAGGTCTGGTGCTCTTATTCCTGAGCGTCAAAAGGCGCAAAGGTTTCCCCCATGGCTTGACCATTGCGGGGCTCATCGGTATCGGATGCCTGGTGATCACTCTTTTCCCCAACTGGCACACCGATCTGCTTTCACGGGGATGGTACAGGGATTTTGGTGCACTCCAGTCGGACCTGGACTGCACGGGGTGGGGAGAGGCTGTGATGAAAGGGGCCCGGCGCATTGCCGGTCACCGCCAGGGGCTGGATGTCGTTTTCCAGGGGGAGAGCGCCGGCGGGTTTACCACGGTGGAAAGGGAGACCACCAGCATGGGAACCGTGGAATACGCCATGTTCAACAGTGGCAAGGCCGATGCTTCTTCCCATGGCGACCGTTCCACGCAAACGCTTTCCGCACATATTCCCATGCTCTTCCATCCAGGCGCCAAAAGCGTCATGCTGCTGGGTCTTGCCAGCGGTATGACCGCCGGAGAGGTCCTGCTCTATCCGGTGGAAAGGCTGGATGTACTGGAGATCAACCAAGCGGTGGTCACCGCCTGCCGGAACTATTTTTTTCCCTGGAACAATAACTGCCTGGACGATCCGCGCACCCATGTGATGATTCAGGACGGCCGTAATCATCTGGCACTGACCCGGCAATCCTATGATGTCATTATCTCCGAGCCTTCCAATCCCTGGATGGCGGGACTGGCCAACTTATACACCCTGGAATTTTTTCAATTGGCCAGGAAGCGTTTGACTCCCAAGGGCTTTTTCGGCCAGTGGATTCAAGCCTATGAAATGGATAAAAAAACATTTTCCCTGTTGGGGCGAACTTTTACTGCTGTTTTTCAAAACAGTGCCCTGATCAAAGTGGGGCCTGTGGATTACCTCATGCTGGGCTTCAATGACGAGCACGAAAAATTGGACTGGAATGTGGCAAAGCAGAATGCGGTCCATGCCAAAAAATCCACTCTGGTCAGTTTCCCTGGAATTGATTTTCTTGTCCATTTGATTATATCCGAAGATTTGAGACCTATTTTCGGCAACGGTCCGCTGCATACGGATAATCTGCCCTATCTTGAATTTTCAGCCCCCAGAACCATGTATCAGGAGAGTGAGGATATCCAACGTATGATCGGCGGAAAACGTTGGTTATCGGCGGATACAAATCGCTTTTTAAACCACAGCAATGATAATGCCAGCCTGATGGATCTGGTGGAGTTCGCCGCCTCGGCCAATGTGCCCATGTTTAAGACTGTGCCCTGGCTCCGGCTTGAAAAAAAAGAGAAGCTGCGTTACCGGAAAATCGTGGATAGCTATTGCCGGCGGGTTCTGGTGCCCTCCTATGACATCTTTGATTGCCTGGATCTCAAAACCGCCTGTGCCGGGATTCAAGCCGCTGCCATTCAAAAAAAAATCACGGCCGATGATCATGCCGCGGCCATTGATCATTATAACCTGGCTCTGGCCCATATCGCCGGCGGAAAGAAAATGCCGGCCACGGACAGTCTGCGCACGGCAATCCGGCTCGATGCGAACAATGAGGCGGCGCTGACCGCCCTGGGTCTGCTCATGGCCGAATCCGGCTCCCTGGATAAAGCAGCGCAGTTCTTAAACAATGCCATCGGGTTGGCACCACGCAAGGCAGCACCTTACAAGTATCTGGGGATGGTGGAGCTGAGGCGCAGGGCGCCTGACCAGGCCATCCTTAATCTATCCACCGCACTTCGCCTTTCCCCCAACGATGGCGTGATCCTCAGTGAGTTGGGGACGGCCTATTATCTACAGGGCAATACGGACAAGGCGCTTGCCTACCTGAACAAGGCCCTTGCCAACAATCCTCGTGATGAACAAAGCCGGTATTACCTGGAACTGGCCATGGAAAAACAAAAAAAGCAGTCTGAAATTCGGCAGTAAGATTTCACCCCAGTCAGGGTATTTATTAATGCCAAGGCACAAGCTCTTGATCTTAATTTTGATGAATGAACTTAGTGCCCTGCGGGCGGGCTTTTTCCAAGGCATTGACATATCACCTTATTTTGGATTTACTACCTGGTTCCTTATCGGGCAACTCCCTGAAAAATTGAGATTTATGCTCCGGATAGCAGGAAGGGTGAATAATGGCGGCAATGTCTGTCAATATTTCATCCAGCCGATCTCCCGACTGAAAATAGTGGCGCATAGGGGAGTATACCTTACCGTCCTTTAAGGGTTTCAACCTGGCAATCGTGGGGTTGACCCTGGCCAGGGCTTCCTTGGAAGTGGCCCCGGTTTGGGGGGTGCGATAGGTAAAGAAGATATCGGCGTCCTCGCCGCTTAGCAAAAAGCGCCCAAGGGAAATTTCAATGCAGCAGTTTCCA